>NZ_JBSFPI010000004.1:0-419576 GCF_053588115.1 Nocardia sp. NPDC003482
CCAGGCGATTCACGAGTCACACCCGGTCTGAAGAACCAGCACCACCCTGCCAGCCAGCCCCAGGCCAGCCACCACAAACACTTACAGGCGGTTCAGTTGAGACGGTCGGCGATGGCTTGGTGGGACAGGTTCTCCTCCCACCGCCACCGGAAGATCTTTTGAACCACTGGCCCCTGGATGGGGTCGGGTTCGAGCCGTGTTTTCTTGTGTCCCCTGGCGCGTTTCGCTGGGACGGGGTGCGGCACGGGTTTCGCTCGATACCCGTAGGGTGGTTTGCCGACGTTGTATCCCGCCTCGGTGTGGACGGCGAAACCGTCCCACGACTTTTCGAGCATCTCGGTGACATAGAACTCGGCGATGCTTTGCTTGACCCGGCGGGTCAAGACCTGAGTCGCGACCTTCTGTTTGCGGATTCCGTTGGTGGCCAGGGTGAACGGCTCGTCGGCGGCGAGCAGCCGCACCCCGTGCTGCTGGAGTTCGTGTTCGATGGTGGTACCGGTGTGGGTGAAGCGGGAGATCCGTTCGATGGATTCGCAGATCACGAAGTCGAAGCGGCGGTCCGGGCGTCGCGCCTCGGCCAGGAGGTCCTGGATCCCGCCGTCACGGGGAACGGGTATATCGAACTGTTCGTGGGCGTGGCCGTGCGAGGAGCAATCCTCACAGGTCAGGAGTCAACCAAACCGGGGGTAGCCCCTCTTCGGACGGGCCACGGCGGTCGTCCAGTTGGCATAGAACCAACCCGGTGCGCGTGCCCGACACCCCACATCAGAACGTCGGGCACCCGACAGATTTCAGGCCACCGCGTGGTAATCGGACAGTACGACTTCCTCCATCTGGTTACGAAATTGCCGTGCCAGCCCGGGGAACATCGTGGGGTTGAAGCCCTCTGCCGTCAGGTACCAACTTGCGCACCCGGAATTCCACGTCGTCCGAGACAGGCGCCGCTGAAGATCCGCATTGAATCTGTCCTGCGCGATCTCCCGCACGTCGAGATATCGGAGGCCCCAGCGTTCGATCATCTTCATCGACTCGACGATGTAGTCGATCTGCGCTTCCAGATAGATGAGCGCGGAGTTGTGTCCGGGACCGGAGTTCGGCCCGAACGTGAAGTGCAGATTGGGATAGCCGGACACGTGAACACTCTTGTAGGCGTACGCGCGCTCGGCCCATTCGTCCCCGAGGAGTCGTCCACCGCGACCGCGTACGGGGAACGGCGTGCCGGTCTTGCCGATCACCTCGAATCCAGTGGCGAAAACAATGGCATCGAAGCGATGTTCGACTCCTTCGACGGTTTGGATTCCGCGCTCGGTGAGCCGGACGATCGGGAAGGTGTAGAGCTTGCACTTGTCGCTACTCAGTGCCGGGAGGTAGGTGTTCGAAACTAGTAGCCGCTTGCAGCCCGCCCGGTAGTCCGGCGTGAGCTGGCGTCGTGTCCACTTGTCGTCGACTTGGATCCTGAGTTGCAGTCGTGCCGCAAGCTCCAACAATGTTGTCAGCTGTGTCGGCCACACGACACCCAGCCCCATCGCCTCATGAGCCCAGAAGAGTGCGGTCCGTGCCAGATCCTCGGTGAGCGGCAGTCGTTGATACATCACCCTGGCCCAATCCGGCACCCGGTACTGCGGGCGCGGTAGCACCCATCCCGGGGTGCGCTGGAAGACCGCGACCCGATCAGCCCGCTTCACCAGCTCCGGAACGATCTGCACCGCACTCGCGCCGGTTCCGATGACGGCCACGGCCATGCCGGTCACGTCCAGGTCCGGGTTCCAGTGGGCGCTGTGAACCGTGTGGCCGCGATAGTCCTCGATGCCGTCGATGCTGGGCAGACTGGCGGTGGACAGTGGTCCGGTCGCCATCACGACGGAGCGAGCCTCGAGAACTTCCTCACCACCATCGATCACCGCCCGGACTCGCCAGACTCCGGCACCTTCGTCGAAATCGAGTCCAACAACGTTGCGGCCGTATCGAATTCGATCGACCAGATCGTATTCTCTGATTACCTCGCGAAGGTAGGCGAGGATTTCACCGCCATCGGAGTATCCGTGCGACCATCTCGGATTCGGAGCGAACGAGAACGAGTACAGCATCGACGGAATGTCGCAGGCAACTCCGGGATACGTGTTGTCGCGCCAGGTGCCGCCCGGGTCGAGTTCGCGCTCGAGCAAAACGAAATCCTCGATCCCCGCCTGCTTCAGCCGGACCGCAACACCGATCCCGGCGAACCCCGCGCCGATGATCACCACCCTGGCCGTTTCGGGAACGTCAGCGCTGACGACGTCTCCGATGTGGGTGATCATGCCGCGACAACCGGTTCGAAGGTGAGCTCGTTGATCCAGGAGGGAATCGGACCCAACATCCGCTTCGGATAGTGCGCGGTAACGGTGAGCAGGGTGTTCCCCAGCAGCCGATGGTACGGATGGGCCGGGTTCATGATCATTTCGCCGTAGTACTTGATGACGTGATAGATCGGATTGCGCCGAGTCGCGATGCTGCGATCGCCGATGATGCCAAACTTGCGAATGGCATCGAAGAGCTTCTGTTCGTCGAGCCCCATCTCGACGATGCTGTCGTGCACGCGGGTCAACAACGGCAGCCCGGTGAGGATGCCGACGATCATGGACGGGCGCAGCGCGGTTCCGACCGTTTCGATAATCAGCTGATGCAAAGGACTCGCCCCGATCATGTCCAGGACATGGAAATCGACCGCCAGATGCCGGGACTCGTCAGCATTGATCTTCTGAAAGACCTTGTGACACAGGGGGTCCTTGATTTCATCGAGCAAGAACTTGAGCAGCGCGCCGTCGAGCGCCACCTCCAGCATCGGGATCGCCGAACCCAGCACCGACAGCGGCATGTCGTCGGCATAGTTGTCCAGCCAGTCGATGGCGAGCCGGATATTGACGTTCGGTTCCGGAATCTCGTCGTCCTCGAGCATCCCCCACCGACGCATGAGAGCCAACTCCGCGTTCGCGTGCTTCTGCTCTTCGGCGTGGAAGTAGCGATAGATCTCGGCGAGAGTGTTGTCCTCGGCCTGATGGGCGAGCGCGACGAAGGCGCGCGAACCCACCTGCTCGATCCACACGAGGTCGGACATGAACTGTTTGATCTTCGGTCGTTGCTCGGCGGTGATCGCATCGGCCCCGGGTTCTTCCCAGTCGAAATCACCAAGCGCCCACTGGCGCTGCTTGATGGTGTGCAGAGTGTGCTGCAATTCGATCGGCATCGCGTCACTCCTTCGCGATTGTGGACACCCGACTCACCCGGGCATCCGGAACTCACTGTGTCGCCGCGTGGGCCTCCCCCACGGCGAGTGCATTGCGCAAAAAGGCTCCGCTGAGGCTCAGCGCCATGCGAGCCTGCGGCAAGTACCTGAACAGAGCCGGGAAGACGTGCACCTGCCCCGGCCAGATATGGAGGCAGGACACCCCTCCGGCGGCCTTCACTCTGGCGTGGAGCGCGCGCGCGTCCCCGAGGAGCATTTCGGTCCCGCCGACGTGGATCATGATCGGGCAGATACCCCGGAAATCCGCGTCGAGCACCGAGATCTCCCGCGCCGAGGCACCCGCGGTGTACAGGCCGACAACCCGGCTGACCGCCGCGGCCGCGGCGAACGGGTCCTTCTGTCTCCGGTTGCGTTCTCGGGTCCGTGCCAAGTTGAGGGTCGCATCCGTGACCGGAGACAGGACGAGCAACGCTGCCGGCGGGTAACCGTCACCGCGACGACTTGCCGCGATGGCGGTGAGCGCCGTCACGATCGCCAAATATCCGCCGGCTGAATCGCCGGCCACGGCCACCGGAGCGCCACCTGCTTCCGAGGTCAACCAGCGGTAAGCGCGCCAAACATCATTGTTCGCGGTCGGGAATCGGAATCTTGGAGCTTTTCGGTAGCTCACCGCGAACACCGGTAACCCGGCCGCTGCGGACAGCTCGGCCGTCACACCTCGATGTGTTCGTGGCGAGCAAGCGACGAACGCTCCGCCGTGGATATAGAGCAACGCGGCCCCTCGCGCCGTGACGCCTGGCGCCCGGACCCATTCGCCGACCACGGTCCCGTCCTCGAAGTCGACACGCACGGGCGCGCATTCGACTCCATCCCGCGGACGGCTGACAAGGCGAAGCATGCCGGTCAATGCCCCATCGAGCAACACCAATCCCGGCGGGCTCGCGGGGATCGCGACCGACAGCGGGCGCATCACACTCCGAACTCCGAAACCCGTCAGCGTCGCAGAGAAGCCGGGGCGCTCATGTACCGCGAGGGTCGGCACGCAGGGGGGAGTTCCTGCGGACGGATGACTTCTTGCCGACCGCGTCCACTGACTCAACAGTCCGACGATGCGCCAGGACGCTCCATTGCGTACCACAGATAATAATGGTACATATCCGGTATCTTTGTTTCAATACCTACGTCAAAGCCAAACAGAAGCGGATGATTGTACGAATGCCCAGAAGCCGGGCGAGAATCGGACACAATCGACGCCCGAAACCCACGACCTGGATCGAAGGAACGATCACATCGCGATGAACTACGCCAGCTTGCTCGTGAAAGCGGTCGCGCTGATCAGGACGCCGGCCCCGACCGGAACGCCGGAACGGATCCTGGACGCGGCGCTCCGGCAGTTCGAAGTGGTCGGGATCAGCCGGACCACGGTCGAGGACATCACTCGCCGCGCGCGGCTGGCCCGCGTGACGCTGTACCGGCACTTTTCGAGCAAGGACCAGATCGTCGAGGCGGTGATACTGCGCGAGCTCGGCCGGTTCCTTGGAGAGTTGGAGCGCGAGGTCTCCGGACAGGCGACGCTCGAGGACAAGATTGTCGAAGGGTTCGTCTTCACGTTAGCCGCTGTCCGCGGGCACGCACTGCTCAACCGGCTGCTCGAGACCGAGCCCGAGTCCCTGCTCCCTTTCCTCACCGTCGACGCGGGCGGACTGATCGAGATCGCGTCGAGCTTCCTGACCGACCAGCTCGCCAGGGAACTCGTCGATGTGCGCCCTAACCGCGAATTGCATGCGGTCTCCGAGCTGACGGTCCGGGTCATCCTCTCGTTCATCCTCACCCCTTCCGCGCACATCCCTCTCGACACGGCCGATGATGCTCGACGATTCGCACGTCGGCACCTGCTCCCCCGGCTACGCGATGACACCACACAGCTGTGAGACAATTTTTGCGTCCTGTTTCACCCATGGTGGCTCCGCCGAGGCGGTCGCGCCGCGGCCGAACACCGTGCCGGACGACCGGCATACTCTGTGCCGTGACGATGAAATCGATCCGTTCCGGAACCAGACCGCCCACCGGACGCGACCCCGCGGACAGCCTGCTCGATGCCGCGGAGTTCTGCTTCGACCAGATCGGACCTGCCGCGACGACGATGGATGACATCGCCAGACAGGCAGGTGTCTCCCGCGCCACCCTGTACCGCACCTTCGCGAATCGGGAGGCCGTCGTCTCGGGTGTCATTCTCCGGGCCGCTCGCCGATATCTGGACCGAATCCGCCCCAGGATCGTGGCTGAACCCGATCTGGGGTCGGCGGTGCTCACCTTCGTGGAAACAACCATTCAGACTGCGACACAGGACAACTCGATCGCAGCCCTGTTCGTCAGCGACGATCGCCTCGCCGACACCGGGCTGTCGACTGAGACCTCGGTCGCACTCTTCGAGCTGGTGACAGAATTCCTGCGGCCAGTCTTCACCGCACACTGGACCGACCTACTGCCCGGTACCTCGGTAGATGACGCCGCCGAGTGGATCTTGCGGACGATCCTCAGCCTGCTCACCGTCCGAGGACCGAAACGACGCAGTCGTGACGGCTTGCACGACTACCTGGTTCACTACCTGCTCCCCGCTCTGGCCAGCACGGGCACGGCCGACCCCGGGCCGACGCCACCCCCTGGGGACAACTCGGCGAGCGACCCCTGCACCTGAGACAGATTTGCAGTACTGTCTCCATAGCACCGGCCGACGTACAGGGTGGAGCACACACCGATGGAATTCCCGCAGTTCGATGAAGAATGGGCCGGACAGATGTTGACCTCGGCGACAGCCGCGGGTGGACTGTCCGGATACCTCGATTTCCGCCACACCGAGCTCGACCCCGGTCGGCTGATCGCCGAGATGGCCGTACGCGACGAACTACTCACACCGTTCGGCAAGCTGCACGGCGGCTGCTTGTCGGCGATGGTCGATCATTGCCTGGGGGTCGTCTTCTACCCGGTCATCCCCCGTGGTTGCTGGGTAGCGACGACGGAGTTCAAATTGAACTTGCTTCGACCGGTCAGCGACGGGACATGTGTCGCGACGACCGAGATCATCGCCCTGACGAAGCGGTCGGGTGTCGCGCGAATCGACATCACGAATCACGGCAGGGCTGTCTGCGCCGCCCAGGGCACCGTCACCATCATTGCCAACCCGGACGCCAGGCCGTGAAAACGGCGATGACGACGGTGTCGGTACCGACCCGTGACGGGATCATGCTGACGGCCGATTACTACCACCACGATTCGGACCACCCGGCAGTTATCCTGCTCCACGGCGGCGGCCAGAGCCGCCACGCCTGGCGGACCTCGGCCTCGCGCCTCCACGAACGCGGCTACCCGGTCATCGTCTACGACGCACGCGGACATGGAGACAGCGATTGGTCCGCCGACGGCAGGTACGAGATCGAGCATCTCGCCGACGATCTGCTCGCTGTGCGGGAGCACTTCGAGCTCGATCGCGCCCCTGCCGTCGTCGGCGCGTCATTGGGTGGGATGACCATCCTCGGCACTCATCTGCTGGCACCCCCGGACCTGTGGGGAGCCGTGGTTCTGGTCGATGTCACTCCCCGGATGGAGTTCGCGGGCGCACGCCGGATCGTGTCGTTCATGTCGGCGCACCCGGACGGGTTCGCGAGTCTCGACAGCGCCGCGGACGTCATCGCCGCCTACAACCCCCATCGCGAACGGCCGGTCCGGCTGGAGGGGTTGCGCAAGGTGCTTCGACACCGCGATGACGGCCGATGGGTGTGGCGGTGGGATCCAGCGTTCATCGCGACACGCTTCGACGCCATTCACGGTGATCCGGCCGACGGGGCCGACCAGTTCGAGTCGCTGGTCGACACACTCCGGCTCGGAGCGGGTCGGATCACCGCGCCCACCCTGTTGGTTCGCGGGGGACTCTCCGATCTCGTATCCCATGACACCGTCGCCGAGTTCCTCGACCTCGTCCCGCACGCCGAGACCGTCGACATCGCGGGAACCGGTCACATGGTGGCCGGCGACGACAACGACGCGTTCACAGCAGCCGTCGTCGACTTCTTGAGACGAACCCTGTAACCCGACCGGCTTCGGGGCCGTCGGCCGACCGCGGCGAGCCGCCTATCCTGCACAGCATGCCGAGTCGGTCACTTCGCACGTCCTTCCGCAATCATCTACGAGAACAGGCCCTGTCCGCCGCGCGCACCTTGACCATCGAAAAGGGTTGGGAGCGAGTGCGGATGGGAGAGGTCGCCGACCTGGTCGGAGTATCCCGGCCGACCCTGTACAAGGAATTCGCGGACAAGAAGGGATTGGGTGACGCGCTCCTGGTTCAGGAGGCCGAACGCTTTCTCGCCGGGATCGACAGGATCCTCGAGGAGAACGCCGGAGATGTCGGCGGAGGCATCACCGCCGCCGTGCGATACACGATCGCGGAAGCCGAGACCAGCCCATTGCTCAGGGCTGTGCTCACCGCGAACCACGGCGTAGAGCCGGAAGCCACCGGCACCGGGATACTGCCGCTGTTGCCGACCTCGGCATCACTACTCCAGTTGGCATCCGAAGCCCTGGTCACGTGGTTTCTGGAGCATTTTCCAGCCCTCGACGCCACCGACGTGGCCGATGTCGTCGATGCGATGGTCCGGCTGACGGTCAGCGGTCTGGTCTTGCCGGCGGCCGACGCGTCATCCACCGCCGACCGGATCTCCAGGGTCGCCATCCGCTACCTCCACTTGGATGCGCTTTGAACCGTCGGATTTACAAGAACATAGGCATTGTTCAAATCTTGACAGAATGGCATATTTTGTAAATACTTGGCCGGTACCCAGCGGTTACACCCGGGAGCAGTCATGACGATCCACACAGCATCCGAACCCTGCGGCTCGGCCGGAAGTCGGCCCCCACGCCCTTACGACGAGGCCGATCTCTCCTCGACGGCGTTCTGGGCATCCAGTGCGAGCGAGCGGGAATCGACCTTCGCGGAGCCCGAACCGCCGGAATGCCATCGGGCGCTCATCGAAGAAGCGGTCTCGGCATGTCCCACCGGCGCATTGAGCGTCGAGGAATGAACGCTGTGGACCATCTGCAAGCCACCGAATTCCTGGACTGGCAGCACCCCGCCGTCCAGGAATTCACCCACGCGGCGGTCGACGGCGCCGTCGATCCCGTCGAGCAGGCCATCCGAATCTTCACCACGGTCCGTGACTCGATCTGGTACGACCCGTACACCGTCGCCGGCGATCCTCGGCAGTACCGAGCCAGCGTGGTCGCCATGTCCGAACGTGCCTACTGCATACCGAAAGCCGTGCTCCTGACCGCGGCCTGCCGCGCCGTCGGAATACCGGCCATGCTCGGATTCGCCGACGTTCGAAATCACCTGCAAACCGAAGCACTGAGGCAGCGCATGGGCGGTACCGATGTGTTCGTGTACCACGGGTACAGCCAGATGTTCCTGAAAGGACGCTGGGTCAAAGCCACACCCGCCTTCAACCGCGAATTGTGCGAGCGCTTCGGTGTAGAACCGATCGAATTCGACGGCGAACACGACGCGCTGCTGCACGCCTTCGCAGGCGATGGCAGTCGGCACATGGAATACCTGCGCGACCGCGGCCAGTTCGACGACCTACCGCTCGACGACATCCTCGACGCTCTCCGCGTGAACTACGGTGAACTCGTCGATGTGCCGTCAACCGTCTCGGATGCCTTCCGCCGCACCGAATGACCGATTTCCTCCGTGCGGGATGTCCACTGCGACACCGGATCACATTCCGCTGTCACTGTGGACCTCCGCGAAACGTGGACGGCCGATCGAGGGCAGTGGCCGCCACCTCGATCGCACGACGAAGGTTGGCCTCCTCGTCGACGACGCTGTGCGCGATCCCGCGGATGGCGTGTAGGCGCTCCGCGGGGTCCAGATCGGACCGCATTGCTTCGGTCGCAATCGCAGTCCACAACTCAGCACAGGTTCGCGCCTTACCCGCGGCGAGCAGAACCTGGGGGCTGCCGACCGCAGCGGCGATCTCGAAGCATCCTTCGGCGAGCAACCGGCGGAAAAGCCCGCCGCCGGTGCCGGCCTTCTCGATGAAAGCCGCGAGGTAGCGCAGAATCTCGTCGAGAGCCCCCGGGCTGAAGGCGGCCCGCCATCGATCGAGATCCTCGGCGAACGCACGCACTCCCTGCAATCCGGTGGTCGCACCGGCCGTGCCCCCCCGACTGACGACCGGGTCGGCCATGGTCGAAGCAATTTGACGGAAGGCGTCCGCGGCGACATTCCGCAGCGGCGGTAGACCTTCCGGCCATTCGATAAGGAACGTCGTGTGCCTCGTCGGAACCGGGAAGGACGTCGATGCCCGGGCCCGCGCCAGCGCTGCATAGGGCACCAGTTGGGTCTGCTCCCGGTCGTTGTCGACGACATGGGCGATTTCCGCGTCGTCGTCGTAGCCGATCACGACGATGTCGTGTCGGCTCATCCGCAACTTCACTCGCAGATACGGCAGTTCGGCGATATCCGCCCACGCCATAACCGGTCGGCCGGAGTCGATTTCGTTGGTCACCCACTTCCATCCGAGTTCTGGATCGTCAGTCGAGCGCGCGTCCACGGTTGCGCCGAGACGCGTCGGCAGATCGGTCTCCAGATCGGAGCCTCGGCCGACCAGGTAGAGAGGAGGGCGCAATTCCGACGAGCGCAGATAGCTGAAATCGAGCGCGCCGCTGAGGGTGAAGGTCAAGCCTTCCGAAGGTGGCCCGTTCCAGCCGAGCCCCGCCCACGCGAGTAGGTCCCGCTGGGCGCCGGAACCGCAATGGCCACCCAGACGGTGGGGGTAGGCGAGCACCAATCCGCTCACGTCAAACTCACCGGCAACGACGCCAGACCCCGGAATGACAGCCCGGGCCGCCACACCGGCTCCCCGTCCGCGGCCAAGCCGGGGAATCGCGCCAAAAGGCGTGGGAACAGCTCCATTGCCTCGGTCCTGGCCAATGCAGCCCCGAGACAGAAATGGATTCCCGACCCGAAGGACAGCGGGGCCGGATTGCGGCGGCGAAGGTCGAGGATGTCGGGGTCGTCATAGCGATCGGGATCGCGGTTCGCCGAACCCAGCAGCATCAGCACGACGGTTCCGTCCGGCACGGAGACATCACCGATGGCGGTATCGGCGAGCGCGGTGCGTCCGTTGGTCTGAACCGGCGCGTCATAACGGAGAAGCTCTTCGACCGCGTTCGACGCCAACGCCGGTTCGTCGCGGAGTGCGGCGAGTTGATCAGGATGGGCGAGCAGTGCGGCCAGCCCGTTGCCGATCAGATTGGTGGTCGTCTCGAACCCGGCGGCGAAAAGCAGGATGGCCGAGCCGACCATCTCATCCTCGTCCAGGGCGTCCGCACCCCGCGCGATCGCGAGACGGCTCAGAAGATCATCTTGCGGATCCGTCCGCTTCTCGGCCAACAGCGTCGAGAAATACTCGACCAATTGCGTTTCCGCATCCGCCGCTCGTCGGATTGCCGCAGTGTCGGAAGCGGGTTCGAGCGGCGCGAGCAAACACCGCACGAGCGGAGCGGCCGCCGCGCGATCGGATTCGGGCACTCCCAACAGGTCACCGATCACCGCCACGGGCAGTGGCAATGCGATCTCGGAGATGATGTCGATCCGTTCGCGCTCCGCCGCGGCATCGAGCAGATGGTCGATGCGTTCGGCGATTCGGGGACGCAACTGTTCGACGTGGCGGTGGGTGAACGCATCGGCGACCAAACGCCGCAGCCGCTCGTGATCGGGCGGATTACGGAACAGCATTGTGCGCCGGAAACGATGCAATGTCGTTCGCTGCAGATCCTCCGGCACATCGGTGAGCCGGAATCCCAGCGATTCGTCGGCCTTCCCCAGTCGACGATTCCGAAGCGCGGCCTGGCAGTCGGCGTATCGGCTCAAGACCACCACGCCCGAAGCGCTCACCAGCACAGGCGCGGTCTCACGCAACAACCGGTAGCCCTCGTATGGGCCCGATTCGCCATATTCGGTCAGCAACATCTGGCGCAGCAGGTCATCTGGTTCGGCACGCGTCATCAGAAGACACCTGCCCCAAGCAAACACGTCATCGCGAGATCCATGACCGCTCTCCGCTATCAGTCGAGTTGAAATGTCCGCGTTTCCACCCGAGGGCACCACGCGTCTCCCTATGAGACCAATAGTCTCATAGGGAGACTGTTAGTTCAATAATAACGTTGGGTAATACTGGGATACCGGCCGCCGGCGAATCCATCGATCTGGGAGCGTGATGCCCGCACCACTCGACACGTCCTCACAGGCACGCGAGCCCGATCCACGACTGGCTCGTTCGCGCGCCCGGCTGATCGATGCCGCCACCGAACTGCTGGCTGAGGGCGGCGTGGACGCTGTGACCATCGATGCCGTAATTCGCCGGGCGGGAGTTGCCCGAGCAACCCTCTACCGGCACTTCGGTTCCGGTACCGAACTACTCGCCGCGGCCTTCCAGCAACTGTTGCCTCCGGTGGCCTCGGCCCCGGAGGTCGGCTCACTACGATCGCGCCTGGTCGCGCTCGTTTGCGACCAGGCCCGATTGATCGATCAGGCACCGTTGCAGTTGACCGTGCTCTCGTGGATGGGCATGAGCAACCCCGAAGCGGACCGTCGGACGACCGAGGACGATGCGTCACGGCCGCACCTCACGGCACTGCGACACCGGATCATCGAGCAGTATCGTGGCCCCTTCGACGCGATATTGGCGAGCGAGGCAGCCCGGGCATCACTTCGTCCCGCGATCGAGGCGACCACCGCGGTTGCTCAGTTCGTCGGTCCGATGATCTTCAACCGACTCGTGACCGGCCTACCGAACGATCAACAGTTCTGCACTGTACTCGTGGACGATTTCCTCGCCGCGAATGCCGCCAGAAAAACGAACGAAGTGATGGATGTAGTCGACCAGAACGAACAATGATTTAAGACTCAGCTCTTCACGTCGACCGTTTCGATGTTCTCGATTCGCAGTGTCTGACGCGGGTCGATACGAATACCGCGCACCTGCGCTGAAGCGTCGATGATCCCCCAGACGATCGCGCTCAGATTATCAGCGAAATCGACACGCGACATTGCGGTCTCGGGATCGGCTTGGGAGTTTATCCACCAATCTGTCGCGGACAGGCTCGCGCCGATGATCGATTGAACTACAAGATCGATACCGGTTGTATCCGCTCCGAGTGATTCAAGAACTGCCGAGAAATGGCCCGCGATGAAGCCCGCCAACTCGCGGGCGTCTTCAAGAGCCTGGTCCGTTTCCGATGAATTATCATCGAAGTGGCTACGCACGAGGAACTGGAAGACATTCTGGTGCTCATCGACCAATTCCGAATACTGTCCGACAATTTGGCTCATCACCTCACCGATCGGCGCGGTGGCAAAATCGCTCGAAGCCAGAATATTCGACCACATCAGATCTTTCGCACGCTCGACGACGGCCGCGCGAAGTCCTTGCTTATCCTTGAAGTGACGATATAGCTTCGGCTTGGTAGCACCGGCTTCGCGCGCGATATCGTCCATGCTGGCATCAGGGCCGTACTTGCCGAATGCGCGATAGGCCGCATCGACCAACTCTGCCCGCACCGTGACCCGATGCTCGGCCCAACGGCTCGAACGGGCGTCAACTCGCCGAACCACCGAGCTCCCGACCTCCAGAACCCTCTGCCGCGCACCTGTCATCGCACCCATGGTACGCCATGGGTCATGCGACCTACCAGTGCACATGACCCACCACCGCACACCGTGCCGGTCGGCCGATAGAGCGATGAAACCTGGCGTGGACAACTCGCCTTCGATCAATCGAATGTCACTGTCACACTGTCCGTCACCGGCACCGACTGGCACGCCAGCCGGTCGCCTTCTTCGATGTCGTCCTCGACGAGCACATCATTGACCTTCATCTCGACATCGCCGTCGACGACCCGACACAAACAAGCACCGCAACCGCCCTCTCGACAGGAGTACGGCGGCGAAAAGCCTTCTTTGAGAAGGATATCGACGAGCGAGATGTCTTTCGGCCAATCCAGTTCGGCGCGCTCCCCATCGAGATAGACCACCAGATGCGCTCGCTCGGTAGTCATCGATTCCGAGACGGTGTTGTCGACATCGAAGGGATCGGTGCGCAACGATTGGAAAACTTCCCGATGGAGATTTCGATGCGGCACATCGGCATGATGTGCCGCATCGGTTACCAGATCCATGAACTTCGCCGGGCCGCACAAAAAAAAGGCACGGTTCCGATGCTCAGCGCACAGATCGGCCACCGTTTGCCGATCCGGCAGCCCTTGCCGGATCTCCAGCCATTCGATCAGGCTGAATCGCTCCGGAAACTGATTCGCCAAATGACGCAGTTCTTCGTAGAAGATGGCGCTCTCAGCATTCTGATTGGCATAGAAGAGAATCAGGTGACCGCCGCCTTCGAGCAGAGACGACTTGATGATGGAAATGATCGGAGTAATGCCACTGCCGGCGGCAAACAGGATCATATCCGCATCGAGGTCTTTCGCCGTGAAATGCCCGCTCGGAGGCAGCACGGTCATCTTCATTCCCGGCACCGCGTGATCACACAGCCAGTTGGACGCATAGCCATCGGCCGTACGTTTGACAGTCACGGCCAGTGTGTCCTCAGCATGGGGAGAACTGGACAGTGAATAGCATCTGGCGACCGACGAACCCTCATCGACACCAGGTATACGCAGGGTTAGAAACTGCCCGGGATCGTATGAGAACGTTTCCCAGTGCCCCTCCGGAACGTCGAACCATATCGAGATCGCGTCGGCCGTCTCTTGCACGACCTGGCTGACGGTTAGCTCGCATGGAATATTTCTTTTCGAGGACATTCTTCTCTCCATCGATATCGGTTCGGCGCCCGGTTCGGCGCGATACCGGCCCGGGCGGCGGACCGATGTCAGCTTTCGCTATTCATGAGGCCGGATCGTCGACCGATTGCGTACCCCAGACGCGCCAGCGGCGCATTGAGGTCCTGGTATCTGGGCCCGACCACTCGCGTGACGAAATCGAACCCCACAGCGTCGGGACCCACGAGAACTCGCGGTCTGTTGCGTCGAACGCCTCTGAGGATCTGCTCCGCAGCGCGATCGGGTGTGGTGAGCGCGATTCGGTCGAAGCTGGCCACAATCTTCTGCTGGTCACCGATTTCGCCCACACCCCGCGCATTTCGCACGATGTTGGTGCGCACGCCCCCGGGATGGACACAGGTCACCCCGACCGGCAAACGGCCGATCCTCATCTCCTGCCGCAGCGCCTCGGTGAATCCGCGGACCGCGAATTTCGATGCGTTGTAGGCACTCTGACTCGGTATCGCCATCAGGCCGAATACACTGGACACGTTCACGACGTGCCCGTCACCCGATTCGATCAGGTCCGGGAGGAACAGCTTCGTACCGTTGACGACACCCCAGAAGTTGATCGAGATGAGCCATTCGAAGTCGTTCCAGTCCATCTCCAGAACATCGGCCCCGAGCGCGACACCGGCATTGTTGATCACCATGCTGACCGAGCCGAAGTCCTCGACGACTCGATTCCGGTAATTCTCGAACGCCAGACGATCGGCGACGTCGAGCTTGTAGTGTCGGCTCTCAGCACCGGACGCGCCGCACATGGCGGCGGTTTCTTCCGCCCGTTCAGCATCGAGGTCGGCCAGGGCCAGGCGCGCGCCTTCGCCCGCCAGGCGAAGCGCGATCGCCCGCCCGATTCCCGATCCGGCCCCGGTCACCGAGACGACGCGGTCTCCGAAATCCTTCATTCCGCCTGATTCTCCTTCCCGGACTCGCTCGCGATCGCGGTTCCGCGACGCGCGACCGACCGCTCGCCGAAGAACGCGAAGTCCGCAGCCGCGAGTTTCCGCGTCCGCCGCCAGTACTGCCAGGTGAAACCCGGCCAGACGGTGCGGTTCACGCCCTGCGCGTCGAGGTACCAACTGGTGCACCCGCCGCTGCTCCACACGCCTTTCACCAATTTCCGCTGAATGTCATTGTTGAATTGATGCTGGACCGGCTCGCGCACCTCGAGTGCCCCGGATCCGCGTTCGTTCGCGAGCCTGATGGCAGAGACGATGTATCGAATCTGACACTCGATCATGAAGACCACGGAATTATGGCCGAGACCGGTGTTCGGCCCGAGCAAGAAGAACAAATTGGGGAAACCAGCCGTGGTTATTCCGAGGTGTGTCTGAATGCCTTCGTCAGCCCAGACCGACGCGAGTTCCCGACCCGAGGCGCCCTTGAGACGGAGACTCTCGAACCCGTCCGTGACATGGAATCCGGTCGCGTAGATTATCACGTCGGCCGGTCGAGTTTCGCCGGTCCTGGACACGATCGCATCCTCGGTGATCTCGGCGATCCCGTCGGTGATGACCGTGGTGGTCGGACGATTCAGCGCCGGATAGTATTCGCTGGATCCGAGAATTCGTTTGCACCCGATGCGATAGGTGGGCGTGAGCTTTGCACGCAATGCCGGATCATCGATTCCCTGCGCGATGTTCCACTTCGCGATGTTCTCGAGTGGACGCATGAGATTGAAGTGCCCGTTCAAACCGATCGATAGCGATTCGGCCGACCAATACACTGCCGCCCGCAACGCCTTCGCCAGAATCGGCGCGTGGGTGAATGCGGCGCGCACCGGGCGCGGGATCTTGATGTTCCGCCGGGGCAGCACCCACGCCGGTGTCCGCTGGTAGACGTGAAGTTCGGCGGCAACCTTGGCGATCTCGGGAACGAACTGGATCGCGCTCGCTCCGGTCCCGACCACCGCGACACGTTTGCCCCGCAATGAAACCTCGTGGTCCCACTGCGCCGAGTGGAAGACGTCCCCGGAGAATTTCTTTTGCCCGGTGATTTCAGGGATGCTGGGAATGTGCAGCGCTCCGACCCCTGACACCAGGAATCGCGATACGTATTCGTGTCCATCCGACGTCACCAGGTGCCACGTGGAGTCACCGGCATCCCAGTATCCGGATTGCAGCGTCCGACCGAAGTGGGTACGACGATACAGATCGTACTTCTGTGCAATACCTCGAAGGTACTCCTGAATCTCTTCCTGGCCTGCCCACAGATAACTCCAGTCCGGCTTGGGCTCGAAAGAGTACGAATACATGTGCGACGGAACGTCGCATGCGCATCCCGGATAGGTGTTGTCTCGCCAGGTTCCACCGACCTCGTCTTCCTTCTCGATCATCAAGAAGTCGTCGATTCCGGCTTTGAGCAGCTGAATCGCCATCCCCATGCCGGAGAATCCGCTTCCGACAATGAGAACTTCGGTGCGATGCACCCTGGCCTGTGCTCCACTGTTCGCGGAGCCGTCAGTCTTGCGTGTGTTCTTTGCAGAACGGGTCTTGTTCATCGGCTTCCTCCGGCCGGTGCGGGTTGCCGCTGAAAGGGCGAACCGCAGAAAGGTCTGTATCACGACCGCGAGATGCGGGTCGCGTGGGGAATTGCGACAAGGGGTCGCGGTTGAGGGGTCCGCGGCGCGCGGCAGGTGAACGGCTCATCGCGCCGCGGCCTTCGTCATCGCTGCGCGATGTCTTCGGGGAGGCTCCTCGTCAGGCGCCACAGAAACATCGTGAAGCGACCTTCGATCATGCCGGCGTCATCGAAGAATCGAATCATCGGCTCCGACATGAACTGGAGATTTTCCCGATAGTGCGGGCCGAACTGGCAAGCGATGAACCCCCGCAGCGGGTGCACCCCGATCGTCCGGTACAGCCTGGGGTTGATCAGAATCGGGTACGCCAAGTTGGCGATGACGGCGAGGGCACCTCGATGCCATGCCCGCGTGAATCGCCCTCGGGCCCGCATTCCCTCGACCAGCTCGCTCCGCGCGAACGTGATGTGGCGGGCTTCCTCGAGCACATGGATTCGCATCAGCTGTCGAACCTGCGGCTGCAGTCGTTCATCGTTCATCGCTTCACGTTGCGCGCGGTCGAGTATCTCTTCGATCAAGAGGGTCGCGCCCTGGATGGATGGGCCGAGCGGGATGAAATGCAGGATCTTCGCCAGCGACAGGAACCCTCGGGGAAGCTTGTAGGGCGCGATCCCTGTCTTCAGGATCAATCGCGCGAACATCGTGGAGTGCCGACTCTCGTCGCCGACCTCCGCGAGCGCATACAACGCCTTGTTGTCGACGAGGTCGCCGGTGGTGTTCAACCTGAGCAGCGCCATGCTCAGCAGGTTTTCGGCGTAGATTCCGAAGCTCAGGATGCTGACGAGTTCGTGTTTGCCGAGCTCGATCTTCTGTTCGTCGGATAGCCGGTTCCACAGCGACGTGCCGTAGAGCGACAGGCGGTGCTCGGGAAACCACCCCTTGTCCGGCATCCATGGGCTTTCCCAATCGATGTCGACTTCGGCGTCGTAGAACTTCTCGGCGGATGCCTTGAGCAACCGTCCTGCCGATCGCTGCAGATCGACGGGACGACGACCGCTTACCCGCGCCATGCCGTCGGTAGTGACGGCCGGTGATTTCATGATCGGCGCCCGAACTTCACTCGTGGTCATTTGTCCATCTTTCGACTAGGCCGATGACTTCGGCATCGATGTATCCGATACGGGTCCGTGCACCCGCCACGGCAACTCGGATCGTCCAAAGTTGCCATTACGGCAAGTAGCGGATACTCCGAGTATGAGGTAACTTTGAGCCACGGCGGACCCGGTTGTCAAGCAGTCGGCGCCATCTCGTCCCCGACTCGCGAGCATCGGTCCGCTCTACCGAAGTCGACCTGCCGCGCAGTCCGACGGGGATCTCACTACAAGGAGGTAGTTCCAATGAATACCCATGGACCGCACGATGATTCGGATTTCATCGGCCCCGCGACGGTGATCATCACAAGCCACGAGATCGATGTTCAGGTCGAGCTCCGCGGTTTCTTCCAACCCATCGACGGCCGCTTCTGCTGGTATGGGCGCGTGCGCCAGAACGACGCCATCGACGAACTGCTGCAGGGTCGCAGACGATCGGTGGTGATCAGGACGTCCGGAGGCGAGGCGGCGGCGACGCTCGGCGACCGAGACTTCTGGGGCCGGTATCGGATCCAGGGCCGCGGCCGCCCGCCCTATCACGTGCCGTCCTCCCTGGAGGAGATCGAAGGAACCGAGAGCTGAGCCGCGGCGTACCTGCGAGACGCAGCCACGGCGAATACGACTTACCATGCAGCGAAAGAACAAGATGATCAGTTTCGGAGACCTCTCGGCCATAAGAAGGTCGGCGGCTTGGACCCTGGTGGTGACGTGCGCCGCTGTGGCGCTGGTGGTAGCCGCCATGGCCGCGCTTTACACTGCATTACCTGCCGTAGCCCTCGACACCGGAGCGGACCAGGGGGCGCTCACCTGGATGGTCGACGGATACACGCTGGTCCTCGCCTGTCTCGTACTGCCGGGAGGGGCGATCGGCGATCGCTACGGCCGTCGGCGGGTCCTGACGATCGGATTGGCCGTTTTCGCGGCCGCGTCGGCGATACCACTGATCGTCGACAATCCGGCCTGGTTGATCGCGTCCCGGGCGGTGGCGGGGGCGGGAGCCGCGTTCGTCATGCCGGCCACGCTGTCGATACTGACCGCGAGCCTGCCAGACGCGCGGCGAGCACACGCGGTCAGCGTATGGGCGGGTGTCGCCGGATCGGGCGGCGTCATCGGGATGGTCGGATCCGGGCTGCTGCTGATTCGATGGTCCTGGCATTCGATCTTCCTGGGCATGACCGCCGTTGCCCTGACACTGCTGGCATTCGCCTTCACGGTGCCCGAATCGCAGGACTCCGACAGGCCACGACTGGAGATTCGCGGCATGTTCTGGGTGGTACTGAGCATCGGCACCGCCGTGTTCGCGGTGATGGAGGCCCCGTCCAGGGGGTGGACCGATACTCGCGTCCTCATCCTCGGGGGCTGTGGAGTGCTCAGTATCGTGGCGTTCATCCTGACCGAGCTCCGAGCCGAGAACCCGTTGCTGGATGTTCGGCTCTTTCGTCGCCGGGGCTTTGCGAGCGGCGCGCTGTCCATCACCATCCAGTTTCTGGTCACCTTCGGTGTGATGTTCCTGCTGGTTCAGCATTTCCAACTCATTCTGGGATTCGGTCCTCTCAAATCGGCCGTCGCTCTCGCGCCGATGGTGGTCCCTCTTGTCGCGATGTCGTTGGTGTCGCCGACGATCGCCGCACGAGTGGGACTTCGGATGACGACGGCGGCGGGACTCCTCACGATCGCGATCGGCTTGGTCGCACTGCTCCGACTCGACACCCATTCGTCCTACGTGGATGTGTTGTGGCCATTGCTGATCATGAGCGCGGGCCTGGGCATCTCCGCGGCGCCGTCGACCAACGCGATCATGATGGACACGCCGGCCGAGAAGCACGGAGTCTCGGCGGCGGTCAACGACGCGACGCGGGAGATCGGCGCGGCGATCGGGATTGCGGTAGCGGGCAGTATCTTGTCAGCGAACTACAGCTCCCGAATCGCGAATGCGATGCAATATCTTCCCGAACCGGCTCGCGGGCCCGTGCGGAGCTCGCTCGCCGGGGCACTCGAAGTCGCCAAACGTGCCGGGCCTTCCGCCGCGCCGCTCGCCGACTACGCGAAGACCGCATTCTGGGCCGGAGTTCAGCACTCAGTGCTGGCACTGTCGCTGATCAGCCTCGTGGGGGCATTGGTTCTGATTCCGCTGGCCCCAGGCAGAACCCGGACGGCTGCCTGCAACGGGCCCCGATACGCCAAGCCTTTGAACCCGCACAGTGTGAGGGTTCAGGACTTCCTTGACGTTTCGGGTCCAGGGGATCTCTGACAGGTTCGGGACTTCATTGACAGGTTCAGGGTTCAGGTTGGCGGGTTCGGGACATCCTTGCCGCGTGGTCGGCGGGTGGCTCGCAGGTAGGTGATCCGCTTGTCGGATTTGCGGACGTGCGTGCTGATTTCGATGTCGTTGTGCAGGACCCTGAAGACGGTGTCCTCCGCGAGAACGACGACGGTCTTGCCGGCGTGCGCGCGGCCGACGCGGAGCCGTTGCCCTGCCACCTGGGTGATGCCGTCAGCAGGGATGGTGCGTATGAGCTTGATCGCGCCCTGCCGGGCCGGCGGCAGCGGGCCTGTGACGGCGCGCGATCCGTTGAGGCGGCTGGCCTGTTCCGGGGAAATCGGTGAAGGAAGCGTCTTGACCAGGTGCCCGTCGGCGATCACGTGGGCCAGGTGGCGGTCCAGCCGGAGCGTGACCTGTTGCCCGGATAGGTAGATGCCGAGCTTGAGTCGTTGTCCGGCGACGGTGACGTCGCCGTCGCGAGTGACGATCCGGTCGATCTCGACTGCGGTGCCGGTCGGAACAGCGCCACGCGGGACCGCAGAACCCGACGGCTCGGGCCCGGCCGGGCGGCCCCGTAGCCGCAGAACCGCCAGATCCTCGACCGTCAGGCGAGACTGCCGCGTGCGGATGATCTCGCCAGCGAGGGTGACATGGATGCTGTGCATTCCGGCCCAGACCGTGACCGGGTGTCCGCCGAGCGCGGCGGGGAATTTCATGTCGCTCTTGGCGCCGGGCAGGCAGAGCCGCCCGGCCGGTGAGATGACCATGTCGAGCTCGACCGGTTGGGTCTCGATCGACGTGTCCTCGTCGTGGAATCGAGGCTGGGGCAACGGAACTCGCGGCGGCTCGGTCACGGCCGGCTCTTGTGGTGGTTCGATGCCGGGAACTGGCCGGAACACAGAGAACGGCGTGGCCATTTTCAGCGCCTGGTGCGGACGTGAATGGTTATAGACATGCGTCCAGGCGTCGATCGCGCGCTGCGCGGCGGCCAGCGATTCGAACGGGCCGCAGTCGTCGAGTAGTTCCCGGCGCAAACTGCCGTGGAACCTTTCGATTTTCCCGGTCGTAGTGGGTGAGCGCGGTTTGGTGTGTCGTTGCAGGATGCCGTTCTCCCGGCAGATGCGCTCGAACATCACCTCGACCGGAAACGGCTTGGTGAACCGGCCGGTGAACTGTTTTCCGTTGTCGGTCAACACTTCCGCCGGAACACCGTAACGGTTCATCGCCTCGGTGAACGCCTGGCAGACTGCTCGCCCGGACTGCTCGACGATCACCTGGGCGATCACGATGAACCGCGAGTGATCGTCGATGCCAGTGACCAGCTTCGCTTCCCGACCGTCGGCTATGAACAGGCCGCCCATGATGTCGAGCTGCCACAGCTGCATCGGCGCCTCACGCTGCCAGCGTCGATAGCTGCGCCGATGGTTCTGTTCCTGGTGCTGCACAAGACTATTGCGGACCAGCACCCGATACACCGTGCTGCGCGACGGAGCCTCGGCGACGCCACGCACCGCCAGCTCGTGCGCGATCCTCTGGGCACCCCACCGCGGATGCACCCGCCGCATCTCGCAGATCATCGACTCCAGCTCCGCCGGCAACCGCGTCGGCGATGTCTTGGGCCGCCGCGACCGCTCGACCAGCCCCGCCTGCCCGTCGGCTTCGAATCGGCGCAGCCACGTATGCAACGCCTGCCGTGAAGTCCCGTACTGACGTGCCACTTCCGCCACCGGCGCGCCGTCGAGCACCTCACGCACGGCGCGATACCGATGCTCGGCCCGCCACTGCCGCTGGTCCGGAACCCGGCTTTCACCGTCAACCTCGTCGACCACCCGAAGATGATCAACGACCGACCGTCAACAATGTCCCAAAACCGTTGCGGCTGTGATGAACCCGACAACAAAGTCCTGGACCTGATCGGTCAACGAACTCCTGAACCCGCACATTGACACCACCTCTTCGCGGCCAGCGCCTCCCGTGGGTGCCGCATTATGCGGAAACGTCTATCCAACTCCAGGGTGTCGGTCGACGGCTGAACCGGCGGCAGACGTCCGAAACTGCTGCGATGGCAGCGCCGCTCCAGGAAAGCAGAACCGCCCGGCACGATATCCGGGCGGTTCGTTCGTTCGTGCCTCGACTATTCGGTCACTATGACCACGAGTTCACCCGCGGCGAACTGCGCCCGCAACCGCTTCTTGTCGAACTTTCCCACGCTCGTTTTGGGGACTTCACCGATGAATGCCCAGCGTTCGGGCAACTGCCATTTCGCAAAACTCCCCGACAAGAACCGGCGCAACTCCTCCGGCTCCGCGGAGACCCCCGGACGCCGGACCACCGCGACCAGCGGACGCTCACCCCAAGTCTCGTCCGAGACGCCGATCACAGCCGCCTCGGCGACCGCCGGATGGCCCATGATCGCGTTCTCCAGATCGACCGACGAGATCCACTCCCCGCCGGACTTGATGACATCCTTCGACCGATCGACGAGCGTGAGAAACCCGTCCGCGCTGATCTTCCCGATATCACCCGTACGAAGCCACCCGTCGTCGAATTTTTCGGCGTCGACCGAGCCTCCGCCGGGCGAATAGTAGGCACCGGTGACCCAGGGTCCGCGGACTTCCAACTCCCCCAAGGACTCTCCGTCATTGGGCACGACGGTCCCGTCCGCCGCGACGAGCCGCGCACGCACCATGGCGGGAAAACGCCCCTGGGTCGACCGATATGCCCACTCCGCCGTGTCGTCCAGCCCCGCGGGAGGATGTGCCACGGAACCGAGCGGGGAGGTCTCGGTCATACCCCACGCTTGAAGCAAGGAGACCCCGTACTCCTCCTGGAAGGCCCGCATCATCGACTCCGGGACCGCGGAACCTCCAACAACGACCGTCCGCAGGTGTGAGATGTTCTGCGGCTGCTCCCGCAAGCGCGCCAGAACCCCTGACCAGATGGTCGGTACGGCCGCTGCGAAGGTCGGCCGCACCGCGGCCATCATCTCGAGCAGCGGCTCCGCTTGCAGAAAGCGGTCCGGCATCAGCACATTCGCACCCGACATGAGGGCCGCGTAGGGGATTCCCCAGGCGTTGGCATGAAACAACGGCACGATCGCAAGGACGGTGTCCGCCGCACTGAAGCCCATTCCGTTGGGAGAAATGACCTGCATGGCATGCAGCCAGTTCGAGCGGTGTGAGTAGACAACGCCTTTCGGATCACCGGTCGTTCCCGACGTGTAGCACATACCCGCTGCCGAGCGTTCGTCGATCTCAGGAAATTCGAACGTATCCGGTTGCGCCGCAAGCAGATCGGCCCAACGATGAATCACTGCGCCAGGGGGCGCGGCGATCTCGGGCTTCTCGTCGTCGATGACGATGACGTGGCGCACGGTTCGCAGGTAGGGCAGGTACCGTGCGAACATCGGGGCCAGGGAGCCGTCGACGAGCACTATCTCGTCCTCGGCATGATTCGCGACATAGATCAGCTGCTCGGGAAAGAGCCTGATATTCAAGGCGTGCAACACCGCGCCCATCGCGGGAACCGCGATGTAAGCGGCCATGTGCTCGTTGTTGTTCCACATGAAGGTGCCGACTCGGGTGCCTGCCCTGACGCCGAGGTCACGCAACGCGTTCGCCAGCCGGGCCCCGACAAGCCCGAGTTCGCGGTAGGTCATGGTCCGAACGCCGTCACCGGTCCATGTCGATACCGTGCTGTCTCTCTGGAAAGTGGTGGCGTAGCGCAATAGCGTCGCCAGCGACAGTTGCTCGTCCATCATCGTGCTCAGCATCGGCGCTCCCCAATATTCGATCAAGCCGGCGTTGGTGTGTCGCGTGCGCTCATGCGGCGTCACGCTCGGTAGCCACGGAGGGCAGGGTCAATCCGAGCAGGTGGGCGGCAACCTCACCGCACCGCTCATACGGCAGGTAGTGGCCTGCCCTCGGATACACAGCGAGGAAGGAATCGCTGAGGCGATGACGAATTGCGCGAGCGTGGTGCACAGGTGTCAGCTGATCGCGCGAGCCCACCAGGACGACAGAGCGGCAGTCGAATCGCTCGAGCATCGCGTAACGATGGTGAGACAGAATCGACCGCGTGAGAGCGGCGACGGTCCGGGGATCGCTGCGAGCCAACTGCCTGATCGCCCGGTTCCTGTCGTGGCTGGAGGATCCCGCACCGAACAGCACACCGCGGGTCAGCTGGCGGGTGACGAACAGCGGGTGTGTCGGAATGACCAGGAAGGGTGCCGCGGCCAACGCCAGCGACAGCAGCCACGCCCAGAATCTGTTGCGCGACCTGTGCCGCAGGATGTCGCCGGCACCGGTCGCGACGAACGCGACACCGGCGATTCGGGCGGCGACCAATTCGGGATGCCGTTCCGCCAAGGCCATCAACGTCATTCCGCCCATCGAGTGACCGCCGACGACGATGGGGCCTGTCGGTACCAGCCGGTCGATGACGTCCGCGAGATCGTCGGCGAGAATCTCGAGCGTCGCCGGTGCCCCGACCTGAGATTCGCCGTGCCCGCGATGATCGTAGGCGAGGACGCGGACGGTTGGATCGGCCGCGACGATGAGCTGGGCCACGTCCTCCCAGCTCTCGAGAGACAACGCCAGCCCGTGCGCGAGCACGATCGTCACCCGTGGTGTCGCCGATCCCCACTCCGCGATCTGCAGGGTCGGGTCGACTGTTCGTTTCAAAACGTACCGGTGCGGACGCGCCACTGTTACGGATGTTGATGTCATATCTTCTGTTCCTTATCAGGATCGCATCATCTATTTCGCGGGAAGAGCCGCGTCGACGCCACCGACATCGGTGATCTTCCAATCGGAGTTCTTGTCCACTGTGACCGTGTAGGTCACGGTGGTTTGCGCCCCCTCGGGCGTCTGCGCGCTGGTCGAAGTCACGTTCAAGAAGACGTTGACCACGTAGACCCCGGCGTTCTCCGACTTCAAAGCGGAACTGATAGCCGTTGCCTTCGAAGTCCAGTTGAGCGGGACGATGATGTCCTTCAGCTGAGGCGCGGTGGCGTCGAACTTATTGGACAGCGCAGGCGAAGTATTCGACTTCAGGCTGTGCACCCAATTGTCGAAATTGTGGTAGTCAATATTCGACGCGCCGATCGCATAATCCGAAGCAACCCTCTCGGCATGCTTCTGCGCCGCTGCGGCAACGTCACGATCATGCAACTCGCCTCTTGCGGTCAGCCACAAAGGGATGGTTGCAGACAATGCGACGATCAGCACAGCGATCACCCCGCCGACGAGAATGGAACGCATGCCGATCGAGAACGTCACCCCGCGAGACGCCCCCTCTCGCCGTTCCGCGGCTTTGACCTTCCCGGTATTCCGGCTCTTCGCTGGGGATTCCTTTTCGCGTTCATCGGTCTCTGCGACGGTTTCGGTAAGCATTGATTCACTCCTGTCACTCACCATGTCTGGATTACTTGACGCCGATATGCACTTGTATCGCGTCTTCGCCGGTCGCACTCAGTGCGCGTGCGATCAGATCGCTGAGGTCGATCTGCGGCATGGACGACTTCGCACTCTCGGCGAGCGGTTGAATGGTCGGTGCCAGCTGCCGCAGCTCGGGCCCGATGCGATCCAGATAGTCACCCACCTTCCCGAGAAATGGGACGACGCCGTTTCCTTGCATGTAGTCCTCGGGCATGTTGCCGATTCTGGCCAGCCGGGCGATGGAATCGGCGATGAGCGCACCCCAAGTGCCCGCTTCCTCCCACAGTGGGCCCGCGGCGGTCATGGACGGCCCGGCCCAGTCCATGTCCGAACCCATGGTCTGCAGGTTCACGAGAATCTGCCGAATCGCGGGTGACCTGCTGAGAATCGTTTCCGAGAGCAGAGTGGTCGACGCAGCCAATTTGGGCATCACCGCTTGCGTTCCTGTCAAGGCTTGATCCAGTGTTCTCACGATGTCGCTGATTGCCTGCGGGTTCAGCTGTTTCAGCAAGTCGGTGACTGTTTGCGCGACGTCAGGTATCGATCGCGGCAACACCACCTGTGCCGATTCAAGGCGCTGGCCATCCCTGAGGTAGGGGCCGTCGCTGCTTTTCGGCGCGAATTCGATATACGGCTCGCCGAGCGCCGAGAGATCTTCGACGGTCGCGGTGCCGGAGGCAGGTATTCGGTACGCGGAATCGAGATCCAGTTTCACTTCGACTCCGCGAACAGCCTTCTCGATCGCAACGATCCTTCCCACTTTGACCCCCCGCAATAATACGGGCGAGCCCGACTTCAAGCTTCCGGCCTCGGGCAGCGCCATGGTGACGTGTGTACGGGTACTGAACCATTCGATTCTGAGTACACCGATTGCCAGATAACCGATACCGAAGACCAGTACCGACGCAATCGCGGCAAGCGAGATGACCGAACTCGGCTTCATCGGACGACTCCGATCGCGTGCAACGCTGTGAGAATACTGTTTATCCGATCATTGTCGGACACTCGAGCTGCCCCGGAATCGTTTCCCACTTGAACCCCCGTGATATTGACCTTCGGTTCATGTTCGGCAAATGGAATGACTTCGTCGTGAAGAATCGACACGATCTTGTTCAAATTCGAAGGGGCAGAGAGGTCCAGCGGCCGCGACGTGAAGAGCAGCGGGACGAACGCTCGCGCAGCCGCTGCGCCGGACTGTGCCAACGGCCCCACCCAGCGCAGCGACTCGGTCAGGAGCTTGAATCCGTCGTAGAGCGTGATCAGTCCGATCATCGAGGTCATAGACGCGGCTGCCTGGTCGACCCCGGCGTCGGTAAGGAGATAGTCCAGATCCGGAGTTCTGCGCAATATGACCTCGGTATCACCGCGCAGTCCATCGAGCACAGAATCAACAGCGTCCACGTGCGCAGCCAGGTCTTTGATATCGGAACCCAGAACCTCTGATATGGAAGCTGTGTCCTTGGGATCGGAGGGAAGGATCGCATTCGCGCGGTTGATGATCTCTTGCGCCCGCTGAATCCCTCCGCCCTGCACGAACGCCGCCATCACGTTCATCGTGTCCTCGAGTTGTAGCAGCGGTTTCGTCTGGGCACGCCCGATGGTTGCCCCGGGCGCGAGGGTCGCCCCACCACCGGACGGCGGTGTGGTCAGCGCGATGGAGACGTCGCCGAGAATCGTGGGTTGCCGCAGCTCGGCCGTCGTACCGACAGGCAGCTGGACAGAGGACATGATGTCGACGTCGACGACCACATAGCTGTCGTGTCCATTTCCGGCATCGATCAGCGTCATGTCGCGCACGATCCCCGCGCGAAGACCGTTGACCGTCACCTTTGCCCGGGAGGGCAGGTTCAGGGTGTTCGCGAATTCGATCCGCAGCCCGTACTTGGGCCCGGCGATACCCGATCCTGGGACGGAGACGGCCGACGGGTCGAATCCGCAACCTGAGACCAGGCACAAGGCTGCCGCAATCGCCGCGATCGCCGCCAACACCGCGCGCCGCCCGTGTCCACGCGGCGTCCGTGCAGCTGTATTCCTACGCTGATTCATCGCTGTGCCCCCGCTGCGCCCAGCACCACACCGGCCAGGGAAAGATTCGTCAGACCACCCACGGCGGAATCGCAACGCCCGGGCGCGATGACGCCTACGGCCGCGCACACCTTGTCCGCGTCCGGTTGCGGCAACGCCACCCGGGGCGACGCATAGGTCAGCACGTGCTTGCCGCTGTTGGGATCCAAAACGTCTCGGAATGCCTGAACGAGCGGCGGAGTCATGTCGACGATGTCCTTCAAGGATCCGACGTTGGCGCCCGCGAGGCGAGCCAGTGGCACGGTCGCGTCGAGAACCTGAAGAATCTGCTTGCCGAACATCGTCGTGAGTTCGTTCAGCCACGGAACGATGGTCCGCAACGAGTCGATGATCGATACCGTGCGCTGGAAGATTCCATGGTCGATGACCGTGAGACCGGGTGCCAGCCGCGTGATCATGGATTCGATGTCCCCCCATCCTCCGGCAACGCTGTCGGTCAACGAGCGCATCGAGTCGGTGAGTGCTCCGATATGCCCGATCGCCGCATTTGGTGAATCGAGCGCGCGGCCGAGCCTCATGATCGTGTCGTTCATTTCCGGACCGGTGCCCGACAGAGCGGTATCGAGGGCGGAGATCTCATCGGAAAGCTGCCCCTGCTGCCCCGGGGCATTTCCATTGGAGAGTTCACTGCTGAGCTTGCCCACCGCGTCGAGCGTCTGCGTCATGCTCTTCGGTGTCATGGTTCGCGAGATACAGCGGTGTGAATCCCACTCCGCGGCGGCATCGCTGTCCTCGATAAGCGCGAGCGAGCGGTCTGCGACGATCGTGTCGGACAGAGTGGTTGCCGCCAGATCACCGTGCAGCGGATGATCCGCCTCCACGTCGAACGCGACATACACCGAATCACCCCGTGGCTCGATGCGCGTCACCGTCCCCACCGTGACCCCGCGAACGGTGACATGGTTTCCGGCATACAAGCCGACCGTGTCGGGCATGTTGGCGCAGTAACTGCGCATCTTCTTCGGTGGCGTGATCAGGGTCAAATAGGCGATGAGCAGTATCAGACACAGGATCACAACCGCCAGCACCGACATGAATCCGCGAGAGGCCAGAAAACGATTCATGATTCAGCAATCCTTTCCTGGAACTGGAATGCAGACTGCCGGCGCGTCGATCACGGTTGCGGACTGGTCGACGACGACGCCGTCTCGGGAGGCCGCGACCGGCTGGAGTCGCGACAGCAGATCCTTCGTATTGGTGACGACCTGGCCCATCTCCCCGCCCAGACGCTCCAGCTCGGGAATGGCGTCGGCCAGACTCTTGGCGACCGGCTCCAAGCGCGCTCGGTACACCGGTTCGAGAGCTGCTATTCGTGACAACAGCTCGTCCATGAGCCGAACGGCCTCGTAGATTTCGGATTGTTTGTCGAGACCAACGGTCTCCATCAGGTTGACGCTGTTGATCATTCCGCCCAATATCGCCTTGGACTTATTTATTGCTCCGATGTATTCATCGGCAGTGGCAAGCGTTTCGGATATCTCTCGATTCTGGCGATCAAGGACGTCGACGAGAGAGGAGAACGCGTCGACGGCTTTTCGTATCCCCGCTGGGCCGTTGGTAAGCGAATTGTTGAGCATCGTGAGATTTTGCCGCAACGTCGATCCATCGACTTCGCCGATCGGCTGCGCAGCGTCCTGAAAGGCCCGAGCGAGACTGTACGGAAGACGAATCCTTTCCGATGGAATCGTAGAGCGCAGAGGCGAGCTTCCCGCCGAAGTAACGGCGATATAATGCCCTCCGATCAGGGTGAGCATCCGAATATCGAGCGTCGTCTGATCGCCGATGAATATTCCTCGATCTACGGTGAATCCGACTCGAACGCTCCGGCGGCCCAACTCCATAGATTTCACGGTACCGACCGGGACTCCTGCGATCCGAACGTCGTCCCCTACCTTGATTTGCCCGGTCTCGGACATATCGGCCCAATAGGTCGACTTACCGATGGGGACGACATAGACGATCGCACTAGCCAGCAGCAAAAGCCCGACGAAAGCCGCTCCCAGCACCCCCCAGCGTAATTCCCGGTCGGCACGCCACATGGCCCTGAACTTGGTGCGGAATTTCTGAGAAAATCCCCAAAACCACATAATTAGCTTTTGCATATCGAAATCCTCTGACCACCGACCAGGATCTGAAACGGAGAGGGTGCCGCGACTTTGCCGTTTGAACAGTTGAGGTTCACGGTCGGACCATTGGGCGGGACCCATGCGTCCAACGTCTGGATGAGTGTCGGCAGCTTCCTCAGGACATCGACCGCCTGTTCCGGGTCCGGTAGCACCGTACGCAGCAGCGAATCCGCATCAGGGTTGCTGCCGGTAGTCAGCCCAAATGATGCCAGCAAACTGTTCAACGGCGCGATGACATCGGGGGCCATGAGGGCGAATTCGACGATCCCGTCCACCTTGCTTCGCAATGTGTTGACAACCGTAGAAAGTTCGGAAACGAGCCGGATCAGTTGCGCCGAGTGCCCGCCGATGTGATCGGATATCTGTTTGAGATTGGCAACCAGAGTTGTGATGAGGGCCTGCCTGTCCACCGCATAGCTGGAGAGAGTCTGAACCGAGTCCAAAACCGATCCGACACCTGATCCATTGCCCTCGATGACCGAGATCATATTCTCGGCAAATTTATTGATAGCACCCGGCGAAAGTTCACCGAGAACTGGTTCCAATCCATTGAACAGCGAGGTGATATCGAAGGATGGAATAGTTTTCGATACGTCGATCACGCTTCCTGATGCCAACTTATCGGCGAGACCCGAAGATTGCTGGACATCGACGTACCTTTGCCCTATCAGACTTTGGTAGCGAATCGCGAGCACCGTGCTCTCATATAAATGGTGGCCATTCTGCAAATGCATTTTCACGACGGCCCGACCCTTGTCGAGTCGGATCGCATCGACTTTTCCCACACGGACGCCGTCCATGCGGACGTCGTCTCCAGACTTCAGACCATTGACGTCGGTGAACGCTGCTGAATACTCGGTGGTCCCGCCTTGTACCGGTCGCTGGACCGCCTGCACGATGACCACAAGAAGAACGATTATCACAATTGCCGAGACGGCAAGTTTCAGACTCGCGTAAATAAGCCTTCGCGCATTACTCATCGATCAGCCCCAGCATCCGATTTGGGCAGGGATGCCAGCAATGGAGTAGCAAGCCCTGGAAACGAGTCGACGATCACCTTCAGATTGAGCACCGGGCCATCCGGAGTCTGAGTAAAGGAATTTCCCAATCGAGCAAGAATCTCGGATAGCTGCGCACTCGACACCTCCGGAGTCGGAACCATGCTGCTCGCCGCGGAAAGGATCGGGACCAACATCGCCGTATAGTCCGAGAGATAGTTTCTAGCCGTGAAGATAGTATTTGCGAGCGCGGGGAAGAACTTCTCGCCTACGGTATTGACCGTGGCGTCGAACAGTCCACGCTGGCTGTTCAGAATCTCGATTCGGGTGAGCCGACTGATGAGTCCTACCGTTCCGTCGAACATCGCGCCGGCGCCGACCAACATCGAGCCATATTGATCCAACAGGTAGGAAGGCGGCATCTTCTGGGTTTCGGCGACCATCCGGGACATCGAGACGATGGTTTCCATCAGAGGAGTGAACTGTCGCGAGGTCTCCGAAAGCCGCATCAGCACTTCGGTGAGGCGTGGCGTTAAAAGGTCGCCGGTGGCTTCCGCGACGGTGCGGATCAGGACGCCCATGGTTGCGTCCTGCTGCCGATTCGAGCGCGGTCCGGTCAGGTCGACGACGATGCCGTCACGCAGCGGAACACCGCCGGCCGCCTCCTTCAGCGCCACTTCGCTGATTCCGAAAAGGTTTGACGGCGAATAGTTGACGAACAGGTTGTCGGTCAAGCCGATCAGATGTGCCCGGTCGAGCAGCAACGTCACCTTTTTCGTGTTGATACCGTCTGCATCCACCCTCGCGACAGATCCGACGTCCACGCCGTCATATCGAACCGGAGTTCCCACACCGATACCGTCACCGATGTTCTCGGTGCGCAAGATCACAGCCATTCGTGTATCGCGGCGCGTTTCGTGGATCAAAAACCCTGTGGCGGCGACCGTAAGAGCGATCAGCAACACCAGGCAGCCTATAAGTATGGATCCCCGTTTAGTCGACGTAACCCCGGGCAGTTCATAACTAGGCATCCATATCACCCCGTGAATTCGATCGACGAATTGATGCCCCACAACAAGATTGTCAACACCATATCGAGTCCGATGATGGCGACGAAGCTCGCCCGAACCGCCCGGCCCGACGCGATCCCGACACCCTCCGGGCCTCCTACCGCGAAGAATCCTTGATAGCTGTGGATCAGAATTACCGCAGTTCCGAATACGAGGACCTTGATCACTGCTGCGGTCATGTCCCAGCCGCTTATGAATTGATAGAAGTAGTGATCGTAGACCCCTGCAGCCTGACCATGAAGTTGAACGATCACCGTGCGGCAGGCGACATAGCTGAGGAGGAGGGCTATCAAAAAGGTGGGGACGATCGCGACCGCGCCTGCGATGATTCTTGTCGTCACGACGAAAGGTATCGATCGCAATCCGAGGGATTCCAGTGCATCAATTTCCTCGGAAATCCGCATCGATCCGATCTGCGCGGTGATACGGCATCCCGCCTGTGCGGCGAACCCGACGCCGGCGGCGATCGGAGCGAGCTCTCGGGTGTTGGCAAAGGCCGATACGATGCCTGTCACCGGCCCCATACTGATGAGATCGAGGGTCGAAAAGGACTCGACGCCCACCGAGCCTCCGATGACGAGCCCCAGGACGACCAGCATCGGAACCGTTCCTCCGCCGACGATGATGGACCCTTGCCCCCAGGTTATGTCCGTGATTGTCCGCATCGTCTCGGCGCGGTACCGCTTGAGCGTGAACGGTATCGCCGACAATGCCTGCCACGCGAACCCGATCACGAACCCCACTGCCTCGATCGGCAGGATGCGCGCGAGGCGTACCGCGGACCGTCGAATTCTGACCACACGTGGAGGGGTGAATTTCAGCTCAAACATCACGCAAGCCTCGTGGGGAGGAACATCGCAACCAGCTGCGTTATCAGTAGGTTCACTATCGCAATCGAGACGACGGATAGAACGACCGCCGAATTCACCCCATCGGCGACTCCGCGAGGTCCGCCTTTCGCCTCCAAGCCACGCTGGCAGGCGACCACGACGACAATGAACCCGAACAGCACCGATTTCACGACTGATACCCCGATATCCGCGACAGTCGTGAATGATCCGAAGGTTCCCCAGTAACTACCGGGCGTGACACCCTGCGGACCAATTGCCACCGCGTATCCCGCAACGACGCCGACGAAGATGATCAGGATATTCAGCATCGGAGCGACGAAAACCATCGCCACCATCCGCGGGATAACCAGACGATGCATCGGACTGATCCCCATGGTGCGCATCGCATCGATCTCTTCGCGAATATTTCGCGCGCCCAGATCTGCCGCAATCGCGGCCGCACCGGCCGCCCCCAACAGAAGGCCTGTCGCCATGGGCGCTCCCTGTTTTATCACGCCCAACCCGCCGGCCGCTCCGAGCAGAGAATCCGCACCGATCTGGTGAATCAGATTGCCGACCTGAACGGAGACGATTACTCCGAATGGGATAGCCATAAGCACTGCGGGAAGTGCAGTCACCGTGATCAGATACCACGCCTGCTGGATAGCTTCACGCCATTGGAACTTCAACCGGACAACATCGCTTGCCGTCCCCGCAGCCGATGCCGAAGCTACCCGCATGGTCCGACCGAAGGTTCGCAATCCGGAAACCACCGTATCGGAGAAGTTGTGCCGTACTATTCGAACGGACACGGACAACTCGTTACGTAAAGGGACCACCACAGATTCCCGTCTCATTTCTCAACTTCCGCCCGAGGACCGGAGCAGTCGCTCCGTCCGCGCGGTCGAATCGAAGGATTCGACCGCCTCGAAATCAGCAGAGCAGCCGACTGCGAGAGTCGTGATCGGGTACACGACCATGACCACCTCCGTGCATGCTACTCCAAGTACTAGGTACTTGAGGTACGAGTATGTGGTGGCCGTCACTCCCTGTCAACTGCCAGTTCGAGCACTGCAACAGGTTCTAGTACTGCAACGGCACTCGCGGATCAGTCGAGTGGGTGGCCGCGTCGTCGCCAGTGGGACCAGGTCCAGATGTGATCGGCGCCGTGAGAGGTGGTGAGGACGAGTGCGACGAGCAGGCGGCGGATCTCGGGTAGTGTCAGTGCGATCATGTCTGCGGCCTGTTCTCCGGGTCCCCCTTTGCGGCAATGGTTTTCGAGGCGGCGAGGTAGGCCAGTGCGAGCATCGGCAAGGTGATGTGGGCGTACCAGGCCCGATAGTCGCGGACCTGGTAGTGGTCGAGCCCGGCCTCGTTCTTGGCCTGCTGGAACGCTTCCTCTACATGCCAGCGGGATCCGGCGGTCCAGGCCAGGTCGACCGGCCGGGACGAGGCGGGTCCGTATCAGACGTAGTAGGCCCCGGAATCCTAAAGCTGTCAGGAAGTGCAAAGTAGGACAAGGTTGCTGGTGTCCCGTGCTGGTCCGGGCTCGTTTGGGGTTGTCAGGACGCGGCGTCGTGGTCGTGCAACATGCGCATGACGGTGGCGGGTGAGGGCTGGCGGCCCTTCTTCGTTCCGGTGGTGATGACCAGGCGGGCGGCGATGTCGCGCAGGCTGAGTTGCTGGTCGCGAAGGTGCAGGGCCATGGCGAGCATGTCGGGGTCGGTGACGTGCGCGCCGCCGATGGTTTTGCCGCGTTTGCGGGCGGATTCGTGGCCTTCGAGGGTGCGGTCACGAATGTATTCGCGTTCCATGCCCGATAACGCGGCCAGCACTGTGAACACGACGCCGGCCGGGTCGTGGCTGCCTTGTAGTTCGCCGGTCAGGAATTCCAGGCCGATATCGGCGGATTTCAGGTTGTCGGCGAGGGCAGCCAGGTCGATGCCGCGGCCGAGCCGTTTGTGTTCGTGCACAACGAGAGTGACCGCGACGCCGCTGGCCCGCAGTTCTCGGCACAGCGTGACGGCGGCGTCGAGTTCGGGTCGGTGGGTGGCGCGGGTGGAGATCTTCTCGGAGAAGACCCGGCTCACGTTCGCGGCGGTGAGCGCGTCGAGTTGGGTGTCGAGAGATTGGCGCAGTGTGGAGGCGCGGGCGTAGCCGATGCGGGCGTGCCCGGCCGGTGCGCTGAGGGCGGCGGGGCGGGGCAGTTCGATCCATGCGCGGCCGGGGTTGCGGATCGCGGGGGTCGTCACGGACAGTGCCTTGGCCAGCGCGGGCACCAGCCGGAAGCGGACGGTGTGGTATTGGGTGGCGACCTTTCCCGTGCCGGTGCGGCACGGTGAGCCCGCTGGGGCCGCGCAGGCCGACATCGGGCACGGATGGACTTCGACTCGCTGATAGTCCTCGCTCACAGGCTCGAGTGTTTCATGAGTGCGTTTCAACTGCGGGTTCTTTTGCAACAACCCATGAAACGGAATTCGGGCTGGTCGAGGTCCGATGATCGTCGTGTTTCATAGGCGACCACCTATGAAACGAACTACGTCCCTTCGATACTGCTGATGTCCACAGGCGGATGGCACCGCCGCGGGGCAACCCTGTCTGCAACGAGCGAGCGCGGTTGGGTGCGCACTCTCGTCGCTGCACGCGGTCGCTGGGCCTAGCCTAGGGTGATTCGCGCCGCCGACTGCACGGTGCTGGTGACCAGGGGTGCCAGCGGCCCGGTGCGCAGCCGGGTGACAGCGGCTGCGGCGGGCTGCAGCAGGGCGCGGCGGACGAGGTAGGCGATCGGCAGGGCGAGGACGGCGGAAGCCGCGACATCGTGGGGGTAGTGGCCGCCGACGTAGACGCGGGTGGCTGCCTCGAACAGGGCGAACACAGCGGCGATGGCGGCCAGGCGGCGGTTGGTGAGGTAGAGAGCGGCGACGGTGGCGGCGGCGACGGTGGCGTGGCCGCTGGGGAAGGCATAGTCGGTGCCCGGTGGGCATGCTTCGAGGATGTAGGCGTGCGGCAGCGCGTGGCAGGGGCGGGGTTCGGCCGCGATCTGCTTGACGATCTCGGCGAGGGCGAAGGCGGCCACGACCGCGACGGGGGCGAGCAGCGCGGCGGCCATGGCCGTGGTGTTCTCGCGTCTGGCGCGCCACCAGGCGGCGAGCATGAGCACGGCGAACACGATCAGCCCGGCGTCGGTGAACCACAGGATGGGGGTATTGAGCCAGCGAGTGTGTTGAGCGAATTCGGTGACCTCGACCAACAGTGACCCGTCGATACGAGCTCCGTCGAACGCGGACACGGTGGCGGGCAGCGAGGTCGGTGACACGCAGGTGATCTTTACGTGACGGCACTGAGAACACGCTGAGAACCGAGACCGACTCCATCCAGCGGGGGTGGGAGATCGATCGTCATCCGTTATCGTTTCTCGACATCGAGTTCCGATATCGGCAAAGGGCGGTCGAAGCGTGGGGCAGATGAGTCGGCGAGATGTGCTGAAGCTGGGTGGAGCAGCGGTTGTAGCGGGTGGGGCGGCGGCGGGCTGTGGCCGGTCGCCGTCGGCCACGACAGCGGATTACACGCTGCGGATCGCGGCAGGGTCGGTGGAGGTGGCGCCGGGTAAAACGGTGTCGACGACGCTGTACAACGGGCAGTTCCCGGGCCCGCTGCTGCGTCTCACCGAGGGCACACCGATGGTGGTGGACGTCTACAACGACACCGCCACCCCCGAGCAGGTGCATTGGCACGGTCAAGCGGTGCCGGCCGAGGTCGACGGCGCTGCCGAGGAAGGAACCCCGTTCGTGCCCGCGCACGGGATGCGCCAGCTCTCGTGCACCCCGGGCCCGGCGGGCTACCGGTTCTACCACACTCACCTGGCCGCGGGATCGGATCTGACCATCGGCCAGTACAACGGCCTGGTCGGGCCGGTATACATCGAGCCGGCATCCCATCCCGGCGCCTATGACCAGGAGGTGTTCCTGACTTTGAAGGAGTTCGAGCCGTCGCTGAGCCAGGGCGGGGACATGGCCGCGGACTTCCTGGCCGGTGAACCGGTGCCGCAGCTGCGGGACCGGGGAGAGGCGGCGATGGCGGCGTCGCTGGCCTCGGGTGCGCCGCACGGTTACGAGGTGGGGTATGCGACGTTCACGATCAACGGGCGCATGCTCGGCCACGGCGACCCGATCAAGGTCAAACAGGGGCAGCGGGTGTTGTTGCATGTGCTCAACGGCAGTGCGACCGAGAACCGCAGCCTGGCTCTGCCCGGGCACACCTTCACCGTGATCGCGCTGGACGGCAACCCGGTCCCGAACCCGGTGGCGGTGCCGGTGTTGTGGCTGGGCACCGCCGAACGGGTCTCGGCGATCGTGGAGATGACCAACCCGGGCGTGTGGGTGCTCGGTGATCTGTCCGACGACGACCGCGGCAACGGTATGGGCATCGTGGTCGAATACGCCGGCGCCACCGGCGATCCGGTGTGGACGGCCCCGCCGGCGTTCCGGTGGGATTACCGACTGTTCGCCGACCCGCGCGCGCACGCTCCGGCGGCGCCGGATCAGGTGTTCGACATGCTGATCGAGAAACGCAACGCCGCCGACGGCGGATTCAACGTGTGGACGATCAACGGGCAGCGGTTCACGATGAGCGAGTCCTCGATGCAGGCGCAGCCGATGTGGCAGCTCGAGCGCGGCAAACGGTATCGGCTGCATCTGCGCAACGCCACCGACGACATCCATCCGATGCATCTGCACCGGCACACCTTCGAACTCACCCATGTCGCGGGTACCGCGACCGCCGGGCTGCGCAAGGACGTGGCGATGCTGGGCGGCTATCAGCAGATGGACATCGACTTCGTCGCCGACCAGCCCGGATTGTCGTTGTTGCACTGCCACATGCAACTGCACATGGACTATGGGTTCATGGGATTGTTCGACTGCCACTGACCCGACCCACCGATACTCATCGGTCCGGGTCGGCCGGGCGGGCGTCCGCCCCGGGTCGTGCGAGCGGGCGGACGATCATGATCGGCGCGACGAGGCCCAGCAGGGGCACGACCCCGACGGCACGCTCCCGGCCGCGCTCACACGGCAACCTCCTCCCTCCGGCCTCCCGATGCGCCGACCCGGCGGGTCAGCGCGTGATCCAGAGACCATCTCCCGGGCCCGACCCACAGCAGGAAGATCAGTCCCAGCAGCATCGACCAGTCCGCGCGCGCGTCGTGGGCCATGCCCCAAAACCCGTGCACTCCGAGGAAACCGCCCGGCTGCAGTTCACGGATCTTGGTCAACCCGATAGCACCGCAGATGTCGATCAGCAGCGGGACCGCGGCGAGGCGGGTCAGCAGACCCACGATGAGCAAACTGCCGCAGCCGATTTCGACGACTCCGTCGAGATCGGCGAAGAACGTCGCGGCCGGAATGCCGATCTTGGTGAACCGTCCGGGCCCGAGCTGATGCGGGTACACGAACTTCTGGATGCCCTCGCTGAGGAACACCACCCCGACCAGCAGCCGCACACAGATCACCGCCGCCGGTCCGTCCGCGCCCAGCAGCCGCACCCACCACGACCGATCGACCATCATCAATCGCCTCCCGATATCGCTTACCGATATATATCCTGAGCGTACCCATTCCATGCGGCGGGATCGAGGGGGCGCGCGGGTCTATCCGGTATGGCTGTAGCGTTCTCCGGCGCCGCCTCCGAGTGCGAGTACGGTGATGAAGCCGCCGATCAGGAGCACGCACAGCGCGGCGACGAGCCGGCGCAGCATCTGCACGGCCGGCGGTGCGCCGCGAGTGGTGGCGGCCCACAACAGCAGGTAGGCGATCTCCGCGCCGAAACACACGTTGCCCGTGTTGGGCAGGTGGATCGTCAGCAGAAGTGTCCATCTCCATCAGCCCTCTCACCGGCCGAGACAATGCATCGGCCATCGATATCGCCTGCCGATACAGTCGGTGATGGTAGTGCCCTCGCACAGCGAAATCGGGTACTCGTTTCCTGTCGATGTACTGAGAGTTCCGGGCCGTGGAGATCGACGCACGCGCGGTTCCCGCTGCGCGGATGCGACCGTGCACTGCCAGGTACTACGGTTGGTTGATATATCGGTATCCGATATCGGCTGCCGTAGCCCGAGGTTCGGATGGAGGTGGTGCGGGTGGCGGAGGCGTTGTTCGCGTTCGAGGAAGTCGTGGTCGAGCGCGAGGGAGTGCGTGCCCTCGACGGGTTCGCTGCGGTGATCCCGGAAGGCGGGGTCACGGCGGTGTTCGGGCCGTCGGGGTCGGGCAAGTCGACGATGCTGCGCCTGTGTAATCGGCTCGAGGTGCCCACGGCGGGACGGGTGCTGTTTCGCGGCGAGAACCTGGCCGGGCTGGATCCGTTGCGGCTGCGACGTCGGGTGGGCATGTGTTTTCAGCGGCCGACGCCGTTTCCCGGCACGGTGGCCGAGAATCTTCGGGTCGCCGATCCGCACGCGAGCGAGGCGCGGATGGAGCAGGTGCTGGCGCGGGTGGCGTTGACCGGATCCTGGCTCGACCGCGACGCGACCGCGCTCTCGGGCGGGGAGGCGCAGCGAATGTGCTTGGCCCGCACGCTGATCACGGACCCGCAGGTACTGCTGCTCGACGAGCCCACCTCGTCCGAGGATGCGGCGGCGGCGCGGGTGATCGAGCAGGCGGTGCGCGAGCTGGCCGACGCCGGGATGAGCGTCCTGTGGGTCAGTCACGACCCGGCACAGGTACGGCGCATCGCCGACCGGGTCCTGCGCATCGACCACGGCCACAGCCGGGGCATCGAACCGTCACTGGGACCCGACATCGAGGAGGCCGCACAATGAACGGAGCGGTCGGGTGGGGTGGACTGGCGACCTCTCTGGCGCTGGTGGTGGTCGCCGCCGGAATCTCGCTGTGGCAGCGACTGGGCCTGGAACGGCAGATTCTGTGGTCGGCGGCCCGCGCACTGGTACAACTGCTGCTGGTCGGCGCGGCGCTGGCGCTGCTGCTGGAACCGGGCCGGTCGCTGTGGTGGTCGTGGGCGTGGACTGCCGCCATGATCGCCTACTCCGGTGATGTCGCCCGCCGCCGCGCTCCGGAAGTGCCACGGCTCGCGACGCTGGCGATCACCGCGTTCGCCGCGGCCGCGGTCATCACGCTCGGGGTGATCTTCGGATTGCGGGTGTTCCCGCTGCAGGGCCGCACCCTGGTCCCGATCGCAGGCATGATGATCGGCAATTCGATGACCGCCACCGTCCTGGTCGCGCGACGCCTGGTCGACGAACTGCGCGACAAACGCGACGAGGTCGAGGCCCGTCTCGCCCTCGGCCAGCCTTCCCGCCAGGCCGCCACCCCGTATGTGCGCACCGCGCTGCGCTCGGCCCTGTCCCCGCAGATCGAGACCACCAAGGCGACCGGGCTGGTATTCCTGCCCGGGGCGATGACAGGCCTCATCCTCGCCGGCGTCCCGCCCGTGCAAGCGGTTCTCGTGCAAGCGGTGGTGATGTTTCTGATCCTGGGCGCGGTCGCGGCCACCACCGTCGTCATCGCCCTGGGACTGGTGCACCGGCTCTTCACCCCCGACCACCGGCTGTTGCCCCTGGCCCGCCGCCCCGACACCATCTCACCGGGCAAACCCGGCGCCCGCACCCACTGACCCCAGCTCTGGCCGGGCGGCGCGGATCGACGAGCCGGTGAACAGTACGTGCCCTGCGCAGTATCGCCCGCCGATATCGGATATCGTCACAGCCGTCCCTTCCATACGATTCCGGGGAGAGAGTGTGTCCACCATGCCGACGTCGAATCAGGCCGATACCCAGCTACAGCGTCGGCTCGGGGTCGGCGACGCGGTCGTGATCGGGCTCGGCTCGATGATCGGTGCGGGCATCTTCGCCGCGCTGGCGCCGGCGGCCGCCGCGGCCGGGTCGGGACTGCTGCTCGGACTGGCGATCGCGGCCATGGTCGCCTACTGCAACGCCACCGCGTCGGCGCGACTGGCGGCCCGCTACCCAGCATCGGGCGGCACCTATGTCTACGGCCGCGAACGCCTCGGTGAGTTCTGGGGTTATCTGGCCGGATGGGGATTCGTGGTCGGCAAGACCGCCTCCTGCGCGGCCATGGCGCTGACCGTCGGCGCGTATGCCTGGCCGGGACAGGCCCATGCGGTCGCGGTCGCCGCGGTGGTGGCGCTGACCGTGGTCAACTACCGTGGCGTGCAGAAATCGGCGCTGCTGACCCGGGTCATCGTCGCGGTCGTGCTGGCCGTGCTGGCCGCCGTCGTGGTCGCCGCGCTCACCTCCTCCGCCGCCGCGCCCGGGCATCTGGCGATCGGTTCGGATGCCTCGGTGCGCGGTGTCTTGCAGGCGGCCGGACTGTTGTTCTTCGCCTTCGCCGGGTACGCGCGCATCGCGACCCTGGGGGAGGAAGTCCGGGATCCGGCCCGCACCATCCCCCGCGCGATTCCGCTCGCCCTGGGCATCACGCTGGTCGTGTACGCCCTGGTCGCCATCGCCACGCTGGCCGTGCTCGGCCCGCATGGATTGGGCACCGCCGCAGCACCTTTGGCCGACACCGCGCGCGCGGCCGGTGCGCCCGCCCTGGTGCCGGTCGTGCGGGTCGGCGCGGCGGTCGCGGCACTCGGATCACTGCTGGCACTGATCCTCGGCGTCTCGCGCACGACCTTCGCCATGGCCCGTGACCGGCATCTGCCGCCTCAACTGGCAGCGGTGCATCCGCGCTTCGATGTGCCCCATCACGCGGAGATCGCTGTCGGTGTCGTCGTGATCGTCCTGGTCGCCACCCTCGATGTGCGGGGCGCGATCGGCTTCTCCTCCTTCGGCGTGCTGGTCTACTACGCCATCGCCAACGCCGCCGCCTGGACTCTGACTTCCGAAGAAGGACGGCCCCCGCGTATCCTGCCCGTCCTGGGCAGCCTCGGATGTGTCGTGCTGGCCTTTGCCCTGCCGCTCACCTCGGTGCTCTCCGGTGCAGCCGTGCTCGCCCTGGGCGCTATCGCCTACGGTGTGCGACACCGCCTGACTCGCGCCCGCTGCTGACCCGTCCCACCCACCAGCAGCCACCCGACACCGCGCCTGGGGTAGCAGGCCCACTGTCGGAGAGGACCGGTCCGATACCACCCCCGCTCACCCCACCGGCTGACGGCCGCGCAGGATCTCGAGGACCCTGCGCTCGGTCAACGCGATCAGATGCGCATCCACGCGAGCGGTCGCGTTCAAGCTGCCATGCACCTGATGTACCAGGCCCGCGAGATCCGGGCCGGGCTGGCCTCGGGAACACGCGCGCCCAATCGGTTGATAAGGATGCGCAAAGCCTGCTCGAGCTCACGCAACGGCGCGTCGCTTCCCTCGGCCACAACAGCCTCGCAGATCTATCGTCCTCCGACATCGCCAGACGATATCGCCAGGCGCTGCCAGGCACTCGATGTAATCGGGAACCAATACACGAACCGCCGATGAACGATTCCGCGTCCCCGGCACGATTCGGGGGCCGGCAACCTCACGCGATCCCCGAGAAGAACGTCGGTCTAGCTGGCTTTTCTTGTAATACGATATCGTGTGTCGATATGGATCTGGTGCGGGAGTTGCTGCGCGGCGCGGTACCGGTGCACGTGCTGCACCACGCCGCCGAACAAGAGGTCTACGGGGCGTGGATGGCCGAAGAACTGGCCCACCACGGCTACCCCATCTCACCGGGCACCCTCTACCCGCTGCTGCACCGGCTCGAGAACGCCGGACTGCTCACCTCGACCGAGCACGTCGTCGACGGCCGCGTCCGCCGCGTCTACACCGCCACTGCGGCCGGACTCGGCGAGCTGACCCGCCTGCGCGCAGTCGTCGCCGAACTCTCCGGCGAAGTCCTGCGCCCCGCACCGGCAACCGGCCCGCACACCTGAGCCGAGTGGTCCATCATCCGGCTACACGCTCACGGGACAGGTCCAGGCGGGTGTTCATGTCGAGCCGGAACCGGCCGTAGGGGTTGATGTTGGACCAGAACAGCGGCGAGAGCGCCCGCCGCTCGGTGTCGCCGACCAGATCGTGGAACTCCGGATCCTCCAATACCGCTTGTAGCAGCAAGGTATTGACGTGCACCAGCGCCGATTGCAGTAGGTGCAACGCGAGCATCGACACCTCGGCGTGCTCGCGGTCGGCACCGGTGAGCTGGGAGTCCTTGCCGTAGAAGACAACTGCGTTGGCGGAGTTCCAATTCTCCACCACCTGCAACCCGGAGTTGATCTCTCTCCTGAGTTCTTCTGATGCCAAATACTCGCAGGCGAAGATTGTGCGCACCGCTCTGCCCAGTTCCTCGAGGGCCTGGTAGGTGGGGTGTTTCGGGCCTCCGCGGGTGAACCGCCGCAGGATCGACTCACTCTCGGCGGTCCCGAGCCGTAGGGCGGTGGCGTATTTGACCATCTGGTCGTACTGCTGGGCGATGAGATCCCACCGGATCGGTCGGGTCAGCACCGGTCCCAGCTCACCGTAGACGCCCGCGTCGTCGGGCCGGTACAACCGGATCGACCCGATGTTCTTCATCCTGGGCAGCAGCTTGAATCCCAGCAGTTCGGTGAACGCGAACCCCACGACCGACGCACCGTGCGTGTCGACGTAGTTCGCGGCGATCTCCGCGTCGGTGCAGTGCCGCAGCAATCCCTCGATCATCGCCGCCACCTCCGAGCTCGAACAGGACTTGAGCTGGGAGTAGATGCACACGTTGCGGCGCTCGACGTGCCAGTAGATCATCACCCCGTACCCGCCGTACCGCTGGTGATACTGGGTCATGAAGTTCGACTCCCACGACCCGAACTTCTTCGAATCACTCGCGCACGAAGTGCCCGAACCCCACCAGTTCGGATCCCGCGCCGCGAAGGTCGCGTTCACCAGCTTCGTCGTCGCGCGCCGCAGGTTGTCACGGGTGATGAAGTGCCTGCGCACATGCCGCAACGCCGCCTCGGACTCCTCCTGCTCACCGGTGTTCACGATCGCCCGGATCCCCATGTTCGTCCCCAGCGCGAACAGATCCAGCAGCAGCCGTTTACGCAGGGTGTCGCGGTCGATGACCTCCCGTGACGCCACCGAGGTGAACTCGGCGGTGAAGTCGGTCAGGAAATCGGCGTCCTTGAGCACATCCAGCAGGTCCAGGGTGCCCCAGCGACGAGCGACCTCGGCCTTGATCTTCTCCAGGTTCTCCGGCTCCGGCTGCTTTTCCAGCTTCGGCACGCTGATCCACTGCTCACCACGGCGCCGCGTCAACCGAACCCCACCCGTGGTTCCCTCAGTCAGGCCCCGATCGAGCCTGTTGAGGGCCTTGCTCATCCGCTCTGCAGTCCGGCGATGAACTGCGTCGGATCCAGGGGCTGACGGATCGCGGCGTAATGCACCTCGCGAGCGGTGTCGAAATCGCCGGGCAGATCGTCTTCGGGATTGCGCCACCGGTTACCGCCGTCGACGTAGATCTCCCGGCGGCGAATCGCATCCCGCAACGCGACCAGCACACACAACTCGTACGCGATGCGCTCGATACGGCCCTTCTCATCGACCACCGCCTCCCGCCACGCCTTGGGCACAATACCATCGAGCGGGGCCAGAGCGTGGCTGTCATAGAAGCGGACCTTGCCGTCGATGCCGGCGTACCGCTGCAATAACTCCACCGCCACCATAACCGGCCGGTACGCGGTGTTGTTGCACCGAAATTCCAACGCCGCCAACAATGCCGGCAGCATTCGCCGATAATGGTTCGAGTACGAGCTACGCAACACCGTGCGCACCCGAGCCGCGAACGCCTGATCGTTGGCCTTCGCCTCTTTCACCAGCTCCCGCAGCGTCTTCTCCCCGACCACCGGATACACCACGTCACGCACGATGCCGTCCGGATGATCGACGGCGGCCTCGGCCAGCCGGAACAGCCCGGGTTCCGCAGAATTCAGGGGTTCTGGAAGGATTTCGGGTGTGAATCCGCAGGTCGCGGGTCTGGGGCTGGGGTTTCGGGCTGAAATCACCTAGAGACGCGATTTTCTGATTTCAGCCCGATATCCTGGTGGTTCGTCGTATGGTCTGGAGTCGTGTACGTGAAGACGACCAAGCGGGACAACAAGTCCGGCACGGTCAGGTATCTGCATCTGGCCCACAGCGAGTGGGACCCGATCAAGGGCCGGGCGACACCGAGAGTGCTGTTCACCTTCGGTCGCGAGGACGAGTTGGACCGGGACGCGATAAAACGGCTGGTCGCGTCGCTGTCGCGGCTGCTCGATCCCGCCGATGCTCTGGCCGCGGGCGCGGCTGGAGAAGGGTTGGCGTTCGTGTCCTCCAGGCCGTTCGGTGGGGCGTACGCGCTCGATCATCTATGGCGGTGGCTGGGCATAGATGCCATCATCGCGGGCCTGGGCCAGCCCAAACGTGGCCGCCGCCGTGATGTTTCGGCGATCGAGCGGGTCCTGTTCGCCCTGGTCGCCAACCGGGCGCTGTCACCGTCGTCGAAACTGGCTGCCGCGGAATGGATCAGCGCCGACGTGCACATCGATGCGCTGGGCGAGGTTACCGATGACGCCTACTATCGGGCGATGGACTGGCTCCATGATGTGAAAGACGACCTCGAACACCAGGTGTTCGACCGGATCGCGACGCTGCTCAATCTCGAGGTGGATCTGCTGTTCTTCGACACCACCTCAACGTATTTCGAGACCGAAGACGCCGACGATCCGATCGTGCGTGACGGCAAGGGCAACCCGGTTACCGGCCCCGGCACCGACGAGGCCGGCAGTGACGCCGTCGGGTTCCGGACCTGGGGCAAGTCGAAGGATTCACGAGATGACTTGCCGCAGATCGTGATCGGGATGGCGGTCACCCGCGACGGGATCCCGGTGCGCTGCTGGTGCTGGCCGGGCAATGCCTCGGATCAGACACTGATCCGGCAGGTGAAAGACGATATGCGGGACTGGACACTGTCGAAGATCATCTGGGTCACCGACCGGGGGTTCTCGTCCGCGGAAAACCGCCGTTACCTGCGCCGGGGCGACCACCACTACATCATCGGGGAGAAACTGCGGTCCGGATCGGTGGAGGTGAAAGCCGCGATGTCGCGACAAGGCCGCTACCTCGACGTCGCGGAGAACATGCGCGTGAAGGAAGTCCGGGTCAGCGAACAAGAGCGGTTCGTGATCTGCTTCAACCCCGACGCGGCCGAACGCGACGCCGCCACCCGCGAACAGCTCGTGGCCGCGCTGCGCGAAATGATCGACGGCTCCGACGCTTTGAGCGATTTCAAGCGCGGTGAGCTGCGCGGCAAGATCGCCGGCAAGCCCGGGCTGAACCGGTTCCTGCGTGTCACCGCCGGAGGGAAACTGCGCGTCGATGCCGCGAAAATCAAGGCCGAAGCCAACTTCGACGGAAAATACCTGCTCCGCAGCTCGGATCCCAACCTGTCCAGCGAGGACATCGCCATCGGCTACAAGCAACTCCTCGAGGTCGAACGCGGCTGGCGCGACATGAAGAGCGTGCTGGATCTGCGGCCGGTCTATCACCGCCTCGAGGAACGCATCCGCGCCCACATGCTGCTGTGCTGGCTGGCGTTGCTACTGGCCCGCATCGCCGAAACCCGCACCGGCACCACCTGGCCCACGATCCGCCGGGAACTCGACCGCCTCCATATCGGCACCTTCACCGGCCCCGCTGGCACGTTCCGCCGCCTCACCGAGCTGACCAAGCCCCAACGCGACCTCCTCACCCGACTCGGCGCCGCCACACCCAAGCAGATCATCGAACTCACCCCAACCCGCTGACCAGCACCGATACCCGCGCCTAGAGACACGCTCCCCGGGCGCAATCCCCATGTCACCCCAGTTCAGGCCCTAAAACGCGACTCCAGGCACTCCGAATTCTGCGGAACCCCGGTGATCCAGCGTGACTCCGTCATCGCGGTTGCGGGCAACCCGGACCACATCGTCGCGGAACTCCTTCGGATACGGCTTCGGCACAGTGACATCCTCTCAAGCCCGCCCCTCGGCAAGCCATCTCGGTTGTCACCTATCCGTGCAGCAGCCCCAAGCCAGGTCCGGTGTTGTCGGGCGGGTGGCTTACCGCTGGTGGCTGGGTCGGGGTGGGGTGTGGGCGGTGAGGAAGTCGTTGATGAGGTGGTGGCAGTAGGCGGGGGTGATGGGGTGAATGCCGGTGAGGCGGGTGAAGACCAGGGGGCCGACGAGTTGGGTGATGGCGTAGGTGGGGTCCAGCTCGCCGAGTTCGGCGCGGGCGGCGGGGCTGGTGAGCAGTTGGTCGAACGGCTGGCGGTAGCGGTCGATGACCTGGGCGCGTAGCGAGTGCAATTCTCCGTCACCGCGGCCTGGGTCGCCCGCATCGATGGGATCGATGGGAGCGACAGGATCGGTGGGTTCGGTGGGGCCCAGGCCGAGCCAGACCAGGGCGGTGAGGTGGATCGGGGTGTGGTCGATGAGGGTGGCTTGGCGGGTGAGCAGGTCGGTGAGTTGCTCGCGCAGGCTGCCGGTGCCGGTGGGCGGTTCGACCTGGGGCAGGAGGCGTTCGAACGCGGCGGCGAGCAGTCCGGCGCTGTTGCCGAAGTTGCGGTACAGGGTGGTCGCGGCGACTTTGGAGGCTTTGGTGACCGCGTCCACGGTGACCGCGTGGATTCCGCCGGTGGCCAGCAGCCGGGTCGCCGCGTCCAGGAGCCGTTCGCGGGAACGGGCCCGGCGCGGATCGACCCGCTGACCGGCCTCGTCGTCGCTGAGGGCGGGGGTGGAACTCACACACCTCATTGTGCCCGACCGGCAAACCCTGGTGTTCACGCCTCGGGCGGGGTTACGCTAACGACATCACCGAAACGATAATGTCGTTAGCGTTTCTTGGGAGGTTTGGTGGCTGTCCCGCAGACCGATTCGATACCCGTCCCCGCTCGCTTGTCGGGTGCGCAGCGGTGGACGCTGGTGGTGTCGTGTGTGTCGGTGGCGTTGGTGATCGCGTCGATGGCCGCCCTGTACGGGGCGCTGCCGCAGATCGCGGAGTCCACCGGCGCCACCCAAGCACAGCTGACGTGGGTGGTCGACGCCTACACGCTGGCACTGGCGTGCCTGGTGCTGTCCGGGGGCGCGGTCGGTGACCGCTACGGGCGCCGGATCGTGCTGGTGGCCGGGCTCGTCATCTTCGCCGCCGGGTCCGCCATCCCGCTGTTCGCCGACCGCCCGGCCTGGGTGATCGCTGCCCGCGCGGTCGCGGGGGTGGGCGCGGCACTGGTGATGCCCTCGACCCTGTCGATCCTGACCGCCGGATTTCCCGCCGACAAACAGGGCCGCGCGGTCGGAGTGTGGGCCGGAGTCGCCGGATCCGGCGGCGTGATCGGCCTGCTCGGATCCGGCCTGCTACTACAGGTGTTCTCGTGGCGGGCGGTGTTCGTCGCACTCACCGCCGCCGCCACCATCCTGGTCGTCGCCGCGCTCACCCTCACCGAATCCCGCGACCGGGACCGGCCACCGGTCGATGTCGCCGGAGCGATGTCCTCGGCTACGGCGGTCGGGGTGTTCGTCGTCGCTGTCACCGCAGCCCCCGAACACGGCTGGACCTCACCACTGGTGCTCACCACACTCGCCGTCGCGCTCGCCGCGACCGTGGTGTTCGTGCTCACCGAATCCCGCGTGCCCCACCCACTGCTACCGATCCGGCTGCTCGTCCGCCGTGGATTCGCCGCCGGAGCGGTGTCGCTGGCGTTGCAGTTCCTGGTCACCTTCGGCCTGTTCTACCTGATCGTGCAATATTTCCAGCTCATCCTCGACTACAGCCCTCTGCAATCGGCGCTCGCGCTGGCCCCCATGGCCGGGCCCCTGGTCGGCATCTCCCTCATCGCGCCCTGGCTGTGCGAACGAGCCGGACTCAAAATCATGACCGCCACCGGCATGAGCGTCATCGCCGCCGGACTGGTGTGGCTCTCACGCATCGACACCCACACCACCTACCTCTACCTCCTCGGCCCCGTGCTGATCATGAGCGCCGGACTCGGCCTGTGCGCGGCACCGGCCACCGCCGCCATCGTCGCCGACACACCCCGCGCCAAACACGGCATCGCCGCCGCGGTCAACGACGCCGCCCGCGAAATCGGTGCCGCGATCGGCATCGCCGTCGCCGGAAGCGTCCTGGCCGCCGGATACCACCACCGCATCCAACCCGCCCTCACACACCTGCCCCCACCAGCACGCGGACCCGTCTCCGACTCCCTGGCCGCCGCACTGGCCGTGGCCGACAAAGCCGGACCCGTCGCCCAGCCTCTCGCCGACTTCGCCCGCGACGCGTTCCTGTCCGGCACCCACCACGCCACCCTCGCCCTGGCCGGCATCGCCGCCGCCGGAGCCGCCCTCGCCCTCACCGCACCCGGCCCCTCCTACCAGCCCGACCCCGAGGACCAGCCATGACCACCCACCACCACACCCGAATCCCACGCTGGCTCCACACACTCACCGGCCACCGCCACCCACATCCCACACCCGAAAACCCCCCACACACCACACCCACCGCCCGCCCGATACGCACCATCATCGTCGACACCGACCCCGCAGACCGCGACTACCGAGCCGTCGACCACGCCGCCGACCTCGCCCACGCCAGCCGCGCCCGCCTCCTGATCACCTGCGTACACCACCCACTCGACCTGCACACCCTCACCGACGACCTCGACCGCCTTCGCCCCGACGACTACCAACTCCGCGGCACCACCCCCACCGACACCATCCTGCGCACCGCCACAGACCACGCCCGCGCCCACGGCGCACCCCACATCGAAACCCACCTCCTCCCCGAACCAGCCCAACACTCACTCCTACAACTAGCCACCACCCAACACGCCGACCTCATCGTCGTCACCCAACCCACACCACACACATGGGCCGACCGCGCCACCAGCCACATCCTCGACACCCCCGCCATCAAACTCGCCCGCCACACCCCCTGCGACATCCTCATCATCCCCACCACCCGATAACGCACCCGCAACATCCACCACGGCAAACAACGCCAAAAACTTGACGCAAGACAAAATATGGATCCCATACCAGCGGGATCTACCCGATTCACAGCTGGTAATCAGCTTCGATGACCAACCGTCCTACAGGAAATTGCAGGTCATCCCCGTTCCCATGTTCACAGTGCCCCGCCGACGATGCGATCCTGCGACAACGACGTCCGTTCCCGTCCGTCGATCCTGCCCCGCTTCATGAGCGTGGACGTCCGGAGGTGTCGCGGGTAGGGATGCCGCGCTGCCGGAGTTTCGCTTCGGCTCAGTATTGATTGAGTGCGAAAGGCACTCTCTCCCGGCGGCGATGATCTGCCGTAGCTGATCCATGGGCTCGGCGGCAATGGCCGCCACCAAATTCTGATGCCGATCACCGCCAGCTTCGGCACACTGAGTCAGTGGGATTTGCTGACGATCCGGAGGGATATAAGCGGGCACTCGAAGCCAAGCTGCGACCAGAGAACATCCGTTTCGCCTTGATGTTCGCCGGCCTGCTCCAGATGCTTCATGAGCGGCTGAAACTGGTTGTGCTCGACGAGGTTCGAGAATTCTACAGTGTGGGCTGCGATGACTCCGGCCGCAGCATCGTCAACGAGGACGCCTACCGCCGCAACGTGCTGGATCTAGCACCGAAGAACAAGTTTCGGGCCTCGCTGCTCTGGCTGGTCGAGTCCGAAGCCATCACCATGGCGCAGGCGGACCGGTTGGACGATATCTATACCCATCGGCACGCGGTCACCCACGAGCTCATCAAGTACATCGTCGATCCGGAGGAGCGGCTAGATACCGATCTGTTCGTCGAGGCAGTGGAGATCTTGAAGGCCATTAAGCGGTTTTGGGCAGGCATCATGGTGTACACGACGATGGACAACGCGGTGGAAGTCGATCTAGATCAGGTTGTTGCACTCGACATGATAGTGCTGCAGTGCTGTGTGGACGCGGTGATCGAGGGCACGCGGGAACACGCCAGCGAGTAACAGCGACGGAATCGGCCGGGCATGCCTGCGCACGGCCTTCGCAGGCGTATTTGGTGTCAGCGTAGGCGTGCCACATTCTCCTGCGTGCAACCTGAACCGAACTGCGGCACAGGCGGTTTGCGCCCTCCTGCAACCGTTGGCAGCACACCAGCCTGGATAGTGCGGGGTTTCTGGGCATCGGCTGGCCGCCGGTCTGCAATGCCCGACCGGCCCGGGACCGCGTTTGGCCGCAGTCGAACGACTGCTAATGGGTGGTTAGGTCGACGGCGAAGTGGGGACTGCCCCGTGTTTTCCGACTTGTGTCAGTGTCCAACCGAGACAGTAGAAGTGGATCGCCTCGCCGGTCTGGTCGGGGACAGGCCGCGTCGGCGCATCGGGACGTTGCGCCTGGGTATCGAATCACCTGCGGCGTCGACCATTTCGGGCGGTCGTCTCTGGAAAGCTGTCGGAGTCTGCCGCTCAAGCGGGAAATTCAGCCGAGCCTTGATGGTCGGCGTCGGTGATGCTGGCTGGCTTTCTCGGCGTGGAGCTGTGAGGATCGATCTCACTACTTTGGGCGGGAGGTTGTGTGACTTCAGGACAGACATTGTTGCGGGTGGTGATGCCCACTGCCGCGACGGCAGTGCTGGCCACGGGGCTGGCGGTGGCGGTGAACTATGCAACCGGCGCGAATCACTCGGTCTGGGCATGGGTCGCCGTCGTCGCGCTGACCGTGGGTGTGTTCGCAGTTTCGCTGTGGGTCCAGCATGCACCCTCCACCGACCGGGAGCTGGCGATCGGTGTCGATCTGCGGAACGTGAAAACCGAAAGGGGGCTACGGGTCAAAGGAGTCCGCTCGACGGGCACGGGGATCAGAGCAGCCAGGGTACGTTCCGGCGGTGACATGTCCTTCGAGGACATCCGCACCGGCGTTGATAATCCCACACACCCATGAACGACCAGGCTCGACGGCCCGTCGCGCCGATCTACGACTTCGACCGGGTGAAAGCCGGGCGGGATCTGTCGATTCATCACACAGACAACCGTTACGAGATCGGCGTTGTGTCGAACGGGGCGCTGCTCACCGGCAGGTCGCTGTATGTGTCTCAGGTGCGCGAGTTCCTCGCCCCGGTCGATGGACTGCGAGATCGGCAGGACGAACTCGATGATGTGGTCGATTTCTGCCGCGGAGAGCAACCGTATATGTGGATCAGGGCCGAGCCGTGGGCGGGTAAATCGGCTTTGTTGTCGTGGTTCACGCTGTTCCCTCCAGCCGACATAACGGCGATCGGGTTCTTCATCACCGACCGCCTCGCCGATCAGAACGACCACAACGCGTTCACCGCTGCTGTCCTGGATCAACTCGCCGTTCTGCTGCCGGACCAACGATCCCTCATCGCCGCCGCCACGATCAATCGCGACGGGCTGCGCAACGAACTCCTCACCCTCGCCGCACGCCGCGAAGCTGAAGCCGGACGACGGTTGGTGCTCGTGGTCGACGGATTGGACGAGGACACCGGTACACCACCGATCGTCACGCTGCTGCCGACAAGGCCGGAGCCCAATCTGCGGGTCGTCGTAGCCAGCCGTCACGGCCCCGCCCTGCCCATCCCGCATGGTCACCCGCTGACAGCTACCGAGCCTTATCCGCTCACCTCATCACCATTCGCCGCGGACGTCCAAGCCAAAGCTGTCGCCGAACTCGATGCGTTGCTTGGTGGACCCGACCAGCACCGTGACCTGCTCACGCTGATCACCGCCGCCAATGGCCTCACTGCATCCGAACTCACCGAACTCTCCGGCATGGCGCCCTACGAGATCGACGGCCTACTGCGCGCGGTGGCCGGCCGCAGTTTCCGTACCCGCACGACGACGGCATCGCCGCGGTCTGGCGGACACAGTGACCCGGTGTACGTGCTGGCCCACGAAACGCTGCAACGCACCGCTGAGGAACGACTCGGCACGCGACACCTCACCGCGGGTATGAGCCGGCTCCACGCCTGGGCCGACCACTACCGAGACCAGGCATGGCCGACCGACACTCCCGACTTCCTATTGCGCCGCTACTTCTCAGTCCTAGACAGACACCACGATTTGACCCGGATGGTCGCGGCGGCGCTCGATACAGCTCGTCACAGTCGGATGCGTATGCGCACAGGGGGCGATGCCACCGCATTGAGTGAGATCCGCACGGTACAACAACATATCTGCAACCAACCCGACCCTGACCTCCTCAGCACCGCACGCCTGGCTCGCTATCGCGATCGCCTCCACAGTCGCAACGACAACATTCCGACCCGGTTGCTGATCGTGATGGCGCTTCTTGGTCAATATGACCGCGCAGAAGACCTAGCTCACTCCTACTCCACTCCACGTCAGAGGGGCGATGCGCTCGCTGCAATCGCCCGGGAGGTGGCCGCGACCGATCCCAGACGCGCGACCCGACTCACCGAACGCGCCGAAACCCTCGCCTACACCATCACCGACCCCCACCAACAAGCCGCGGTACTCGGCAGAATCGTCGCAGTGGTGGCCCAGACCGATCCCGAACGCGCTGAAGCAATCACGGACACCATCACTGACCCGCATTGGCAAGGTTCTTCACTCATCGGAATCACCGAGGCGGTAGCTGGCACCGACCCTGAACGCGCAACTCGACTAACCGAACGCGCCGAAACCATCGCCCACACCATCACCGACCCAAACCGGCAGGTCGAGGCCCTCACCACGATCGCCCGCGCGGTGGTCCGGACCGATCCCGAACACGCGGCCCGACTCACCGAACACGCCGAGACCATCGCCCACACCATCACCAACCCGCACCAACAAGCTGGGGCACTCACCACGATCGCCCGCGCGGTGGCCCAGACCGATCCCGAACACGCGGCCCGACTCACCGAACACGCCGAGACCATCGCCCACACCATCACCCACCCTCGCCAGCACGACAGCGCGTTTCGAAATATCGTCTACGCGGTGGGCCAGACCGATCCCGAACGCGCCGAGACCATCGCCCGCACCATCACCGACTCGAAGCGGCAGGCCGAGGCACTCGCCGCAACCGCCCGAGTGGTGGTCCGAACCAATCCCGAACGCGCTGAGATCATCACGCACGCCATCGGCGACCCTTACCAGCGGGTCAGCGCACTCGTCAGCATCATCGAGATGGTGGCCCCGACCGATCCCGAACACGCTGCTCGACTCACCGAACATGCCGAGACCATCGCCTACACCATCACCGATCCTGACCTGCAGACCAAGGCGCTCGCCACGATCGCCCGAGTGGTGGTCCGGACCGATCCCGAACGCGCCGCCCGACTCACCGAACACGCCGAAACCCTCGCCCACACCATTACCAACCCCAGCCATCAAGTCCACGTGCTTGCCGAATTCATCAAAGCAGTAGCTGGGTCCGATCCTGAATGCACGGCTCGGCTGACCGAACGGGCCGAGACCATCGCCCACACCATCACCGACCCGAACCAACACGACAATGTGCTTCAAAATATCGTCTACGCGGTGGGCCAGACCGATCCCGAACGCGCCGAAACCATCGCGGACACCATCACCGACGGTTTTTTGCAGGCCGAGACACTCACGGAAATCGCCCTTGCAGCAGCCCAGACCGATCCCGAACGCGCAGCCCGACTCGCCGACCGCGCCGAAACCATCGTCCACACCATCACCAACCCGACCACACGAGGCAACGCACTCGTCAGCATCCTTGAGGTGGTGGCCGCGATCGATCCCGAACGCGCAGCCCGACTCGCCGACCGCGCCGAAACCATCGTCCACACCATCACCGACCCGTACGGGCAGGCCAACGCGCTCGCCATAATCGCCCGGGTGGTGGCCCAGACCAATCCCCAACGCGCCGAAACCATCGCCCGTACCATCGCCAACCCGAACCGGCAGGCCAAGGCACTCGCCGCAATCGCCCGGGTGGTGGCCCAGACCAATCCCAAACGCGCTGAAGCAATCACGGACACCATCACCGACCCGCTTTGGCAGAGTTCTTCACTCATCGGAATCACCGAGGCGGTAGCTGGCACCGACCCTGAACGCGCAACTCGACTCACCGAACGCGCCGAAACCATCGCCCACACCATCACCAACCCAACCTCTCGAGCCAACGCGCTCGCCATAATCGCCCGGGTGGTGGCCCAGACCAATCCCAAACGCGCCGAAACCATCGCCCGTACCATCGCCAACCCGAACCGGCAGGCCAAGGCACTCATCAGGATCGTCCGGGCGGTGGCCGCGACCGATCCCGAACACGCAGCCCGACTTACCGAACACGCCGAAACCCTCGCCCACACCATCACCGATTCGAACCAACAGGCCGAGATACTCACCGCGATCGCTGATGTCGTCGCAGGTACCGAAGAACGGTGCGAGGCCATTGAGCTCACCTCAGAAAGCTCGGGGGCGCTGGCACGTTCGGGACTATGCGGTTGCGGGAGATCGAGCAAACAATTGCTGGCGCGCGCATGGTCGATCTCCACGTTGGAGATCCCAGTTTCGGCTCTGCCCGTCGTCGACACGTCTACGCTGCATGCCCTTGTGCTCGATCTAACTGACGAGAAGGACGCGAATCTTTAACGTGGGAGATAATTCTGATGTACAGCCCGGCACTAGGACTTCGAGAAATGATCGGCCCTGCCGTTTAACGGAGTCCGGCCAGAAAGTTCCTGCCAAGCCACCGCTGCCGAGGACGTAACCCCTCCTGCGACAGCGACGTCCGTTCCCGTCCGTCGATCCGGCCCCGCTTCATGTGCGTGGACGTCCGTGGGTGTCGCGGGTACGGATGCCGCACTGCCGGAGTTTGGTCAACACGGTGGTCGGGTCGACCCCTAGGCGTTGCCCGATTCGGGCGAGGGACCAGCCCAGGTTGTACAAGTGGATGGCGTCATCGATCTGGTCGGCGGACAGGCCCCGGCGGCGCATCGGCACGTTGTTACGGTGGAGGATCTCGCTGACTGTGCGCCGCTCGATACCGAACCGGACGCCTAACTGGTACACCGTCTCCCCACTCCGATATCCGGTGATGAGTTCTTGAACTTGGTCAGGCCCGAGTCGGCGTGTCCGGCCGGTTCGGGGCTTCGCAATGGGCGGAGGAACAGTGACGCTGGGGTCGGGCAACTTCCGACGCAGCTGCTCCAACGCATCTACCTGCGCTTTCGTGTTCGAGTAAGCTCCCCTAACGTCCACAACACGGGCTTTTACCCTAAACCGGGCCACTCCGGTCGCTGGATACGTATCACCCGAAGAACCTCCGCGACCGTTTGGGATCGGTCCAATTCATTGGTGTCGACGACCGTCACGCCAGGTCCTCCTCGATCGAATCCACTGACGAGTGAATCCAGTCGATCCCGGTGCGCGGCAGCGGCGGCCGTTCCTTCATCGCCCATTCGCTCGGAACGAATCCGCGGGGACACCGTGAGCACGATCTTCACATCGGCGTCCGGCACCACCACGCTGGTGGCGTCCCGGCCGTCGATGACGACTCCGCCCCACGTCGACACGGCGTGCCGAACGACTTCGCGCTGACGGGCGGTCATGGCGGCTCGAACGCCGGGGTGGCGCGAAACCTCGGGCACGCGACTGCTCACCGCAGCGTTCTGCAACTCGGCTGTGACGTCGCCGCCCGCCAGCGCTACGGCGGTGGTGCCTCCGCGCAAGGAGATCTCCACGGGGAAGTCCCGCGCCGCCGCTGATGTGATGCCCTCGGCGTCGTCGAGGGGCAGGCCGGCGCGAACACACCAGAGCGCAAGGGCCCGATACAACAATCCCGCGTTGAAATACGGCACGCCGAGTCGGCGGGCCACTGTCGTGCATACTGATGACTTGCCCGTCGCGACACCCCCGTCGACGGCAACGACAAGACATGCCCCCGTCCCGCTTGATTGAATCCCCACACGCGGATTCTAATGGCGCGGAACCTCTTACAGTCGGAAACGACAGCGAACACCAAGGGTAGGACGCCGATCATGTCGCGGAGCGAACGAACAGTGGCACCGAAACCTGCAGGCCCGCAACAACTCATGCTCCCGCTCGACTTTCCGGGTATCACGGACCGATCGGTCCGTCATTCGTCGAACGGCACGAGCCCACCGCCCGATCCTTCGTGCATCTTCTGCCGACACGCCGACCCTTCGGTCAATACGGTCGTTCGCACGCGAGGAACGATGTACGCCCGGTGGGACAACTTCCCGGCCAGCAAGGGGCACATCGAAATAGTTCCGTTCCGTCATATTTTGTCATTCTTCGACATGACCGACCGCGAAGCGCGTGACCTGCACCTCCTCGCCCACTCGGTGAAGACGACGCTGGACAACCTTTACCAGCCCGATGGCTTCACCATAGGAGTCAACGACGGCTCCGCGGCCGGGCGGACAGTCCCTCACCTACATCTTCACATCATTCCGCGGTGGCACGGCGATGTTCCCGACCCTCGCGGCGGCATTCGCCGCGTCTTCGACGATTGCGATCCTGATTCGTGGAGTTGAGCGGCTCGCGGCCGCACGGCCAGAACCAGAAGCCATTCGTTTCGTACCGGCCCCAACGAGTCGACAAGGCTGAATCCGGCACCCTGGAGCCAAGTACACATCTCGTGCTTGTTCGTATATGTGAAAAGCCGTCCGTCCGGACGACGCTCGCTGCCGTCGCCCTCTTTCATACTCCACCCGATAGGCGCGCCCGCCTCGAGTATCTCGAAGCAGCGACCGATCACTCTCGGTATTTCCTCGCGAGTCAGGTGCAGCAAGCTCCCGCAGGCCCATATTCCGCCCACCGATTGCTCCGCCACGGGAAGCGCCAGCATATCCGCATTGACCCCGTGTATCCGCTCCGGAACCTGCGGCCCCGCCAGGCAACGACGCAGTAACCCGGCGCTCGCGTCGATGGCCACTACCGTGTGACCCAGTCCGGCGAGGAATCGCGCGTCGCGACCGCTACCGGAGCCGAGATCGACGACGATCGAGCCGGGCCGCAGCAATTCCGCGAAACTCAGCAGGTCTCGCTCCAAACCGTCGAAGAATCGGAGGGACTCCGTGCGCTCGACGTAATTCTCGGCGTGGGACTCGTACCAGGCCAAGGTGTCACTGTCCATGTCAGATCTCGTCGAATCCGTGCGCCTGCATCCGTCCCGCCAATTCGTGAAGCAGATCGGGCACACTCGAGCCCGCGAGCGCCGCGTGCCCGGTACTCGCGTCGAGGCTGAGACATCCACGAAAATTGTTGTTGTCGTCTCGTATCGGCGACGCGAAGACCGCGCCGCGGTGCCGTACCTGCGCGAACTGTTTCCACGACAATTTCATTACTGCGGAGTCTCCCTCCCGGGCTCTCAAGGCTTCGAAGTCTTTCTCGGTAGGCACCTTCGACGCGAGGCTTTCCACATCGCAATCGGCTTCCGCGTTACGTTCCCAGCACATCCCCACAACACCCTGACCGTATCGGGGGTCGAACTTCCGGAGCACCACAGTGCCGCCCAGCCGGTACACGGCAACCCGCTGCAGATACTTCGCCCCGAACCACCCTCGTGTCCGCCTCACCTGCCAGGCATGCAATCCGAGGTCCTCGAAGCGAAATCCGTCCACGACGCGATCCGCTTCCCGGATCATCTTTCCCAGCTGGACGAATACCTCACGCTGCAACTGGGTGCGCCGATGGACCAGACTGCGCTGGGCTCGCGCCGCGAAGGGACCCAGGGTGAAGACGGCGGCGACGATCAAAAGCCCTGGCACCAGTGCCGGCGCCTTCAATTCCGTCCAGAACCTCTGGTCGGGAAACCCTTGATTCTTCGCCGCCAGCACCGCCAAAGCCAGCGTGGCGATGCCCTTGTCCCATATGGCCGCAGTCCTTGCCTTCATAGTGATACCCGCCAACTTCGGTTCCCAGCAGTTCGTTTCGAGGGGCGCGGGCGGGAATTCTACCGGAGCCGTGTTTCGGTCCAGCGACCTTGACCATACCGGACCGACCGGTTGTCGTGGATGTTCTTTCATCCGACTGGAACGCCTGTCCCACAATACTTTTCACACGGCGACCACGGCAACAAGTGTTAAACTCACCCGGTGGGGACAACCGAACGATGCGACAGATCGGACCTTTGCGCCGAGTTCTCAGGGGCGATCGATACGGAGTTCACTCGCACCTACTTACCGAAGATCGATCGACGCCTTGCCGAAAGCGCAGGCAGCGTCGCCGTGGTTGATCTTTCCCCGTTGATGGTGGGTCACGTACTCGCCTGCCCCAGGGCCCATTATTTCAGCGCCGCCGACGCCATAGCGGATCCGGACAGCGACTTCGAGACGTTTCTCCATGACTTCCTCCAGAGGTATGCGCAGATCTTCGGGAGATTCACCGTACTCGAGCACGGATCGACAGCGACGATGCCGACCGCGTGCATCAGTCACGCGCACGTGCACGTATTGCCGCTTTCCCTGGAACCCATTGTCAGACGTATGACCAACGACAACCTCAGACCGCACCCACTGGACAGTTGGCAGGACGTTATCGATTTGTATCTGGGCCACTCGTCGTACTATCTTGCCGCAGACGGGGAGCGATTCTTCGTAGCACCACCCCAGCAACGCATGATCAACCAGTATTTCAGAGTCGTGGCCGGGGCGATGGTCGCAATTCCCCCGGAGGAATGCGACTGGGCGGTCGCGATCAGACAAGACATCTTTTACGAGACGATGCAACGCTGGACAGTCGGCGCTGCCACCGAAGGAGTGATGTTGTGACCGTGCGGACCGTGACCTCGGGAACACTGGACGAGCCATCGAAGATCGCGCAGATAGTCGTGCCCGCCATGGGGGAAGAGAAGGCCAGCACGACCCTCACCAACGGGTCCGTCGCGGAACTGCTGCTCGGCGCGGGTGCACAGGATGATTGTGCGGCCTTCCGGCTGACCGGTGACCAGGTTCTCGTGGCCGGCTCGGATTACGTCCGGGGCCCCAAGTTCAGCCTTTACGAAAAGGGATTTCTCACGAATTACGACATAGGCTGGTATTTGGCCGGAGCGAATATCAGCGACATCGCGGCAATGGGCGCCGCGCCGCTCGGTCTGCTGTCGGTCGTGCGGTACCCGAAGGATCTTCCCGACAGCGATTTCGCCGAGTTGATCGAGGGTATCCGCGACGGCGCCCGCGCGGGAGGCGCGCTGAACGTCGGCGGGGACATCGGGAGCGCGGAACGAATCATCCTGTCCGCCAGCGCGTTCGGTGTCGTCGAGCCCGACAATATGCTCACCCGTGCGGGCGCTCGACCCGGGCAGCTGCTGTGTCTTACGGGGCCGACGGGTCTGGCGGGCAGCGCGATGAAACTCGCCAATGCCGGGGTGAACCTGTCCGATCCGAAGTACTCGGGGGTCCTGCACAAGTGGCGACGAGTCGCGCCGCGAGTGGCGCACGGGCGGATCTTCGCGCGCCATCGGGGAGTCACGTCCTGTATCGATACGTCGGACGGGCTCAAAGGCGCGATCGAGACACTCGCCCACGGCAGTGGCGTCGCCGCCGTCGTCGAGGACCATCTGCTGCCGATCGACGACGCGGTGCGGGACGCGGCCACCCATCTGGCATGCGATGTGGAGAATCTCGTATTCGGTGATTCGGTCGACTTCGAGTTGGTGGCGACCGTCGACGCCGACGCGGTCGACTCGGTTGCCGCCGAATGCGCTGACGTGGGCCTGAGTCTGCATGTCATCGGCCGTATCACCGACGGCGACGGTGCGAGCCTCGAACGGGGTTCGGAAAGTTTCGACCTTCCGGGCGCCGCTTGGCGGCACACCTGATTCAAGCCGGATGTCGTTGGGTCCTGGACTCCGAATCGAACACCATGACCCACCGCTCCCCACCCTCATACCGCCCCCACCCCGGATCCCCCGTCGCCGCGAAATCGATCCACGCCTTCCGCATAACCCGCGACAACTCCCACGGCGGATTCGCCCCCACCAACCCCCGCACAGCCTCCGCGCCCAGCCGATCGAACAGGAACGGCAACTCCAGCGTGTGGGTCGCGCCCACCAGATCGTCTGCGCGCCAGGCGAAGTCGTAGGTGAATGTTCGTCCACCGGTATCGGAGTGAGCGCGAGCCAAGTCGACGGCGGGTCGGCGGAACAGGCCGTCGGTGATGATCGTCGTCAGTTGGTCGGCGGGCGGGAGGGAATCGGGGAGGGGAAGGGAGTAAGCCTCCCCGGCCAGGCAAACTTGTTCGGGGCCGGCTTCGGCGAGGACATTGTTGGGGAGGAGGAACAGGCGGGATTCTTCGCGAGTGGTTCCGAGCAGGACATCGATCGACGAAGGGATGCGTCCCCGGAATTCGGCCGTAGGCACGATGTCCCCGTCGACCGTAGGCATATAGGGCGTGAAGAAGTAACTCGTCGGCCCCCAGCGATCGGTATCCCGGAAGCTCTCGTTCAATGCCAGGTGGCGAGTGTACAGCTCCGCCAAGGGAAGACGTGCGGGCTCATCGCCCAGCTCGCGCGTGATCCCCGAGATCAACGACGCCGCCAGGGCGGCATCCGACACCAGCCCGAACGGACCGCTCTGGAGAATCATCCGGCGAAACAATCCCGCCGCCGCGGGAGATCCCGCATAAGCCCCCAAACTCCCCGCCCCCGCCGAATTCCCGAACACCGTGACATTGTCCGGATCCCCACCGAACCCGGCGATGTTCTCCCGCACCCACCGCAACGCGAAAAGCTGGTCGCGCAGACCGAGATTCGTCGGCACTCCGGGCAGCGGCAGGAAACCGTCCACGCCCAGCCGGTAGTTCAGGCTCACGAACACCACGCCGTCGCGGGCGAAGGCCGTTCCGTCGGTGCGCGGGTCCGCGCTCGTCCCGCAGACGTACCCGCCGCCGTGCACGTAGACCATCACCGGTAGGCCCACCGCGCCGATATCGGGCGTTCGGATGTTCAGGGTCAAGCAGTCCGTGCCCCAGGTGACGGCTCGGGGTGCCGCCGCGCCGACGAAGGGCAACGTCGCGGGCTGAGGGGCGGCGGGGCCGTGGGCGAAGGCTTCGCGGGTGCCGTCCCAGGCGGATGGGGGCTGGGGCGGCTGGAAGCGGCGGGGGCCGAAAGGGGCTGCGGCATAGGGTATTCCGAGGAAGGAGACAACGCCTCCGTCGGCTCGCCCAGCGACGAGACCCTCGGCTACCCGCACCGTCACGAGTGCTGATGACGTCATGATCATACACGATACTTCGATAGATATCGAACAATTGTCCGCCCCCGGTTCTCCGGGCCTCGTGTCACCGAATGGCCACTGGCACAAAGGCATTCGACTGGCCGACCCACCGGTCCGGTGATAGAGTCCGCCCGGGGCGAAATGTCCGCTACGGCGGACCACCGGGCAGGCATCGTGGCTCGCCACTCTTCCTGGTTCCCGAGTGCTGTGGCCAGGAGACGGAAACGAGCCTGCCGGACCGCACGAAGGGGGCAGCGTTGGAGGACTGGGGGGCTCGCCGTGGGCCCGATCGGCTGCACGGCCGCGCGGCGGAGATCGAGAAGATACGCGAATTCCTGGCCGAGGCCAGTGGGGATTTCGGGCGGGTGCTCGTGATCGACGGGGCACGCGGAATGGGTAAGAGCCGGTTGCTGCACGAGGGGCTGGCGCTCGCGCGGGCGGATCCGGCGCGGCCGATCGTGCTGGGCACCGACGATGTGGATTCCGCGGCGCTGCTGCTGGGTTCGACGGCGTGGGCCGCGGAGACGGCGGGCGGGTATGTCGCGCTGTCGGCGGTGCTGGAGGTCCACCCGCCGCCCACCAGCGGCTACGGGCCCGTGGTACGGGCCGACGCCTACGATCGGATCATCCGCGTACCGTTGCGGCCGCTCGACGACACGGCGGCCGCGCTGGTCGCCGCCGATGTGCTCGGGGCGACGCCCGAGGACGAGCTGTCGGCCTACCTCGCCGCCGCCAACGGCAATCCCCGCCTGATCGTGGATCTCGCGGCGGGGCTGCGCGCGGAGGGACATCTCGAAATACGCGGCGGCCGTGTGGCTTTGCGCTCGGCCGCCTTGCCGGAGCGGGTCCTCGCGACCGTGCGGGCCTGGCTGCGTGAGCATTCCGAGAAATGCCGCCAGCTGTTGCGCGCGGGCGCGGTGCTCGGCCCCTCCTTCGAACTCGCCGAAGCCCTGGAACTGCTCGACGAGACCACCGTCGGCGTGCTGCCCGCGCTCACCGAGGCGCTCGCCGCGGAACTGCTCGTCTCCGACGACGACCGGCTGGCCTTCCCCAACGAGATCGTGCCGCGCGCGCTCGAGCGGCTGCTGCCCGTCGCGGCGCGGGTGACCCTGCTCGACGACGCCCGCCGCATTCGCGAGCGCTCCCCCCGGCACGCCGACCGCAGAACGCCCGCACCCCGGACCGGGCGCGCCGAACTCGATCGCAACGCCCACGCCGTGGCGGCCGTGCGCAATCTGGTGGCCGCCGGGCGGCTGGACGCCGCGATCACCCTCGCCCGCTCGACCCTGGAACGGTCGCTGCCGGAGGACCTGGTCGTCGAATTGCGTTGTCTGCTCAGCGATGTGCTGGTGATGGCCGGCCGGGCGGCGGAGGGCGTGCGCGAGGCCGAACGGGTGCTCACCGCCGCCGAACCCCCGAGCGCGCACACGGCCGCCGTCTCCGGGGCCGCGCTGCTGTTCGGCCAGTACATGCTCGATCCGGACCGGGCCCGCACCCGCGCGCAGGCCGTGCTCGGGCGACGCGGCCTGGTCGGCAAGGATCCGCACGCCGTCGTCGCCGCCACCGTGCTGTCCAACGAGCGGTGGGCGCACGGCGAACTGCGCGAGGGGCTGCGCTGGGGCCGGGCCGCGGCGCGCGGCGTCGATCCCGATCTGCCCTATGCCTGGCCCAAATTGGCGCTGGCCACCAAACTCGGGGAACTGCGCCGCTTCGACGAGACCGAGGCGCTGATCGCGGAGGCGGCCGAGCACATCGACCGGTTGCAGCTCGGCGCGCATCTGTCGGCGGTCGCCACCGTCCGCTCGCGCATGCTCGTGCAGGCGGGCCGCCTCGCCGAGGCCCGCGACGAGGCCCGCGTCGCCCTCGACATCGCCACCGAACTGGGCACTCCCCTGCTGGTTCCGCTGACCCATACGGTGTCGGCGCTGGTGGCGTTGCGATCGGGCGACGCCGACGCGGCGGCCGGGCACGTTCGCCGTTGCCGAGCCGAATTGGCCACGGGCCGAACGCTTTTCCGGTCGCCGCAGTACGACTGGGTGGAGCTGCTGGTGATCCACGCCCGGTCGGGTGCGGGCGCCGCGGCCGCATTCCTCACCGACGCGGCCCGCGGGCTGGAGAGCACCCCCGCGCTGCTGGTGCAGGAGCCCGGCGCGGCGGCGTTCTTCGTGCGCCTGGCGCAGCTCACCGGGGACGACGGGCTCGCGGAGCGGGCGGTGGCCGCGGCCGAACGGCTCGCCGCGGACAATCCCGAGTACCCGCAACCGGCGGTCGCGGCCCAGCACGCGCGCGGCCTGCTCGACCGGGACCCCGTGGCGCTCGGCGCGGCCATCGCCGGGCACATCGATCCGTGGGCCCGTGCCTGCGCGGAACGTCATCTGGCCGAACTGGATTCGACGTCGGCGCCGCCCCGGCCCGAGCCCGCCGCGCTCGCGCCGGACGCGGACTCCGGCTGGCATCTGCTCACCGACACCGAGCGCGCGATCGCCGAACTCGTCGGCGCGGGACTCACGAATCGGCAAGTGGCCAAACGGATCTACGTCTCCCCGCACACGGTGAACTATCACCTGCGCGCGATCTTCCGCAAGCTCGGCGTCTCGTCCCGTATCGAACTCGTACACCACCTGTACCGGCGCGCGACCTAACCCCGCGCGGCCGCCGCGACCGCCGCCGCCACCGCCGGGGTGACCCGGGGGTCCAGCGCGCTCGGCACCACCCGATCCGGTGCGAGGTCCTCGGCCGCGATGGCCGCGATGGCCTCGGTGGCGGCCAGTTTCATGGCCTCGGTGATGTGGGTCGCGCCGGCGTCGAGGGCGCCGCGGAAGATGCCCGGGGAGGCGAGGATGTTGTTGATCTGGTTCGGGTGGTCGCTGCGGCCGGTGCCGACGATCGCCGCGTGCCGGCCGGCGATCGCGGGGTCGATCTCGGGTTCCGGATTGGACAGCGCGAAGATCACCGCGTCGGCCGCCATGCTGGCGACCAGTTCCTCCGGGACCCGCGAGGAGGACACGCCGATCAGGACGTTCGCGCCGGGCAGCGCCTGGGCGATGCCGCCGCGCAGACCGCGAATGTTGGTGTGGCGGGCCAGTTCCGCCTTGACCGGGTTCAGGTCCGTCCGTTCGGAGTGGATGATGCCGCGGGAGTCGACGAGGGTGATGTCGCCGACCCCGGCCGCCAGCAGCAGCCGCGCGCACGCCACCCCGGCCGCGCCCGCGCCCGCGATCACCACCCGCATCCGCGTCAGGTCGGCGTTCAGCAGGGTGGCCGCGCCGCGCAGCCCGGCGAGCGTCACGATGGCGGTGCCGTGCTGGTCGTCGTGCATGACCGGGCAGCCGAGGGTGTCGATCAGGCGGCGTTCCAGCTCGAAACACCGTGGCGCCGAGACGTCTTCGAGGCTCACGGCCCCGAACGACGGCCGCAGCCGCGTCAGCAGGTGCACGATCTCGTCGACATCGGTGGTGTCCAGGACGATCGGCACCGCGTTGAGTTCGGCGAACGCGCGGAAGATCCCGGCCTTCCCCTCCATGACCGGAAGCGCCGCGCGCGGGCCCACATCGCCGAGGCCGAGCACCGCGGTGCCGTCGGTGACCACGGCGATCAGGCGGCCCGCCCAGGTGTACTCGTCGACCAGTTCGGGCCGGTCGGCGATCGCGGTGCTGACGCGGGCGACACCGGGGGTGTAGGAGACCGAGAGGGTCCGGGAATCGAGCAGCGGCGCGGTCGGGGCGACCACGAGTTTCCCGCCGCGATGGAAGTCCAGAATCTCCTCGTCGCGGATATCGGTGGTGGCGACTGCTTCGTTCACGGGAGCCTCCTCGATTGCACGGATCTATTCCACGATCGACCGAACGGCCTTTTTCCGAAATTAGACCAAGAGCGCGGGAAATGCCCACTACTCGATCGGGTAGTTCCGCGAGAGGCCGCCCAGGATGCGATCTCGAACCACTCGGGCGAGTAGTTACGGGAGGCTGCTGGAAGTTATATTCAGCGTAATCACAAGGGTGGAAGTAACTATCACGGGCAGGCGTCCAACCGGTACCTCAGCCGAGAAGAGCCATGTCTACCTGCGATGATGTTCGCCGATCCGTACGACCGGGACGGTAGCCGACTTTCCCCGGAAAGCGCGGGAAAACCCCGCTGTGACCCGCCCCACAATTTCCGCAGCGGTTGCACGGCCGTCCAGCTCCGGTACAGTTCGATTTGCGTCGAATAATCCATTCATCGACGCGAGGAACCACTTATTGATATACGGGGAGGGTTCGATGTCGGTGGCACCCACCGCACGACTTTGGTCCACATTCGACCCTGTCGATCGGGTATCGAATGATGCTTTCACACTCGCTCGGATCGAATTCGGCACGACCTCGGCGCTGGACATATCCGAGGGCGGCACACCCGTGCTGCGCATACCGATGAGCTCGCCGGGCTTCGACGAGTTCACCGAGACCTGGGCGGTCGACGCGCCCGTCACCGCCGGGCGCTACGAGGACCTCGTTTACGCCCACACCGACGAGTACCTGTTCGCCGCCGTGCAAATCCCGGAACTCGACGAATACGCCGAGGCCACCAACCGCGCCTATCGCTCGGCGTTCAAACTCATCGCGAACCTCAACTACCCCAGCATCTTTCGCGTCTGGAACTTCGTCGGCGGCATCGTCGACGCCAACGCGGCCGGGATGGAGATCTACCGCGACTTCGTGGCCGGACGCGCCGAGGCGTTCAAGCTGTACCAGGACGGCCTCGGAAAGATCCCCGCCGCAACGGGAATCGGCACCCGCGGGCGCGGCATCTCGATCGCGCTGCTCGCCGCGCGTACGCAGCGGCCCCGGCACATCGAGAACGGACGGCAGCTGCCCGCCTACGAGTACCCGCGCGAATACGGGCCCAAGTCACCGAATTTCGCCCGCGCCACCGTCCTGCGCGACGCGGACGAGACGACGCCGCGGCAGCTGTTCGTCTCCGGGACCGCGAGCATCCTCGGGCACGCGACCGTCCACCCCGGCGACATTCGCAAGCAGACCCGCACCGTGCTCGAGAACATCGAATACCTTGTGGGACAGGAGAATCTGGCCGACTACGGGCTGAGCGGACACAGCCTGTCCGATCTGCGCCAGCTCAAGGTGTACGTCAAGCACGCCGCGGATCTGGAGGTCGTGCGGGATATCGTGACCGACGCCGTCGGCGGCGCGGCCACCGCCCGCTACCTCAATGTCGACGTCTGCCGCGACGACCTGCTGGTGGAGATCGAGGCGCTCATCCCGCTCGACGAGGGATCGCCGTCGTGAGCGCGGCGATTCCCGGTTCGATGTGGGGCCTCGACGGTATCGCGCTGCAACAGCCCGACTGGGCCGATCACGCCGATATCGCCCCGGTGCGGGCATATCTGGATCGGGCCGCGCCACTGGTCGCGGCCGAGGAGGTCCGCGCGCTGCGCGATCGGCTCGCCGAGGTGGCGGCCGGGCGGGCGCAGATCCTGCAGGTCGGCGACTGCGCCGAGATGCTGGCCGAATCCAGCGACGCCGATTTCGCGGCGAAGACCGACTTCCTCACCCGGATGAGCGCGAACTTCAGCGATCTCACCGACCGACCGGTGGTGCGGATCGGCCGGTTCGCCGGACAGTTCGCCAAGCCGCGCAGCAGTCCCACCGAGCGGGTCGGCGGCAGCGAATTGCCTTCGTACCGAGGCGATCTCGTGAACGGGCACGGGCCGTCGCACGCCGAACGCGCGCACGAACCCACCCGGATGCTGCGCGTGCACGACTTCAGCCGCGCCGCGCACCGTCATCTCGCGGCCCGCCGCGCCGGCGACGGCTACGGTCCGTGGTCCAGCCACGAGGCCCTCGTGCTGGATTACGAGGTGCCGCAGATCCGCGGAAATGCCGACGGCACGCAAACGCTCACCTCCACCCATTTCCCGTGGGTCGGGGAACGGACCAGAGGGCTCGATTCCAGTCATATCGCCATGCTCGCGGCGGTCGACAATCCGATCGGGTTGAAAGTGGGTCCGGCGATGCCGGGCGACGACCTCCGGAAATTGTGCGAACTGCTCGATCCGCATCGCACACCCGGGCGGCTGACGCTCATTTTCCGGCTCGGCAACGCGCATGTCCGGGAACGGCTACCGGAATTGGCCGAGGCGGTGCGCGACGGCGGGCATCCGGTGGCGTGGGTGTGCGATCCCATGCACGGCAACACCTTCGCCACCGCCGCCGGGGTGAAGACGCGCCGGGTCGACGACGCGGTCGGCGAGGTCGTCGGATTCGTGGAGACGCTGACCGCGCTCGGCATCGCGCCGGGCGGACTGCACCTCGAGACCTCCCCCGCTGCGGTGACCGAGTGCATCGGCCTGAACGTGACCGAGGAACACCTGCTCACCGGCCGCTACCGGTCCAGCTGCGATCCCCGCCTGAACCCGGGCCAGACCTGCCAGGTCATCACGGCCTACGCCACCGCGGCCCTGACCCTGACGATATGACCGCCCAGGTACACCCGGGTCCCGTGGTCCGTGCCGGGACCGCTCAGGTACACCCGGGTCCCGTGGTCCGTGCCGGGACCACTCAGGTACACCCGGGTCCCGTAGTCCGTGTCGGGACCGCCCAGCGTTCACTGGCCCAGGACCGCGTCGAGCAGACCGGGGAACCGCCGGTCCAGGTCGGCGCGGCGCAGTTCGAGGAGGCGGCAGCGGCCCTCGACGAAGGTCCGGGTCAGCCCCGCCTCCCGGAGGATGCGCCAATGATGTGACAGCGTCGCCGGGCGCAGATCGACCGTTTTACCCGCTACCCCGCACTCGACCGGCTGGCTCGTGGCGTAGAGGTACTTCGCCAGGGTCAGCCGGGCGGGATCGGCCAGCGCCGCGAGGATCTGGACCATTTCCAGCTCGTCGAGCGCCGGTTCGGGCAATACGTTCGACACATTCGGCATGTTCGGACACCTCCAATAGTTTGACAGTCATCAAACTGTTCGATTAGCATAGCAGGTGTCGCACGGGCCGGTTCTGTCGGTATCTCGCGCGCATTTCTTTCGCTGTCCGGACGGCGTCACTCGGTGCATTCCCATGAATGGCATTCCAAGGAGGGGTTCGAGGTGGTCGGCAATCAATCGCGGCTGGTGGACGAAAGGCGAATACCACCGGATGCCGTCGAGACGGTGAATTCGCGACCGTGGGCCGCGCTGTGGACGGTCTGCGTCGGATTCTTCATGATCCAGGTCGATACGACGATCATGGTCGTCGTCCAGCCCGCGATCCAGACCCAACTGCACACCTCGATCAACGCGGTCATCTGGGTGACCAGCGCGTATCTCCTCGCGTACTCGGTGCCGCTGCTGTTCGCCGCGCGACTGGGCGACCGGATCGGGGCCAAGACCGTGTACGTCGCGGGCATGGTGGTGTTCACCCTGGCCAGCGTCGCCTGCGGCCTGTCGACCACGGTCGGCGTGCTGATCGCGGCGCGGGTCGTGCAGGGCGTGGGCGCGGCGCTGATCACGCCGCAGACCCTCGCGGTGATCAACCGGGTGTTCACCGCGGATCGGCGGCATTCGGCCATGGCCGCGTGGGGCGCGGTGTCGGGGATCGCGACGGTCGCCGGGCCGCTGCTGGGCGGGCTGCTGGTGAGCACGGTGAGCTGGCATTGGATCTTCCTGATCAACGTGCCGGTCGGAATCATCGGTCTCGCAATGGCTTTCCGGTTCATCCCGGAGCTGGAGACGCACAGCCGCCGCTTCGACGTGCTGGGCGTCGTGCTCAGCGGGGCCGGGGTGTTCCTGCTCATCTTCGCCCTCCAGCAGGGCGAGAGCCTGCACTGGGACGGCCGGGTGTGGGCGATGCTCGTCGCCGGACTCGCGGCGCTGGGCGCGTTCGTCTTCTGGCAGAACAGGATTCGGATCGAGCCGCTGATTCCGCTGCGGCTGTTCCGGAGCCTGAACTTCTCCCTCGGCGTGCTGGGCATCGCGGCCATGGCGGTGGTGATGAACTCCCAGGTCATCCCGATCATGTACTACCTGCAGCGGGTCGCGGGGCTGAACACCATGGAGACGGCGTTCACGACGGTGACCATGGCGGCGATCATGGTGGTGCTGGCCCCGCTGGTGTCGCGCATCGTGGGCCGGGCGGTCCCGCGCTACGTAGCGGTATCGGGCTTCCTGGTGGCCGCGATCGGCACCGCGATCCTCCAGTACGCGCTGCACGCGGACCGCTCGATCCTGTTCGTCTCGTTGGGATTCGGCGTGTTCGGGCTCGGCGGCGCGTTCGTGCTCGCCCCGCTGGCCACCTACTCCATGCGCGAGCTGTCGCCGGATCTGATGGGCGCGGCCTCCGGGGTGTTCAACACGCTGCGCCAGACCGGCGCGGTGCTCGGCGCGGCCGCCATGAGCGCGCTGGTCCAGACGAATCTCGCCCATCATCTGTCCGAATCCGCGGCCCGGACCGCCACCTCCGGCCCGGCCGTCCTGCCCTCCGAAATCCCCGGATTGCGAACCGATTTCGCGACCGCCATGGCACAGAGCATGTTCCTGCCGCTCGTCGCCGGGCTGGTCGGCCTGCTCGCCGCGCTGTTCCTGCACGGCGGGAAGTCACCGAGATAGTGAACGAGAAGGTGTCATCGTGTCTGCCAGTTCCAATTTCGTTGCCGAGATAGAGACCAGAGCCGTTGCGGGAGGCTGGCTTTCGAGCCCGGCCTATCGGACCGCCGAGCGGGACCACAGCTACGCGGACCTGTTCGAACGGACGGCCCGCACCGCCCACGCACTGCGCGGGTACGGGATCGGTGCGGGTGACCGGGTGTGCCTGATCCTGCCCGAGACCATCGATCTGGTCACGGTGTTCCTCGCGACCCTGCGGATCGGCGCGATCGCGGTGCCGCTCAACGGGAACGCGACGATCGAGCAACTGGCCGACGGCACACTGCGCTCCGGGGCGTCGGTCGTGGTGCGCCACCGCGAATTCGAGGTGCCGGACGGCTGCGTCGCGCTGTGGCCGGAGCAGCTGGCCGGGGAGCGGGCCGACACCGAGATCGCCGCGGTCACCGACGACACTCCCGCGTTCTCCGTATTCACCTCCGGCACAACGGGTCCCGCCAAACTGGTGACGCACACGCACGGCGACATCCGGCATTTCGACAACGGCGTCGGCAACGCGCTGGGCATCGCCCGGGGCGAGGTCTGCCTGTCGGCGTCGGGCACCTACCTCGCCTACGGGCTCGGCAACGCGGTCTTCTTCCCGCTGCTGCGCGGCGCGTCGACCGTCCTCAACGGGACCGACTCCCGGCTGGTGCCCGCCGAGGCCCTGCGGCTGATCGAGCGGCATTCGGTGGACGTGTTCTACGCGATTCCCAGCTACTTCGCGACCCTGCTGCGCGAGCCGGGGGCCGACGCGCTCAAACGGCTGCGGATCGCGGTGACCGCGGGCGAGGTGCTCAACACCGCGGTGGAGAACAACCTGCTCGCCCTGCTCGGATCGAGTCTGACCGGTATCTTCGGCACCACGGAGATCGGGCACGCGGTCGCGGTGAACGCCGGGGCCGACTACCGGCCGCAGAAGGTCGGGCGGGTGATCGGCCCCTACGCCGTGCGGGTGGTCGATCGGCAGTCCGGGCAACCGATCGACGCCGGGGAGATCGGCAGCCTCGAGGTGCTCGGACCGACGATCTCGCTCGGCGCGAAGGACGCGTCGGTGCCGCCGGTGCGGCTCGCCGGGCAGTGGTACGCCACCGGCGATATCGCGCGGCTCGACGACGACGGATACCTCCAATTGTTCGGGCGCGCGGACGATGTCGAGACCGTGGCCGGGCGCGACGTGTATCCGGCCGAGGTGGAGTCGGTGCTGCTGGAGTCGCCCGCCGTGCGGGAGGCCGCGGTGTGCACGGTCGGCGGGCCCGACGGCGAGCGGCGGCTGCGCGCCTATGTGGTGCGTGCCGACGACGCGGTGTCGGAGCTGGAACTGGAACGTCGGCTGCTCGCCGCGGCCGCGAAAGCGCTGGCGCCGCACAAGGTTCCGCGCGAGGTGCGATATCTCGACGCACTCCCCTACATCCTGGGCGGCAAACTGTCCCGCCGCGACGTCCGGCAGCTCGGGTGAGCGAGAAGGAATGACCATGCATCTGGATGTGAAAAGTCTTGCCGCGCTGGATAATTACTTCGGGCGGCTGGTGTCGACGAGCAGGATCCCCGGCTGGACCGCGATCGTGGCCCGGCACGGCGAGATCGAGTACACCTCGAGCGGCGGCCTGGCGAATGCCGCCGAGGGGCGGCCGATGCGGACCGACAGCATCTTCAAATCGTTCTCGCTGTCCAAGCCGATCACCTCGGTCGCGTTCATGACGCTCGTCGAGCAGGGGCTCGTCGGGCTCAATGATCCGGTGGCGGAATACATTCCGTCGTTCGCGCGCTCGCGCGTCTACCGGGACGGCTGGGTGGTCGATCCGGTGACCGAGGGGCTGGTGGAGCCGGTGCGGATCTGGCATCTGCTGACCCACACCTCCGGGCTGGGGTACGGATTCCATCACACCCATCCCGTCGACCACCTCTACATCGAGGCCGGTTACGGGTGGGGGTCGCCGGAGGGCGTGGGGCTGGCCGAGGCGGTGGATCACTGGGCCGAGTTGCCGTTGCGGTTCCAGCCCGGGACGGGGTGGAACTACGGGTTGAGTACGGATGTGCTCGGCCGGGTGATCGAGGTGGTGTCGGGCAAGTCGTTCGGCGAATTCCTGCGCGAGACGCTGTTCGAGCCATTGGGGTTGCGGGACACGGCCTTTCACGTACCCGCGAGCGCGAAGGACCGCTACGCCGCCATGTACACGCCCGGCCCGGACGGCATCGAGCTGGTCGCGCCGATGAGCGCCTACCCGACCGAGGATCCGATCCTGTTGTCCGGCGGCGGCGGGCTGTACACGACGGCGGAGGACTACACGAAGTTCCTCGGGCTGCTCGCCAACGACGGGCGGATCGGGTCGGATCAGCTGATCTCGCCGATGACCGTCGAGTCCATGCGGACGAATCATCTGCCCGGCGACGCGGTGCTGGGGTCGTTCCCGAGTCTGCTCGGGGTCCCGGCCATCACCGACGCCATGCCCGCGGCCGGATTCGGGCTCGGCTTCCTGGTGATGAAGTCGCCCGGGCAGAGCCATGTGCTGACCCGGGCCGGGGAGTATTCGTGGCTGTCGGCGGGCAGCGCGAACTTCCTCGTCGACCCGTCGACCGGCGTCAGCGCGATCGTGGTCCCGCAGATCTTCCCGTCCCGGGTGCTGCCCATGTTCAGCCGCCTGCGGCAGTTCGTGTACCAGGCGTACCGCTGGTGAATGGAAGGCGGTGAATCGGGAATCGCCTCCTCGACCGGAAACCGACCGAGGAGGCTGATCCGATGCGCGCCGCCACCTACGACTCCTTCGCCACCGACAACGCGCCCCTGCGCGTGACCGAGGTCGCCGACCCCAAGTTGGGTCCGGGCGAGGTACTGATCCGGGTCCGGGCCGCGGGCGTCAACCCGGTCGACTGGAAGGTCATGGCCGGCTACCTGGAGCCGATGCTGAAGGCCGTCTTCCCGGTCATCCCCGGCTGGGACGTCGCGGGCGAGGTCGTCGCCCTCGGCCCGGACACCCCCGAATTCACGGTCGGCGACGAGGTCATGGCCTACGCCCGCAAGGACGTCGTCCACGCGGGCACCTTCGCCGAATTCGTAGCCGTCGCCGCCGACCACGTCGCCCGCAAACCGGCCGAACTCGACTGGCCCCAGGCAGGCGGCCTACCCCTGGCCGGAATGACGGCACAACGCTGCCTCGACCGGATGAACGTCGGCCCCGGCGACACCCTCGTCGTCTACGGCGCCTCCGGCGGGGTGGGCAGCCTGGCGGTCCAGATCGGGCGCGACCGAGGCGCGCGGGTAATCGGCACGGCCTCCGAACACAATCACGACTTCCTGCGTGAGCTGGGTGCGGAGCCGGTGGCGTATGGGGAGGGTGAGGTCGAGCGGATTCGGGAGTTGGCTCCGGATGGGGTCACCACGGTAGCGGATTTCGTAGGCGGCCAACTGGATGTCACCCGCGCGATCCTCGCGGAGGGAGGCCGCCACACCTCCACCACCGACGATACGGTGGAAAAGGAAGGCGGACACTACATTTGGGTCCGGCCGAACGGCGCCAAACTCACGGAACTGGCGGACCTGGCGAAGCGAGGCGCGCTGCGGGTGGAGGTGAGCAGGACGTTCATCTTGCCGGAGACCGGGGATGCCCTGAATGAAAGCCGCTCGGGGCACACCCGCGGGAAGCTGGTCATTCTCCCCTAACCGAAAAGCGCCGCGCTGCTAGGTCGGGACCACCGACGACCTCACCTCGGCCCCATACCTGAACGCCGAACACATGGATCGGGGCCAAACAGGCTGCCGGAGTGGCACCCTGTTGCGGAGGTGGAGAGGCTTCGGGGGGTGGTGCGGGGGCGGGGGGCTTTGAGTGAGGTCGAAGCGGCGCGGGTGTTGTTCTGGAGTGAGTTGGCGTTCGGGAGTGATCTCTTCGGGGCGGGGGTCGAATTTCAGATGGTGAGCCCGATGCGGGACGACGAGGCGATCAAGGTTCTGCGGGGGTTGCAGCGAAAGCTGTACACCCGGGCGGGGGCGGAGGCGGTTTTCGAACCGGGGCTGTACGCGCCCCGGTAGGGTCGGGAGTGCTTGTGGCTCAGGTCAATCCAGCCACTCCAACGCCGCCGTCACCATTGCCCGCACCCCCGTATCGATCGTCGGTTCCGGCTCCGGTGCGAAGTGTGGGGAGTGGTTGGAGGGGATGTCCTGTTCTACCGTGCCCGCGGAGAGGGCGTTCAGGAAGTGTTGGGGGTCCACCCCGCCGAAGAACCAATAGCAGAGGGGGGATTGGGCTTCGGTGGCGAGGAGGCCGCAGTCTTCGCTGCCGGTGAGGGGGCCGGGGTCTACGACCTTGTCGGGGCCGAGGGCCTGGCGGAGGGCGGTGGCGGTGCGGTCGACGGCGGATTCGTCGTTGACCAGGACGGGGAAGGTGTCGATGGGGGCGATGTCGGGGTCGCGGGGGGCGGCCGAGGCGGCGGATTCGGCGCGGACGATGCGGTCTACGGCGGCGAGGACGCGGGTGCGGACGGTGGGGGTGAAGGTGCGGATGTTGAGTTGGAGTTCGGCTCGGTCGGGGATGATGTTGTGGGCGGTGCCCGCGTGGACGGCGCCGACGGTGACGACGGCGGTGTCGGTGCCGCTGATCTCGCGGGAGACGATGGTTTGCAAGCGCAGGACCGTCGCCGCGGCCATCACCACCGGGTCGACCGCGGTTTCGGGGCGGGAGCCGTGACCGCCCTTGCCGTGCAACGTGATTCGCAGGGCGTCGGTGGCGGCCAGGGCGGGGCCGGGGTGTAGGGCCACCATGCCGTACGGGAACGGGCCGACGTGTTGGGCCAGGACCACGTCGGGCTTGCCGAAGCGGGTGAACAGGCCGTCGGCGATCATGGCCTCGGCGCCCCTGCCGTTCTCCTCGGCGGGCTGGAAGACGGCGACGATCGTGCCCGACCAGGACTGCCGCGCGCCCGCCAGCACGCGTAGCGCGCCGAGCAGGCAGGTCACGTGCATGTCGTGGCCGCACGCGTGCATGACCGGGCCGCCGGTCTCGGGGTCGGTGGCGGTGGAGGCGTAGGGCAGGCCGGTCTGCTCCCGAACGGGCAGGGCGTCCATATCGGCGCGCAGCAGCACGGTCGGGCCGGGGCCGTTGGCGAGCCGGGCGACGACGCCCGTGCGGCCGACGTCGGCGGTCACCTCGTAGCCGAGAGCCGTTGCGCGACGGACGATTTCGGCCGCCGTGCGATGTTCGGCGAAGGCGAGTTCGGGATGGGCGTGCAGATCGCGGTAGAGCTCGCCGAGATCGGCACGCATGGCGTCGAGCTGTTCGGTGAGATTCAGCGCGGCTCGGGTCATGCTTCGAGGGTATTCGCCTCGCGGTGCTCACGGCCCGAGCCGTGCACAACGAATCAGTTCCAGCGGGACTGCGGCTGGCGACGGACGGCGTGTTCGCCGTTGGCCAGGATCTCGAGCTCCTCGAGGAAACGCTCGATGCTCTCGGACCGGGCCTCGGGGTTGTCGATCTTGACGCGGACCTTCTCCTCGGTGCGGTCCAGCATGGCCGCGGTGAGGTCGGTCTGCAGATCGCGGATGAGCTGGCGGCGCAGTTGCAGGATCTGATCGCGGCCCTGCTTGCGGACGCGCTCGACCTCGGTGGCCGCGGCCTCGCGCATCTGCGCGACGATGTGTTCGGCGTCCGCGCGGGCGTCCACCCGCATCCGCTCGAGTTCGCTCTGCGCCTCGGCCATGGCGTTGTCGTAGGCCGCCTTGGCGTCGGTCAGTCGCTGGGTCGCCTGGTCGCTCTCCTCGAGCTGTTTGCGGATGGCCTCCTGGTTGCGGACCATCAGCCGTTTCACAATGGGCACAACCCATTTCCAGATCGCGAAGACGATCACCGCGAACGCGAACAGCTGACTGAAGAAGACCGGCCAGTCGAAGGTGATCTGGTACGGCCCCGCGGCGACGATGCCGACGGTGTGATTCATGACGACGCTTGTCCCCTCTGCCGCCCGGCGCTGCTTCCGGCGCGCTGGCCGTTGACACCGGAAACGCGCTGCGCCAGCGATTCGGCCAGCGGTTCGACCTCTTGCCGCAACTCCGCCGACACCTGGTCGGCCTCCGCCCGCAGCTGCGCGGCGGATTCGGCGACGATCCGGTCGGCCTCCTCCTGGGCCTCGGACCGGAGTTGTTCGAGAATGGCCCGGCCCTCGGCGCGCGCCTGATTGCGAATCTCGGCGGCTTCGGCGCGGGCCTTCTCGAGTCCCGATTGATAGCGGGCTTCGGCCTCGGCGAACGTCTCCTTCGCTTCCTTGTTGTTCGCCGTGGTCGCCTCGACCCGCGCCTCCCGTTCGGCCAGCACCTTGCGGATCGGCGGAACGACGAAGAACCAGATGACCCCGAGCACGATCAGGAAGATCAACAACTCGGCGAAGAAGGTGCCGTTGGGGATGAGGAAGTTCCCCTCGGCCATGACATCCGTTCGCTGGGCCATGAGCTCTACGCTCCTGGTGTCGCGAACACGAACAGCGCCATGAACGCCAGGTTGATGAAGTACGCGGCCTCGACCAGACCCACGGTCAGGAAGAAGTTGCCGCGCAGGCGGCCCTCCGCCTCGGGCTGGCGGGTGACGCCGTTGATCAACGCCGAACCCGCGATGCCGTCACCGATGCCCGCGCCGATCGCGCCGCCGGCCATGATGAGGCCGCCGCCGATCAGTGCGCCCTGGACAATCGCTGGATCTGCCATGTTTCATTCCTGTTCTCGAACGTTTTCTCTTCGAATGAAGAGTCGGTCAGTGGTTTTCGTGCTCCAGCGACATGGATTGACTGAAGTAGAGCACGGTCAGAAGCGAGAAGATGAACGCCTGGATCGCGCCGACGAAAAGGTCGAACAACTTCCAGATGGCGTTGGGACCCCAGCTGATCCAGAACGGGAACAACGCGATCACCGAGATCATGACGCCACCGGCGAACATATTGCCGAACAATCGCAGCGACAACGACAACGGCTTGGCGATTTCCTCGATGATGTTGATGAACACCATCGGACCCCAGCCGGTGTGGCCCTTCAACAACTGCTTGGCATGGGTCAGCGGACCGCGCCGCGCGATGCCCGCGCCCTGATAGAACAGGAACACGAACAGCGCCAGGGCGTAGACGAAGTTGACGTCGGAGGCGGGCGGGGCGATCAGCTCGCCGTCGCCGTACTGCATCGGCAGCACCGACAGCCAGTTCGACAGCAGGATGAAGGTGAACAGCGTGACCGCCAGCGGCAGCGCGAACGGAGCCACCCGCAGCCCGATGGCCGCCTCGACCTGATCGCGCATCTGGATCGTCACCGTCTCGAAGAACAGCTGTACCCCGTTGGGCACGCCGGAGGTGATCTTGATCCGGACGAAGACGGCCAGCGCGATGACGATCACCGCCGCGACGACCGTGGACACGATGGTGTCGACGTTGAAGGTCATGCCCCACAGGTGAGCCACCGCGTGGTGGCCGACCTTGATCTTCGGCTCGGCCTCCTCGGCGAGCAGGAACGCGGTGTTCATGATGTCTGGCGCAGCCCTTTCCATTCGGGGACCACGGTGTGGAGGACCACGACGACCTGGAAGAGGGCCAGCCCGAAGAAGATTCCGATCCCGTTGGGCCGCGTCAGCAGGGCCACCACGATGGCGATCACGGTCAGGCCGAGCAGGCGCACGGCGGTCGAGGCCATCAGGGCCTGTTTGCTCGCCGTTTCCGACCGAATGACATTGGTGATGGACTTCCAGGTGAGCCGCGCGTTGAGCCAGCCCAAACCGAGTCCGGCACAGATGAATACGCCCAGCAGCACCCGATCCAATGCGCCGGTAATCATCAGAGCCAGTACACCGAGCGCGGTCGCGATTACCGCGACTCGGCGCATTCGGAGTCTGTCGACGTCCACTACGACACCGTCCTCGCCCGTCACCCCACCTCGTAGTGGGTTCGTGATTGATCGTCAGCTTACACATGCGGATGCCATTCCGTGCCAAGACTTTTGATCTTCGTTTACATGATCTTGAAATGTGCATACGGAAGCGCGACAGGTATTGTGTAGCTATCGGGCACTCCGCCCATTCGGGCTAATTTTAGGCGAGTAAGAGACATTTCGGGCGAATCGGAAATCGGCACGTCGAAAAGTCGTCTCCATTCACAAAAAGGATGAATCGGACATCTGTGCCGTAGCTCACAGCTTCCTGAACGGCCGGTTACGGTCAGGCAACCCTACGCGAAGCCGACCCGTCGGTTCCTTGTCAGCAATCCGGACCAAAGGGACAACCAGCCCCCGACACACCCCTACCGGCTGGCGGTGCGGGCCCGGATCGGCGAAGGTGACCAGAGGAAGCGACGCGATCATGAAGGGACATCCATGGCCGATCCCGCAGGGCCGGACGACCTTCGCGCACCGGCGATTCCGCTGCGCCGACGCGGCCCCGTGCTGTGGTTGCTGGTGCTGCCCGGGCTGGCCTACTGCCTCGCTCCGGTGGTCGCCGACCGCATCGAGCCGCGCGTGTTCGGCATCCCGTTCCTGGTGTTCTACCTGCTCGTCGTCACCGCGCTGACCGGGCCGCTGATCGCCCTCGTGGCGCGCTTCGATCCCGCCTACCGAAGCGGCGCACCGGAATTCGTGCCCGTCGACGACGCGCCCGAGGACCGGGCGTGAGCGGGCGGGCGGCGGTGGCCGTCTCGCTGTTCGCGCTCGCCATGGCCGCCACGGTCGCCATCGGCGTGTGGTCCGGGCGGGGACGCGCCAAATCGCTGACGGAGTGGTCGATCTCGGGCCGCGGGCTGGGCACGCTGTTCGTGCTGCTCCTCATGGCGGGCGAGTCCTACACCAGCTTCTCCTTCCTCGGCGCGGCCGGGTGGTCGTATCGGTACGGGGTGCCGATCTTCTATCTGATCGCGTATCTGAGCACCGGCCTGGTGGTCGCCTACTTCGTGGCGCCGCTGCTGTGGACCTACTGCGCCCGGCACGGACTGGTGTCGATCGCCGACATCGCCGAGCACCGGTTCGGTTCGCGGGCGCTCGGGGTGGTGGTCGCGGTGTTGTGCACGGCGTTCCTTGTTCCGTACGTGCAGTTGCAGATTCAGGGCATGGGCGTGGTGGTGCACGCCATGAGTTACGGCGCGATCGATCTGCGGGTCGCCGCGGTGGTGTCGTTCGTCGTGGCCGAGACGTTCATCCTGGCGTCGGGTCTGCGCGGTTCGGCGTGGGTGAGCGTGCTCAAGGACGGGCTCGCGGTGGCGTCGGTGGTGTTCCTCGCGGTGTGGGTGCCCTGGCACTACTTCGACGGTCCGGGGGCGCTGTTGAATCGTCTCGTGACGGAACGGCCGCGATGGTTGACCTTCCCCGGCGCGGGCGGCGGAACCTTCGGGGCGGCGTGGTACGTGTCGACGATTCTGCTGAACGTCGTCACGATCTGCATCTTCCCGACCACGGTGGCCGGATATCTCTCCGCGTCGAATCCGACCGCGCTGCGGCGCAATTCGTTCCTGCTGCCGTGGTACCAGCTGCTGCTGGTGGTGCCCATCCTGATCGGCGCGGCGGCGCTGTTCGTCTTCCCGGCGCTGAGCAACTCCGATCTGGCGCTGTACCAGCTGGTGACCGATTCGCTGCCCGCTCCGCTGGTGGCGGTGATCGGGATCGCGGGGGCGCTGTCGGCGATCGTGCCCATGAGCGTGTTCCTCATCGCCATCGGAACCCTGTGGGGCCGAACGATTCTCGGCGGTGGATCGAGCGGCGCCGCCCGGCAGCGCGGGCGTTCGCAGCTGGTGTGCCTGGTGGTCGGCGCGATCGCGTTGCTGGGGGCGGTGAGTTATCCGGAGGCACTGGTGAATCTGTCGGTGCTGTCCTACGAGGGGGTGGCGCAGCTGCTGCCCGCGGTGCTGCTCGGGCTGTACTGGCGGCGGCTGACCGCGCCGGGCGTGGTGGCCGGGCTGGTCGTCGGGACCGGGATCGTGCTGGGGCTGCACGCCGCGGGCCGAGATCCGTTGTACGGCATCAACGGTGGGCTGATCGCGCTGGCCGCCAATGTGGCCGTCGCGGCCGCGGTGAGCGCGCTGCCGGTCGGACGGTTGACCGGCCGGGCGGCGACGGGCAGGGTGAGGCCATGAGCAGCAGCGACGAGGTCCGCGCCGGAGTGAACCTGACCAATCTGGACAAGCCGCTGTTCGACGGCGCCGACGCGACCAAGCGCGATCTCATCGATTACCTCGAGGCGGTCGGCGACCGGCTGGTCCGGCAGCTGCGCGAGCGACCGCTGTCGGTGGTCCGGGTGCGACCGGGGCAGGAGCCGTTCATGCAGAAGAACCTGCCCAAATACACCCCGGAGTGGGTGCCGCGCATGACGATCTGGGCGGAGAGTTCGCGGCGCGAGGTCACCTACGCGGTCTGCGACGACCTGCGCACGCTGCTGTGGTTCGGGAATCAGCGGGCCATCGAATACCACCCGACCCTGCTGCTCGGCGATCACAGCAAGGGGCCGACGCATCTGGTCCTCGACCTCGATCCGCCCGAGGGACAACCGTTCCGGCAGGCCGTGCTGGCCGCGCAGCTCATCCGCCGCGCGCTGGCCGATGACGGGCTCGCGGGAGCGGTGAAGACCAGCGGCTCCAAGGGCGTGCATGTCTTCGTCCCGGTGCGCGCGGGCACCTCGATCGAGGACGCGGCCGCCGCCACCCGGGCCGTCGCCGCGCGCGCCGAACGGCTCGATCCCGAGCTCGCCACGACCGCGTTCATTCGCGAGGACCGGGGCGGCAAGGTCTTCCTCGACTCCACCCGCGCTGGCGGCGCGACCGTGGTGGCCGCCTACAGTCCGCGCGTGCGGCCCGGCGCGACGGTGTCGTTCCCGCTGGCCTGGGACGATCTGGAGCGGATCACCCCGCGCGAGTTCACCGTCCGTACCGCCGTCGCCGCGCTGGGCGAGGCCGATCCGTGGGCCACGGAAATGCCCGCGCCGCAAGCGCTTCCGGCCGATCTGGTCGAGGAGGGGCATACGATCCCGGTCGCCCGGGTGCAGGCCATGCACGAGGGCAAGCGCCGCGCCCGCGCCCGGCGGGCCGACCCGGCGTCGTAGCCTTTTGCCGATTCGGCAACGAAAGTTGTCGATCCGACGTCCGATCGCTCAGGGTGGTGACATGAGCGACCAGCAGTTCTGGGACAACCTGTACAACGAGCGGGACCAGGTGTGGAGCGGACGGCCCAACACCTGGCTCACCACCATCGTCGGCGAGCTGCCGCCGGGCCGGGCCCTGGACCTCGGCTGTGGCGAGGGCGGCGACGCGATCTGGCTGGCCGAGCGCGGCTGGACGGTCACCGCGGTCGACATCACCGACGTCGCGCTGGGCCGGCTACGGAAGGCGGCCGCGGAACACGGAGTGGCCGAGCGCATCCGGGCCGAGCGGCACGATCTCGAGACGAGCTTCCCCGACGGCGAGTTCGACCTGGTGTCCGCGCAGTTCTTCCAGTCGCCGGTGGAGTTCCCGCGCGCCGAGATCCTGCGCAAGGCCGCGCACACGCTCGTCCCCGGCGGGCTGCTGCTCGTCGTCGATCACGGGGCGCCCCCGCCGTGGTCGAAGCACGCGCACGAGCACACGCACTTCTCGACCCCGGACGAGGTGTACGCGGCGCTGGACCTGGACGCGGCCGCGTGGCGGTCCGAGATCCGCGAGACGCGCGAACGGGCGACGACCGATCCGGACGGGCGGCCCGCGACGCTGCTCGACAATGTCCTCGCGGTGCGACGCCTGGGCTGAGCCATTTACCGAATCGGTGTCGGGGATGTCCGAATTCAATGGTGTGAGGGTTAGCCGAAGTTGTGCTGGGTATCACATCCTGCGGGCGAGTGTCGCGTAAGAAGGCCCTGTCTTGGTAGCAGCTTCACACCGTTGAGGAGGCAGTACCATGAGCAGTACCCCGTCCGGTTCCGATTCCCTGATTTACAACATTCAGGATTCCGGTGCGCCGCTGAATATCGTCATGGTGGCCCCACCATATTTCGAGGTTCCACCCGCCGGATACGGCGGCGTGGAAGCCGTGGTGGCGCAACTGGTCGACGCACTGGTCGCCCGCGGGCATCGAGTCACGTTGCTCGGCGCGGGCCGATCCGGAACCGCGGCAACCCGATTCATCCGGGTCTGGGACAAGATCCTGGCCGAGCGGCTCGGCGAGCCGTTCCCCGAGGTACTCAATGCTCTCAAGGTACGCAAGATCGTCACCGAGCTGGCGGCCACCGAGCGCATCGACGTCGTGCACGACCACACCTTCGCCGGTCCGCTGAACTCCCCCGTGTACCACGCGCTCGGCATCCCGACCGTGGTCACCGTGCACGGACCCGTCGACGGCGAGGAGCAGTCGTATTATCGCGCGCTCGACGATTCGTCCCAACTCGTGGCGATCAGCGATCGGCAGCGTGCGTTGGCGCCCGCCCTGAATTGGGTTGGGCGCGTTTACAATGCGGTGCTTCCGAGCGAATGGCCGTTCCAGAAGGAAAAGCAGGATTTCGCACTCTTCCTCGGCCGCTACGCTCCCTACAAGGGACCGGATCTGGCATTGGAGGCGGCGCATGCCGCAGATTTGCCACTCGTGTTGGCCGCCAAAATGAATGAGCCTGCGGAGAAATCGTATTTCAGGCGTGCGGTGCAGCCGCTGCTCGGCCCGAAGGACGTCGTCTTCGGCGAGGCCGACGCGGTCGCCAAGCGGCTGCTGCTGTCGCAGGCGCGCTGCCTGCTGTTCCCCATCCGGTGGGAGGAGCCGTTCGGCATCGTGATGATCGAGGCGATGGCCTGCGGCACCCCCGTGGTGGCGTTGCGCGGCGGCGCGGTGTCGGAGGTCGTCGAGGACGGCGTCACGGGCTTCATCTGTGACGATCCGGCCGAGTTGCCCGCGGCCATGGCCGAGGCCGCGAAGCTGGATCCGATCGCCTGCCGCCGCCGCGTGGTCGAGCACTTCTCGGTGGATCAGCTCGGCGCGGGGTACGAGGCGGCGTACTACGCGGCCATGGATTGCGCTCGGCCGCCGCGTCTTTCGACCGCGGGCGCGCGCAGCGTGCCGACCGCGCGGGCGTTCGATCGCAGCCTGAGCGTGGTCGCGAATCCGTAGTTCGAGGTGCCCGGGCGTGCGGTCGACGACCGCACGCCCGTGATTGGGTCGGCCGCGGCCGGGTAGCCCGCCCGCGAGCCCCTGCGTGAAGCCGACGAGAAGTGCGGAGGAAACCCATGAGCGACACCACCCCAGTGCCCGAGGTGCCCCAGCGCCCGCCGAAGCCGGACGAGTCCGGTTCGCCCGTGCCGCCCCCGGGCCCCGCGCTCGATCAGCGCGAGCCCGAATACCGCAGTCCCACCGGCGAACTCGTGACCGCCGAGCCCGGCGCGCGTGGACCGCGCGGCGAGGCGTTGACCACCTCGCAGGGCGTGGTCATGGGCGACACCGATCACGCCCTCAAGGCCGGCCCGCGCGGGCCGCTGCTGGTGCAGGACTTCCATTTCCGGGAGAAGATCACCCACTTCGACCACGAGCGCATTCCCGAACGGGTCGTGCACGCGCGCGGCACCGGCGCGCACGGCGTGTTCCGGTCCAACGGGGCGGCGTCGAAGCTGACCCGGGCGAAGTTCCTCCAGGCCGATGCCGAGACGCCGGTGTTCGTGCGGTTCTCGACCGTGCTGGGCTCGCGGGGGTCGGCCGATACCGTGCGCGACACCCGTGGTTTCGCGACGAAGTTCTACACCGAGGAGGGCGTCTACGACCTCGTCGGCAACAACATCCCGGTCTTCTTCATCCAGGAGGCCATCAAGTTCCCCGACGTCATCCACGCGGGCAAGCCGCATCCGGATCGCGAGATCCCGCAGGCGCAGTCGGCGCACGACACGTTCTGGGACTTCGTGACGCTGCATCGCGAGGCGACGATGCACACGTTCTGGGCGATGTCGGACCGGGCGCTGCCGCGCTCGTACCGGATGATGGAGGGCTTCGGCATCCACACCTTCCGGCTGGTCAACGACGAGGGCGCGACCACGCTGGTGAAGTTCCACTGGAAGCCGCGCCTCGGCGTGCACTCGCTGTTGTGGGAGGAGACGCAGCTGACGGGCGGATTCGATCCGGACTTCCATCGCCGCGATCTGGCCGACGCGATCGAGGCGGGCGCGTTCCCGGAGTGGGATCTCGGGGTGCAGGTCTTCCCGGACACGCCGGAGCAGACCTTCGAGGGCATCGATCTGCTCGATCCGACCAAGATCGTGCCCGAGGAGCTCGCGCCCGTGCAGATCATCGGGACGTTGCAGCTCAACGCGAATCCGGTGAACTTCTTCGCCGAGACCGAACAGATCGCCTTCTGCCCGGATCATTTCGTGCCCGGCATCGAGCCGAGCGATGATCCGTTGTTGCAGGGGCGGTTGTTCTCCTACCTGGACACCCAGCTCACCCGGCTGGGCGGGCCGAACTTCACGCAGTTGCCGATCAATCGGCCGCACAGCCCGATCAACGACAACTTCCGCGACGGGTACCACCAGACCGGTGTGCATCCGGGCAACAATGTGTACAAGCCGAACTCGGTCGGCGGCGGCTGCCCGTACACGGCGATGTTCGCCGACCGGGCCTATGTCGAATCGCCGACGCCGATCACGCCGCCCGCGGTCAAGGTGCGCACGACGGCGGCGACGGACGCCCCGATCTCGTTCCGCGACCACTACTCTCAGCCTCGGCAGTTCTATCGCAGCCTGACGGCGATCGAGCAGCAGCATCTGGCCGACGCCTTCTCCTTCGAGCTGGGCAAGTGCGCCGACGAGACGATCCGGCAGCGCGGCGTGCAGATGCTGGCCGAGGTCGACACGGATCTGGCCGGTTATGTCGCCACCCAGCTCGGCCTGCCGGTCCCGCAGCCGGAATTCTCCACGATCGAGTTGCCGCCCAGCCCCGCCCTGTCCCAGCTGCGCGGCGAGTTCCCCCCCGACGGCCGCAAGGTCGCCGTCGTCACCGACGACGAGGTCGATCACTCCCTGCTGGAGAACCTGGTCGGCCTCCTGCAACGCGCCAAGATCAGCCCGATGGTCGTCGCGCCCCACGCGGGCAGCCTCGACCACCAGAGCGGCATCCCCATCGACCGCAGCTTCGCGACGATGCGCTCGGTCGAATTCGACGGGGCCATCTTCCTCAGCACCGCCGCGGACTCCCGTGTCGACCTGCTGGTAGCGGAGATGTTCCGCCACGGCAAGCCGCTGGCCGCCGCGGGGGCCGGGGAAGAGGTGCTCAAGCGCCACGGCTACGGGCCCGATCGGCCCGGGGTGTTCGTGGGCGAGGATCTGGAGCTCACGGCCAACGATCTGCTGAGTGCGCTTGGGGAGCACCGGGTTTGGGCTCGGTTCTCTTGAGGTGAATCGAGGGCCCTGGACATGGGTGGCGGGAGCGCGCGGAGGCGCCCTCCCCCTGTTCCTCGGCTCCGGCGCCCAGCGCCGGAGCCGAGGACGTCGCTACAGAATCGGATTCCCGCCCGTCACAGCCACTCTCGCGCCCGAGATGTAGCTCCCCTCATCCGAGGCGAGCAGCACGTACACCGGGGCCAGTTCGGCAGGCTGCCCCGCTCGTCCCAGGGGCGTGTTGTCACCGAAGGACGACACCTTCTCCGGGGGCATGGTGGAGGGGATGAGAGGGGTCCAGATGGGCCCGGGGGCCACGCTGTTGACTCGGATTCCCTTGTCGCCCAACAGTTGTGCGAGGCTGGCGCAGAAGTTGGCGATGGCGGCCTTGGTGGCGGCGTAGGGGGCCAGGTTGGGGCGGGGCATATCGGAGTTGACCTAGGAGCTGCCGATGATGGCGGCGCCGGGGCGCATATGCGGGACGGCGACCTTCACCAGGCGGAACATCGCGCCGATATTGAGATCGAAGGTGTAGTCCCATTCGTCGTCGCTGATCTCGTCCAGCGTTTCGTGGGTCATCTGGTAGGCGGCGTTGTTGACCAGGATGTCGATGCGGCCGAACTCCTCGACGGCGCGGTCGACGACGGCGCGGCAGTGCGCGGGGTCGGCCAGGTCCCCGGCCATCAGGACGGCCTTGCGCCCGGCCTGTTCCACAAGGGCCGCAACCTGTTTCGCGTCCTCGTGCTCGTTCAGGTAGGCGATCAGCACGTCGGCACCCTCGCGGGCGTAGGCGATGGCGACGGCGCGGCCGATACCGCTGTCGGCGCCGGTGATCACCGCGGCCTTGCCCGTGAGTTTGCCCGCGCCCCGATAGCTCTGCTCACCGCAGTCGGGCACCGGGGTCATCTCGCCCTGGACGCCGGGCACCTCCTGCTGTTGTTCGGGAAAACCCATGTCCACTCCTTCCGAAATCGGCCTGCGGTGGCTCTACCCGGGGTCGGAGGGACTAATCGAGGGTCCCGTTTGCTGCCTGATCACTTGGGTATGCGGGGAGGAGTACGAGCATCGCTCCGCCGAACCCGGCGGAACCGCAACCATCAAGGAGCGCAGCATGTTCGACACGGAGTTCCGACGAGCCGGAATCGATGAGGACACCCAGCGCATGACGGTGTACCCGGCCGATGGGCCGGATCTCGAGGATTTCCCGGCGATGTCCCGGGCCGGCGCGCATCTCGTGCGGTGCGCGACCACCGAGGGCCGCCGCGTGTCCCGGTAGCGTCAGCGAGCATCACATTGTCGGGCGGCCCGATCCGTGTCGCGTCACAGTCCACACTGGGGCACGAGACAAGTCGGGCCGGTGTCGTACCAGAAATAAGTCGCTCGCCCAAGTCGCACTCGTGCATTTCGAAAATTGCATCCCGAGGGAAATTTCTTATTCAACTATCAGGCTGCGCCATAGGGGTTTAATCAACAAGTGCGCATATTTCCGGGTGTCTCAATCCGGAGTCGGCGTCTTACGCAGCGATTGCCGATACGCGCGCGGGGACATGCCGCGCCAGCGGGTGAAGGCGTGGGTGAAGTTGGCGGTCTCGGCGTAGCCGAGCAGCCGGGCCACGTCCTCCACCGACGCGCCAGTGCGCAGCAGCTCCGCGGCCTTGGTCTCGCGGACGGTGTTGAGCAGGCCCCGGAACGTCGCCCCCTCGGTGGCGAGCTGACGACGTAGGGTGCGCGCGGTGATGTGCAGTTCCGCGGCGACCTCGGCCATCGTCGGCACCGCGCCCGGATCGCGGAGCAGCCGGTCGCGGATGAGCGTCGACAGCCGCCAGCCCCCGGCGACCAAGCGCTGCAACGCGTCCCGGCACTGCCGCTCGATCAGCGACGCGGTGTGCGAATCCGCCTGCGGCATAGGTTGTTCCAGGTAGGAGCGGGGTAGCACGAGTTGGGTGCGGTCGAGCCCGGACCGCACGGCGTCCGCGTCGAGCGTCGTGAGTTCGGCCAGGGCGGCGGCGCGTTCGGCGTCCAGTTCGGCCTCGAGCCGGAGCACGGGGAGGCCGATCCCGAGCCGCCGGGCGGCCACGAAGATCAGGGCGACCTCGCGTTCGACGAAGTAGGCGCGCACGTCCTCGGGGATGTGGCGGCCGTCGACCACCACCATCACCTCGTCGCCGTGCTCCTCGAGTTCGTAGCGCACGGCCACCGCGACCAGGTCCTGATAGCGCACGGCCAGCGTGAGCACCGCCCCGACGGTGGGGCTGACCAGCGCCGCGAGGCCCACGATCCCGGCCTTGCCGATGGTGGCCTGATGCGCGGTCTCGACGCCCAGCCCCGGCAGATCGCCCACGGCGGCAAGCAGATTGCGCGCCACCGTGAATTCCTGATCCGGCCAGATTTTCGCGTGCTCGTCGGCGAGATCGGCGACGGCAATTCCGCTGCCCGACAACAATGTCGACTCGTCGACTCCGTGTGCCCTACCGACACCTGTCATCATCCGCACACTGACACTGCCGTGAGGAACAGCGCCCCGCGCACCATCGAACACGACCACCGTCCGAAATTACCAATATTCGGTCCCGTCGGCACATTCTTTCGCCCGGAAACTCCGCATACCCTCGAGCCAACCGGGCGAGGAGGAGGCAGCAATCGTGGACATGTTCAGTACGTGCTGGATCGAGCCCATCCAGCTCACACCGGAGAAGGCACACGCGATCATGCAGATGCACCTGGACTGCCGGACCGACGAGTGCCCGCGCCGCCGGGCCGCGGTGCGCGTCCTCATCGAGTCCGGACGGCTGGTGCCCGACTCCTCCCGGGCCTCCTGATCAGCCGAGAGTCCGCCAGCGCCAGCGCATCTCGGCGGTGAGCGGCGCGTGCGGACGCACCGGGCGGGGCGCGGTGTTCAGCCCGTCGGGCGGGCCGGATTGCGGCTCCACACAGACGGTTTCGGCGGGCTCGTCGTAGACCACCACCCAGGTCAGGGGGCTGGTGATCGAAAGTTCCAGGGCGCCGGGCCAAGTGAGGGTGACGTCCACGCCGTCGGGCATGCCGAAGCAGTCGTCCCACGGGCCGGGCAGCGGGGCGATGCGCTTGCCGTCGGGCAGGTGGTCGGCCCCGCGCTCCTCCTGCCAGGCGGGGGTGAAGTTGAGTTCCACGGGCGCCCCGCCGGGGCCGAGGACGCGCCGGAACCAGGGATGCCAACCCACCTGCGCGGGAAAGGGTTCCGTGGCGGCCTCGACGGACATGCGGAAGGTCGCGGTGTCCGCCGCGAGCGCGAAGGACTGGGTGACGCGGCCCGGGAAGGGCCAGGGCGCGGCGAGGTCCTGGGCGAGTACGAGTTCGGTACCGGAACTGTGGGTGATCCGCCACGGGCGATCGCGCACGGTGCCGTGGATGGCGTGCGGTGCGGCGTTGCGCGGGAGTTCGTAAGCGCGCCCACCCCATTCGAGGACGCCGTCGCGCATCCGGCCGCACCACGGGGCCATCGGGAAGGAGCCGAACCGCGGTCCGGTGCGCAGCACGTCGACACCGCCGACCCGGAAGGCCGTCACCCGTCCCGTTTCGGCGCTCACCGTGAGTTCGGCATCGCCCGCGCTCAGGCGCGGTTCCTCGACACTCATGACCGCCAGCATGGCACAGGGCGGGATCAGGACGGTTCGGCGCGTCCCAGGGGGTCTCGCGGTAGTGGCCGACCAAGCGGGTGCGGAGGTCGCCGGGCCTTAAGCAGGATCAGGTCGGTTCGGCGCGCCCCAAGGGCGTCTCGCATTAGTGGCCGACCAAGCGGGAGGTCGCCGGGCGGTAACGGGATTAGGACGGTTCGGCGCGCCCCAAGGACGTCTGGCGGTAGTGCCGCCCAAGCGGGTGGGGAGGTCGCCGAGCAATACGCGGGATCAGAACGGTTCGGCGCGCCCCAAGGGCGTCTGGCGTTAGTAGCCGCCCAAGCGGGCGGACGGCGGGCGGTACACGGGATCAGGACGGTTCGGCGCGTCCCAGGGGCGTTTCGCAGTAGTGGCCGCCCAGGCGGGTGGGGAGGTCGCCGGGCGGTACGGCGGTGGCGTGCTGTTCGGCGTCGTCGAGGGGGTGGTAACCGATCGTTGCGGCCTCGTCCGGCGACAGCACGCGGCGCGTATTGGCCGAAACGCCCCACAGGACACGGTAATCCGCTCGTTCGGTGGCCAGGCATGCCTCGATCAGGCGGGCGCAGTCGTCCGGGGAGAGCCACAGCGACAGCTGGCGGACGTCGGACGGTCGCTCGAAGCAGCTGCCGATGCGCAGGCAGGTGACGTCCATGCCGAAGCGGGAGTGGTACAGGCTGCCCAGCGCCTCGACGGCCGCCTTGCCGACGCCGTAGTAGGTGTCCGGGCGGGGGCTGCTGTCGGCGCGCAGGCCGCGCGGGCCCGCCGAGCCGATGTCGCGGAAGCCGACGGCGTGATTGCTCGAGGCCAGCACGACGCGCGGCACCCCGGCGGCGCGGGCGGCCTCCAGCACGGTATGCGTTGCGTCGATGGTGAATTCGAGGATGCGCGCCCAGGTGTCCTCGCGGCTGATACCCGCCAGGTGGACGATCGCGTCGACGTCGCGGCAGGCGGCGGCCATGGTGGCGGGGTCGGTGATGGAACCGGTGACGATCTCCTCGCCGGGCGCGGCGGGGTCGAGCGGGGCGAGGTCCAGCAGGCGCAGGGTGCGGCCGGGCCGGGCCAGCCGGGGGCGGAGGAAGGTGCCGATGATGCCCGCCGCACCGGTGATCAGGACGCGCTGCGGGGTCATGGTGTTCCTTCTCCAAATATGCTGGTCTGCACCGTATTTCGCCCGCCGCGGCGTTCTCGGCTCCGGCGGGGCGTCGCTCAGGTTCGGTTCCCGGTCCCGGTGAGCCAGCCGGTGGTCCACGCGTGGGCGATGCGGATGGCTCGGGTGGGGGGCATGCGGGTGGGTTCGGTGATCACCGCCACGGCGAAGCCGTCCACGAGGGCCAGCAGTTCGGCGGCGGCGTCGGGGGCCTCGGCGGCGCGAGCGGGATTGGCGGCGGCGAGGATTCGGGTGAGGAGCTCCTCCATGCCCTGCCATTGGGCACGGTGGAGGGCGGCGATCTCGGGGTCGTGGGCAGCGCGGGCGACGAGGGCCAGCCACACTCGGGCGAGGCGGTCGTCGGCGGCCGGTGGGACGAGCAGTTCGGTCATCCGCTCGAGCTGGCGGGCGGGGGGTTCGCCGGTGACGCCGGAACTTCGGAAGCGGTCGGCGGCCTCGTCCCGAACGTGTTCCCAAACTCGTTGCAGCAGTTCGCTTTTGGTGGAGAAGTAGTACTGCACGGTGCCGATGGAGACGCCCGCGCGGGCGGCGAGGGTGCGGATGCTGACGCCCTCCACACCCTCCTCGGAGATCACGTCCGCGAGACGGTCGAGCAGCTCGCGACGCCGGTCGACCTGCTCCGACGCCGCCTGCCTAGCGCCCATAGCGCCGACTCCTCTCCCGCCGATTGCGGTCCTGATAGTAGCGCCACGCCTGCGCCCCGAGTTGCCGCGCCACGGCGACGGGTTCGCGGCGCCCGTCCCCCTCCGGCGCGCGATCGACGACCGCGGCGAAGAACAACAGCAGCAGCCCGATCCCGCCCAGGCCGAAATACACGGTGTCGCCGAGCATTCCGAGGATCAGGCGGCTCGACTCGTGTTCCTCGCCGTGCAGGCGCGGCTCGATCACCCCGAGCTGAATCCAGTGCAGCCCCTCGGCCGCCAGCCACGCCGCCGCCCCCGCCATCAGCGAAAGCCCCGCGACCCGATGCCGTCCCGCCAAGCGCGCACCCGCGACGAGCGACCCCGCCACCAGCAGCACGACCGCCACCTCACTGCCCCCGAACAACCACGTCCCGGCCATCACCGCACCTCCCGTCCGACCCGCGGTCGCCGGAAAATGGCCACCAGCAACAGGGTCCACGCCCCCACCAGCAACAGATTCCGCACCCCCGCCCCGATCTCCATCCGCTCCCCGATCCCCTCGGCCCCACCCCCGCCGAACCAGATCACCCGCCCGGTCACCACCCCCGCCGCCGACGCGACCACCGCCACCACAGCCGCCATCAACGCGGGCGAAAACGCACCCCCCATCCGCCGCCGGTAATAGATGACCATCCCCGCCCCTACGAACGGCGCCGCCAACCCCAACACCTCGACGATCCGAAACATGCCACCCTCCCAAGTGTCATACGACTGTACAACCCCGACCATACACTCGTATTACACTCCCCAGCAATACCAACCCACAGCCGCACCCTTTATCCGGATCCGCACCCCTTGCATAGCCCTGCAAGGGGTGCGGATTCGAATAAAGGGTGCGGCTGGGTTGCTATTCGCCTGCGGCTCTGCGGATTTCGCCGCCGGCGGCGCGGTGGCGGGTGGCGCGGGCCGCGGCGGCGTCGAAGGGTTCGAGGTAGTCGAACATGGGGTCCTCGTCGTCGATGTCGAGGACCACGGCTCGGCGGTGCAAGGTTCGGGTGGACTCCTTGGCGGGGTGGGCGGGGCGTTCGGGGCGAGGGGCCGGTTCGTCGTAGTCCTCGTCGAACTCCGCGGGGCGGCGGGGGCGGGCGAGGCGGGCGGCGCGGCGGCGGCGGATCTCCTCCTCCATGCGGGTCTGGCGGCGGAGGTAGATCAGGTAGGTGACGAGGACCGCGCCCGCGACGAGGAAGCCGGACCACAGCATCGGCGAGATCACCACGGCGAAGGCGCCGAACATCAGCATGCTCAGCACCAGACCGAGCGCCGTGCGCTGCCGGAAGCGGTAGCGGGTGGCGCGCGCGATGGCGTCGGCCTCGGGATCGTATCCGCCGCGCCCGCGCCGCACGGGCACGAATTCGTCCGGCGCGGAATCGGATTCGGGAACCTCGCGGGGCTCCCCGGGCGCGGTCACGGTCGCCGGGACCCGGGCGGGTACGGGCGGCCCGACCTGCTCGTCGGCCGCGCGGGCGGAATCGTCGTCACCGCCCTCGGCCACCTCGGCCTCGATGATCTCGGTGTCCTCGGCCGCCGCGGCGGGCGCCTCGACCGAATCGCCCGTGCCGTCGGTCGTTTCGTCCTCGGTGACGGGCTCATCGGCCGATGTCGTCATCCGATCCTCCGCATCATCGCCGTGGAAAAGCTTTCTCTGCACGCGCGCCGGCACCCAGTCCGGATCGGTTTCGTGCCCGGCACCGGGTCCCTTCCTCATGCGTCGCTTGGTGCCGCCGCGATGCAACACCCGGGTGGCCAAGGCCGCGTCGGTCGTGCGCCGGATGCGCGGATGCCGGTCGGCCAGCATCGGAAACAGCACGAAGACCCAGAGCACGACGAGACCGATCCACAAGATCGAATTCGGCACCGCGCTCACACCTCCGTTTCCGCCCGGCCGTGGTCCCTTCGACGGTTCGCATTCCCCGCTCGTGTCCCGCCCGCTGTCTCGTCATGTCGGCACGTGTGCCACGGCCGCATGATCGGGCCACTTCACAGGTTCCTTTCCGGTAGCACGGGACGCACCACCGACGTCCGTAGGCTAGTGGGGTGCCACAGGAATAGCCCGCAGGCGCGCCGTCCACACCCGCCACATAAGTAACACGAGTTCGCCGTTCCCGCTCGGCTATCGGGCTCGCTGTTGACGTACCGATATCACCGTGGGCCGCATATCGAAGGTGTCATTTCGAAGCACGCACGGCACCGTCGAATTCGCCTCGCGTACATGCCGATCAGGGCAGGGTGACGCGGCCCGCCCGGACGAGGCGGTCGACCGTGGTGCCGGTGACCTCCTCCGAGGTGATGGCGACCAGGAGGTGGTCCCGCCACGCGCCGTCGACGTCGAGGTAGCGGCGCAGCAGACCCTCCTCGCGGAATCCGGCGTTGCGCAGAACCGCTTGGCTCGCAAGGTTTTCCGGCCGTACGGTCGCCTCGACCCGGTGCAGGCCGACCGGGCCGAAACAATGGTCTAGGCCGAGGGCCAGGGCCGCGGTGGCGACGCCCTGGCCGCCGACGTCCTTGGCCACCCAGTAGCCGATCCACGCCGAACGCAGCGCGCCGCGCACGATATTGCCGATGGTGAGCTGACCGCTGAACACGCCATCGACCTCGATGACGAGCGGGATCATCGCGCCCCGGCGGGCCTCGGCCTTGAGGCTCGACCACAACGACGGCCAGTTCGACGCGTGATTGCGCGCCTCCCAGGTGCCGCGCCCGGTCGGCTCCCACGGTTCCAGATGTTCGCGATCCCGCAGGCGGATGCGCGCCCACGCCGCCGCGTCGCGCAACCGGATGGGTCGCAGCGTGACCTGTCCGCCCGTGGCCACCCGGACCGGGCCCAGGTGCGCGGGCCAGCCCGGATGCTGGGCGACCCGGAACATGTTCATATCCATCAGTGTCCCCGCCGCGAACGTCATCCGCGCTGTGCGAGGAAGGCGACCGGAACCTCGTCGCCCGTGCGGATCTCGGTGACGTCCGGCTCGACGACGATGAGGCTGTTCGCCTCGGCCAGCGTCGAGAGCAGATGCGCCGAACCGTTCACGCCCAGCGGCTGCACCAGATATTCGCCGGTCTGCTCGTCGCGCATCAGCTGCGACCGCAGATAGCCGCGGCGGCCCGGCATGGAACTGATCGGCATGATGGTCCGCGCCTGCACCACGCGACGCATCGGATGCCGTCGCCCGAGCGCGATCCGGATCAACGGCCGCACCATGACCTCGAAAACCACAAGCGCCCCAACGGGATTCGACGGCAGCAGGAAGGTCGGCACCTCGTCGCGGCCCAGTCGCCCGAAACCCTGCACCGAACCCGGATGCATGGCGACCCGGGCCACCTCGAGTTCGCCCAGCCCCTCGAGCGCCTCGCGGATCTGCTCGGACACCCAGCCGCCGACCGCGCCCGCGATCACCACGACCTCCGACCGCACCAGCTGACCCTCGACCACATCGCGCAGCTGCTTGGGGTCCGCGCTGACGATGCCGACGCGGTTCACGTCCGCGCCCGCGTCGCGCGCGGCCGCGGCCAGCGCGTAGGAGTTCACGTCGTACACCTGACCCGGACCCGGGGTGCGGTCGATGTCGACCAGTTCGCCGCCGATGGAGATCACCGACAGCCGCGGGCGCGGATGCACCAGCACCTTGTCCCGCCCGACCGCGGCCAGCAGACCGACCTGGGCGGGACCGATGATCGTGCCCGCGCGCACGGCGACGTCGCCGGGCTGCACATCGTCGCCGATGCGGCGCACGTAGTCGCCGGTGCGCACGGGTTCGTAGACCTTGATGCGGGCGCGGCCGCCGTCGGTGTAGTCCACCGGAAGCACGGCGTCGGCCAGCGTCGGCAGCGGCGCGCCGGTGTCGACGCGCACGGTCTGCCGGGGTTGCAGGCGGATGGGCTGGCGCGAACCGGCCGGCACCTCGCCCACCACCGGCAGCGTGAGATCGACGGGATCGCCGTCCTCGTCGCGGATGTCGACACCGGCGCCCTGCACGTCGACGCTGCGGACGGCGTAGCCGTCGATCGCCGCCTGATCGAAGCCGGGCAGCGGGCGTTCGGTGACGACGTCCTCGGCGCACAGCAAACCCTGGGCCTCGGAGATCGCGACCCGCACGGGCCGCGGCGCGACGGCCGCCGCGGTCACCTTGATCTGCTGGTCCTCAACCGAGCGCATGCAGCCCTTCCTCATGTCCAGTGTTCGACGCGGCCGACCGGACCCGGGCCGTCCGCGTCACTCGGACGGGGTCAGCTGCGGATTCCAGTCGGGAGCCAGCCGACGTTCCAGCCACTCGCGGAGCTCGGGGCCGTATTCGTCTCGCTCCAACGCGAAATCGACCGCAGCACGAAGATAACCGCCAGGGTTGCCCAGGTCGTGGCGCGACCCACGGTGCACTACGACATGGACCGGATGTCCCTCGGCGATCAGCAGCGCGATCGCGTCGGTGAGCTGCAGTTCACCACCCGCGCCCGGTTCGATGCGCCGCAGCGCGGAGAAGATCTCGCGATCGAGGATGTAGCGGCCCGCCGCTGCGAAGGTGGAGGGGGCGTCGGCGAGGCTGGGCTTCTCGACCATGGCCTTGACGCGCAGCACATTCGGATTGACCGCGTCCGGCACGGGTTCGACGTCGAACACGCCGTAGGCGCTGACCTGATCCTTCGGCACGTCGATGGCGCACAGCACCGAGCCGCCGCGCTTGCGCCGCACCCGGCACATCACCTCGAGCACGCCGCTGGGCAGCACCAGGTCGTCGGGGAGCAGCACCGCGACGGCGTCCTCCTCGTCGTCGAGGACCTGTTCGGCCTGGGCGACGGCGTGCCCGAGGCCGAGCGGTTCCTCCTGCACGACCGAGGAGACGTCGAGCAGGCCCGGGGCGCGGCGGACCTTCTCCAGCAGCTTGTACTTGCCGCGCTCCTCGAGCGTGCTCTCCAGGACCATGTCGTCGACGAAATGCGCGACGACACCGTCCTTTCCGGGTGAGGTGACGATCACCAGGCGTTCGGCGCCGGATTCGGCGGCCTCGGCCGCGACCAGTTCGATGCCGGGCGTGTCGACGACCGGCAGCAGCTCCTTCGGCACGGTCTTGGTCACCGGCAGAAAGCGAGTCCCCAAGCCGGCCGCCGGCACCACCGCGGTGCGGAAGCAGGACGGCGTGTCCGCGTCAGCTGTCATAAAGGCTCACCCTATCCATCGATGGTCGTCCGCGGGACCGGCTTCGCTCGGGCCCGGCATCCCGGAAGCCTAGGGGTCTTCGACCGTGGCCGCCCGACGAGCTGAATCCGGGCAACCGGTCGGTGAAACCGTTCCGGATCGCATGAACTGATTCCCCGCCGGTACGCCGACGAAACCCCGCGGTCTGCGATAGCTCCCCTAGTGTGACCCTGTGGACGTGGCTGGTCAGCGTGACAAACAGCGGTGGCGGACGGAGTTGCTCGCCCGGCGCGCGGCGGTTCCGCCGCAGGTGCGGGCGGCGGAGTCGGCGGCGCTGGCGAGCGCCGCGCGGACCCTGGTGAGCGACCGACCGGAATGGGTGGCGGCCTATGTGCCGGTCGGGAACGAGCCGGGGTCGATCGATCTGCTCGACGCGCTGCGCTCGGGCGGGTCGCGGGTGCTGTTGCCGGTGACCGGGCCGCCCGGGCCGCTGGACTGGGCCGAGTACACCGGGGCCGACTCGCTGCGCCCGGCGCGCTGGGGACTGCTCGAACCGTCCGGTGACCGAATGTCCTGTGCCGCAATCGGATTGGCGAGCGTCGTGGTGATACCCGCGCTCGCGGTGGATCGGCGCGGCGTGCGGCTGGGGCGCGGCGCGGGGTACTACGACCGGACGCTGCCCGCGGCGCGGCCCGATGCCCGGCTCGTCGCCGTGGTGCGCGACGACGAGGTGGTCGAGCGGCTGCCCGAGGAACCGCACGATCGGCGGATGGGGTGGGCGCTGACGCCGGGCGGCGGGACGCGACTTCTGGACGGGAATTAACCGTGGATTGGCGCTGTTGGCACTGTCGGCTGTAGAGTGCTAACCGACGGAGACTGTGGAGGTTGGAGTGCCTACTTACTCGTATCAGTGCACGCAGTGTGGCGATAAGTTCGACATCGTGCAGTCCTTCTCGGACAACGCTCTGACCACCTGTGAGAAGTGCGACGGCAAGCTGCGCAAGCTCTTCAACTCGGTGGGCATCGTCTTCAAGGGCAGCGGCTTCTACCGCACCGACAGCCGTAGCGGCTCCTCGACCGCGAGCGAACCGGCCAAGGCGGCCAGTTCGAACGGGTCGGAGTCGTCGAGTTCCTCCTCGTCGAGTTCGTCGGCGTCGACCACCAGCGCGTCGACCACCGGCACCGCGGCCTGACGACTCGCCGCCCGGCGAGTTGTGCACAGGGAATCTCTTATCCACAGACTGATTCCGACCAGGGCTTTTCCCGGCGGTACGGTCGGCGCGCGGCCGTACCGTTCCGGGTATGCCTCTGCGACCGAATCCGAGTGACCGAAGCGGTACCGCCGACCTCGGCCGGGAGCCGCCCTGGGAATTCCTTGTGCGACACCGGCCTTCGTGGGCCGACGCGACCTTCCTGCGGCGCGCGCTCGCCGCGATCCTGACCCTCTGCGCCGCCGCCCTGTTCATTCGCGGCGATCCGTCCGCGCACTCCACCGATGTCGTCGTCGCCGCCCGCGATTTGTCCCCCGGGCGCGTCGTGGCCGCCGAGGACGTGCGACGTGTCGCGCGCCCGGCCGGGTTCGTCCCCGAGGGCAGCGTCCGCGACCCCTCGGCCGTGCTCGGCGCGACCGTGTCCGGCGCTGTCCGCTCCGGGGAGATCCTCACCGATCTGCGCGTGCTCGGCCCGCGCCTGGCCCGAGCCGCCGCCGGGCCGGACGCGCGCATCGTGCCGATTCGCTTGGCGGACAAGGCCGTTGCCGAGATCCTGCGGGTCGGCGATCGGGTGGACGTGCTCGCGGCCGAACGCGACGGCGCCGATCCGGCGCGGGCGGGACCGCCGCGCACCCTCGCCGCCGACGCGGTCGTCGTCCTGGTCACCGCGGCCGAGAATCGGCGCGGCCCCGCCGACGAGCGGATCGTGCTCGTGGCCCTGGACTCGGCTCCCGCAATCGCCGTCGCGGCCGCGTCGCTACGCACCGAACTCACCGTGCTGTTTCATTGACGCCGAGCATTTGCCGACGAACTCCACTAGCATCCCGACTAACCGGTTCGATAGCAGTCAGCGATCACATCAGATGTCTTGACCAGAGGTTCGGCGGCCACGAGCCGCGCCGAGCGAGACAGGAGCCGCAATGCTGAAGGGTTTCCGGGACTTCCTGTTCCGAGGGAACGTGATCGATCTGGCGGTCGCGGTCGTGATGGGCACGGCCTTCGTCGAGATCGTCACGGCCTTCACCAAGGGAATCATCAATCCGCTGCTGGCGCTGTTCGGCGGCACCAATGAACTCGGCCTCGGGATTCAGCTGGATTCGAGCAAACCGGCCACGTTCATCGCGATCGGGCCGATCATCACCGCGGCGCTCAACTTCGTCATCATCGCGGCGATCCTGTACTTCGTCCTGGTCCTGCCCGCCTCCCACGCGATGAAGCGCTGGGGCAAGGAGGCGGCGATCACCGACACCCAGCTGCTCACCGAGATCCGCGATCTGCTGGCCGAGGGCAGGCGCAGCGGCGGTGGTCGGCACGAATCGTGATGCGGCGGGCAGCGCAATGGGCCCGGCGCGTGCGCACCGAGCCCATTGTGGTTGCCGCTCAGGCGGTTTCGGGGATCAGCCGATGCTGAAGGGCTGGCCCCAGACGGTCACCCAGCTGATGACGTTGTCGGTCTCGACCTCGACGTTGACGAACGAGCGAGCCTGCGCGTAACCGGCGCAACCGGTCAGGCCGATGGTCTCGTCGGCCCAGGAGACCGAACCGTCGGTGCCGCTGAACTTGTTGCGGGTCTTGTGCGACTCGTTGCCGTAGTCGTCGGCCTGCTCGATGTCGAGCACGTAGAACGACTGCGCCTGGCCGGGGCCGAGGGTCAGGTTGCCGCCGCCGCTGGCGCCGGCGGACGGGGTGACGTTGCCCTGGGAGTCCCAGCTGGCACCGACGGTCGGACCGCCCTCGACGCCACCGCCGGAGATGCTGACCTGGCAGCCGACGGTGTAGCCCGGGAAGATCTTGCCGCCCGAGGCGTTGGGGTTGCCGGAGATGCTCACGTGGGCCGAACCGCTGACCCACGCGTTGCGGTGCAGCGGGGTCGAGCCCAGCGAGGGGTTGATGTTGGCGGATTCGCCGTCGATCCAGATGTGCACCACGGTGCCATCGGACAGGGTCTTGGTCAGGTCCGCGCCCGGCAGCGGGACGAAGGTGTCGGCGTTGGCGGCGCCGGTGGAGAAGAGGCCGAGCGCAGCGGTGGCGACAGCACCGACACCGGCCGCGCGAGCCACGGTCTTACGGATGTTCATGTTGTGGTCCCTCTAGGGTGAAACGCTTTCGCGAGAATGGTTTTGGCGGATTCGACCACGTCAGCCGATGCTGAACGGCTGCCCGTAGAGGGTGGTCTTCGAGTAGTGATCGCCGACGACCTCGACGACGGTGTACGCGCGCGCCTGGGCATATCCCGCGCAGTTCTGGATCTGGATCTCCGAGTCCTGGTACTCGACCGAGTAGGTACCGGGCTTGGTGATGTCCTTGCTGTCCAGCTGGACGAAGGCCACCTGGCCGGGGCCCAGGTTCAGGCCGATGGAGCCGCCGAGGCTGCCGTCGGTCAGGCTCAGGCTGCCGGACAGACCGGCGGAGATCGCGTCACTGGCGATGTTGACCTGGCAGCCGACGATGTAGCCGGTGCTCACGATCGACGTGCCGTGCGTGGACGAGTTGTTCGAGCCCGGGTTGTTGGTCGGGCCGTTCCACGGACCGGCCGTGGTCTCGGGCGCGTTCGGCACATCGGCGATCGCGTTACCCGTGACCCACACGGTGCGCCCGGCGCCGTTGCCCGCCAGCGACGGCGAGACGACGGCATGCTCGCCGGTGCGGGTGATCACAACGCCGTCGGGGCCCAGCTTCTGGCCGTCCGGCAACGGCACGAAGGCGTCGGCGTTGGCAGCACCGGTAGAGAAAAGGCCGATGGCCACGGCAGCGGCCGCGCCGATGCCCGCAAAACGGGCACCACGCCGCAAACCGTTGGTGCGGTTCTCGCTCATACTTCCCCTCATCAGGTTTCTAACGGTCAGCCTCGACCACCGAGGCTGGAAGCGGTCCTTTCAGGCCCAGCTCAGTTTGTCGCCGGATTGTTGCCGTCGTGTAACCGACAACCAATTTCCTGCAAACAGTCGGAACGGGCCTTGTTCCGGCGAGGTCGGCGCGAGGCGCCTTCCCCGGGCTATCCAGAACCGCAGGTTGGACAGCCCAAAGGCGAACATTAAACGGCCCGGGAACTACATGACAACGTAAGCGCCCGTAAAGGCAGTGTGATCTGAATCACACAGGAATCTCGCTCATATAACAACCCCCGCATAAATGCTGTGAGGACTCCGAAACAAGACCGGTCCGTGCCCCGGCCGGTCCCGAGACCCGCCCTCAGCCGTGATGCGGCGGCACTTGTGAACGCAACCATTCGTCGGACGTACCCGCCGACTCCCCACCTGGAGACCGCTCGTCACTGGTCGTTTGCGGAAGAGTCTCCCCAAAGATCCGCGCCAACCGAGCCACCTCCTCCCGCGAACGCCCGGCCCCCTTCCCCCGCCCAGCATCCTGCGCCCGCCCGACGTCCTGCTCCCGCTCGGCATCTATCGTCTGCCCGGCATCCCCGGCCCGCCCAGCATCCTGCACCCGCGCGGCATCCTTCGCGCGCCCGGCGTGCCGTACCTCCTCGGCGTCTTGCGCCCGCCCGGCGTCATGCTCTCGCGCGGCATCCTGCGCTCGCTCGGCGTCCCCTGCCTGCCCGGCGTCGTGCGGCCGCTCGGCGTCCTGTGCCCGCGCGGCATCCTTCGCTCGCCCGGCGTCCCTTGCCTGCTCGCCGTCCCATGCCAGCCCCGCGCCGTGCGGCCGCTCGGCGTCCTGTGCCCGCGCGGCATCCTTCGCTCGCGCGGCGTCCCCCGCCTGCTCGCCGTCCCGTGCCAGCCCCGCGTCATCCGGCCGCTCGGCATCCTCCACTCGGGCGGCATCCTTCGCCCCCGCGGCGGCCTCCACCCGCCCGGCATCTTGTGCCCCCACGGCATCCTTCGCCCGCTCGGCATCTTGTGCCTGCCCAGCGTCCTGCTCTCGCGCAGCATCCTTCGCTCGCTCGGCATCCCGGGCGCGCCCGGTGTGTTGTGCCCGCCCGAGGTCCCGCACCCGCTCGGCGTCCTTCGTTCGCTGGGCGTCCCGTGCCTGCTCGGCGTCTTGTACCCGCCCAGCGTCGTGGGGTCGCTCGGCATCCTCCACGCGCGCAGCGTCCTTCGCCCCCACGGCATCCTCACCCCCCGAACCAACCGAACCCCCCGCCCGAGACGGGCGGGGGGTCGGGTCGGGGGTGGCCGGGGTGGGGATTACTCCGCCAATCCCGAGAGTTCGTCGATGACGCGGCCGACGAGGGGGCCCAGGGTGGCCATGCCGTCGCGGACCGCGGGGCGGGTGCCGGGCAGGTTGACCACGAGGGTGCTGCCGGAGACTCCGGCCAGGCCGCGGGACAGGCCGGCGTCGAGGGAGCCGGCGGCGAGGCCCGAGGAGCGCAGGGCCTCGCTGATGCCGGGGAGTTCGCGGTCGAGTACCTCGGCCGTGGCCTCGGGGGTGACGTCGCGGGGGGACATGCCGGTGCCGCCCACCGAGATCACCAGGTCGACGCCGCCGATGACGGCCGTGTTGAGCGCGTTGCGGATCTCGACCTCGTCGTTGGCGACCAGCACGGTCGCGTCGACCAGAAAACCGGCCTCGGTGAGCAGTTCGACCACGAGCGGCCCGAGCGAATCGACCCCGCCATGAGCGGTTCGGTCGTCGACGATCACGACAAGAGCACGGCCGGCCACGGCGGCATCGATTTCCATGCCGCTCACCGTAGCGTCCGTGTCCGACAACGGGTCCTGTCCCCCGGCAACGGAATCCGGGATCGGACCGAGGGTGCGCTGGCGAGGGGTCATCGGGGTGCCTCCGCAGGTGCGGCCGCGAGGGTGACCTCGACGGTCTTCGGATTCTGGCCGTTGGGTTCGGTGTAGCTGATCTTGACCTTGTCGCCGGGCTGATGCGACCGGATCGCGGCCACCAGCGCGTTGCCGGTGTCGATGATCTGGTCGTCGACCTTGGTGACGACCGCCCCGGCCGGGATGCCCGCCTTGGCGGCCGGGCCGTCGGGGGTGACGTCCTGCACCCGAGCGCCGTTGGTGGTGTCCTCGGCCCGGTTCACGGTGATGCCGACCTGGGCGTAGGTGGCGTGCCCGGTCTTGATCAGCTGATCGGCGACGCGGCGGGCCTGGTCGACCGGGATCGCGAAGCCCAGGCCGATCGAACCGCTCTGCTGGCCGGACACCTCGGACGCGCCGAGGGTGGCGATGGCGGTGTTGATGCCGATCAGCTTGCCGTCCATGTCGACCAGCGCGCCGCCGGAGTTGCCCGGGTTGATCGGGGCGTCGGTCTGGATGGCGGAAATGACCGGGGGCTGGGCGTTCGCGCCCTCGCCGCTGGTGGAGACCGGGCGGTTCAGCGCCGAGACGATGCCGGTGGTGACGGTTCCGGCCAGGCCCAGCGGCGAGCCGATCGCGACAACCGTCTGTCCCACTTGAAGATTCGCCGAGGAGCCGAGTTCGATCGGCGTGAGACCCTGCTTGCCGGTGACCCTGATGACGGCCAGATCCGAGACGGGGTCGGTGCCGACCACCGAGGCCGAGGCCGTGCCGCCGTCGCTGAACTGGACGTCCATCTTGGCGTTGGGTCCGGCACCGCTGGCGACGTGGTTGTTGGTGAGGATCAGGCCGTCGCTGGACAGCACCACGCCCGAACCCTCGCCCTCCGCGCGCGCCCCGGCCACCCGGATCATCACGACGCTGGGCAGCACCTTCTGCGCCACGGCCGGAACGGTCCCGGCGGGCGCGTTGGCGATGGGCGCGGTCTTGGGCGGTGGGGAGTTGAGCGCGTTGCTGACCGGACCGGAGTCGTCGCGCCCGCTGACCAGTGCGCCGACCGCGCCGCCGATGCCACCGCTGATCAGTGCCAGCGCGATGGCCGCCGCGATCAGACCGCCGAGCCCGCGCCGCCGCGGCGGCTGCGAGGGTTGCGCGCCGAATCCCTGGCCTCCGGGCATTTGCGCGGTGTGGCCACCGAAACCAGGAGCGGCCTGCCCGGAGTGGTCGCCGAATCCTTGCCCCGGCCCGGAATGCGCCTCGAACCCCTGCCCCACGGGCGGACCATAGGGCGACTGCTGATAAGGCGGAAGGGGTGCGGTCGGTTGCGGGGGATGCTGGTCGTACGGAGAACTCTGGCCGGATGGACCGTGCTGATACGGAACCTGTTGTCCCGCAGGCGGTGCGAAATGCTCATGCTCGGTCGGCCGCTGCTCGGCCACGTCCGGTTCCTCGCGCCTGTCCTTCGAATCCTCGGTCATGTCCCTCGTTTCTCCTCGAGCCTGTCGCCAGTGTGGTGACCTCGACTGAGAGCGCCCTGAGACCGCACTGTCAGTTCCGCTAGACATCTGTGGTCATACCCGTGCCATCCTAGGATCCAACTCACCTGGGAAAATCCCCGGCTTCGGCACGTCCCTCGTCCTCGAGCTGCGAGGACGGCGCGCCCGGCAGCACGATGCGGATGCGCGCGCCGCCGCGGGCGGAGGTGTCGATCGTGATCGTGCCGCCGTGTTTGGTGACGACCTGTTTGACGATGGCCAGGCCCAGCCCCGAACCGGGCATCGACCGTGACGACGTGGTCCGGTAGAAGCGCTCGAAGACCAGTTCCCGCTCGGCCACCGGAATGCCGGGCCCGGCGTCGTCGACCGCGAATTCCAGCAGCCCCGGGCCGGTTTCGCGCATGGTCACCAGGACCGGCTCACCCTCGGCGTTCCATTTCGCGGCGTTGTCGAGAACATTGAGAATCGCGCGTTCCAGACCGGCCTCGTGACCGTAGACGAACCACGGCCGCAGCTCCGCGTTGAACTCGATTCCGGTGCGGCGACGCCCGGCCCGTTCCAGCGCGCGCTCCGCCACCTCGCCGAGATCCACCTGCTCGTAGACCGTTTCCGGCGCGTCCTCGCGGGCCAGATCCACCAAATCGCCGATCAGCGTCGACAATTCCTCGATCTGCGCGACGACGTCGGCCCGCAACTCGGCCATCTCCTGTTCCGGAATTTCCGGTGCCCCCGGGCGCGAGGACGCCATCAGCAGTTCCATATTCGTGCGCAACGAGGTCAGCGGCGTGCGCAATTCGTGGCCCGCGTCGGCGACCAGGCGGCGCTGCCTTTCCCGGGATTCGGCCAGCGCCCGCAGCATGGAGTTGAAACTCTCGGTGAGCCGGGCCAATTCGTCGTCGCCCACGACCGGGATGGGGGTGAGGTCGTCGGTGCGCGCCACCCGCTCGGTGGCCGCGGTCAGGCGCGCGATCGGCCGTAAACCGGTGCGGCCCACGCCCGCTCCCGCGGCCCCGGCGAGGATCACCCCGCAGCCGCCCACCACGAACATCAGCCAGGCCAGCCGGTCCAAGGTCTCTTTGGTCGGCTGCAACGACCGCGAAAGCACAAGTGTCGCACCGTTTTTCGTGTGCCGGGCATAGACGCGCTGATTGTCGGCGGTGCGCAGCGAGGTGTCGACCGTGCCCTTGACCACCGCGCGCTCCGGCGCGCCGATGGGCGGATTCAGCAGGGTCAGCGGCGTATCGGGCAGTTCGGGATACACGATCGCGATGCCGGTGTCGTTGGAGTAGACCGCGCTGAAGGTGAACAGCGTGGAGAAACTCGCCTCGTCGATGTTGTTGTTCACCATGACCTGGGCGCGGGCCCGCAGTTGATTGTCCACATCGGCGTATAGCGACCGCGCGACCATCGCGTAGGCCGCGATGGAGGTGAGCGCGACCGCGACGAATACGACCGAGGCCGCCAGCAGCGTCACCCGCCAGCGCAACGTCACCGAACTCGTCAGCGGCATGGGCGGCCGCATCTCCGACGAGTCCGCGGGCAACCCGAATCCGGCGATCACGGGTTGACGTGGATTGGTTCTCGCCACGACGTCCGCGCCTTAAGGGGGCGTCTCGCGCAGCACGTAGCCGACGCCGCGCACGGTGTGGATCAGCCGCGGTTCGCCGTCGGCCTCGGTCTTGCGCCGCAGGTAGCCGATGTAGACCTCGAGCGCGTTGCCGGAGGTGGGGAAGTCGTACCCCCACACCTCCTCCAGGATGCGGCTGCGGGTCAGCACCCGGCGCGGATTGGCCATCAGCATCTCCAGCAGCGAGAACTCGGTGCGGGTCAGGCTGATCGCGCGCTCGCCGCGGGCCACCTCGCGGGTCACCGGATCGAGCGAGAGATCGGCGAAACGCATGGTCTCCGAGGCTTCGACGGCCGTGTCGGCCGCGGTGCGGCGCAGCAGCGCGCGCAGCCGGGCGAGCAGTTCCTCGAGGGCGAACGGTTTGGGCAGGTAGTCGTCGGCGCCCGCGTCGAGCCCGGCGACCCGCTCGGAAACCGAATCGCGCGCGGTCAGAACCAGAATCGGCAGATCGTCGCCGGTGCTGCGGAGGCGGCGGCACACCTCGAGGCCGTCCAGCCGGGGCATCATCACATCGAGCACGAGGGCGTCGGGTCGCGCGGCGGCGACCTTGTCGAGGGCATCCACCCCGTCCACCGCCAGATCGACGGAGTAGCCGTTGAACGTGAGCGACCGGCGCAGCGATTCGCGAACCGCGCGGTCGTCGTCGACTACCAGAATGCGCATGGGCACAGTCTGACCGTATCGACTGAGAGCCGACTGAGAAGCAAACCCGCGACACGCCAGACTATCCGACGGGATGACCTGCGCGTTCGACTCGCAGCGGGCGGTATTGATTTCGCCGAACGCGCGAAAACGCTCGCGCACAGCGAATTTCGGCGAACCGCAGGACAAAGCACCGAATTGCCGCGAGGGTGTTCACACGGTATGTTGCCTGCGGTAAAAGTAGACCTCTAGTTGGTTCTCAACCCGTGGGACCCGTACGGCCGACAGTTCACTGAGTGCGAATTACAACACCCACCGGGAACGGCGCTCCTCGTGAACGGGGCCTCGGGCAGCGGGGGCGGACGCCGAGGCGACTACGCGAGTGGAGGCGACGGAAGCGGGATGGGCACTGCACCGCGGCCATGGCAGAGGAGTCTGTCCAACCTGTCCGTGACCAGCAAGGTCGGCATCGTGTTGCTGCTGCCCGTACTTCTGGCCTCGACCTTCGCGGTCCTGCGCATCCGCGACGAACTCGGCCGCATCGCCCAGTTGGACACCGCCAGCGAACAGGCCCGCATCATCCGGCCCACGCTGGCGTTCGCCACCGCCGCGGACGCGCTCGCGGTCGCCGCGGGCGGGGAGCGGGTCACCGACGCGGCACTCGACCAGGCGTCGACGCGCTACGACCAGACCTCGGCGGAGTTGCAGTCGACGGTCAAGAGCACCGCGAGCGACGAGCGTGTCACCACCGAACTCACCCAGGCGCTCGAGGCCGGGCGGAATCTGCGCAACAACCCCCGGGCCAATACGCCCGCCACGATCGTGCAGCAGGCCGACGAGGTGGCCCGGCACGTGGACACCGCGCTCACCGCGCTGCCGACGCCGCAGGACGCGCGGATCCAGCACTACTTCGATCAGCTCGGCGCGGTGGCGGCCGCGCGGCGGCAGTTCATCCAGCAGCAGTTGCTGATCGGGGGCGGGGAGATCGGCGGGAATCCGGCCGCGCTGGCGCGGGTGCTCAATGCCGGGGGCGCCGAGCAGACGATGATCAACCAGTACGCGACGATCCAGCCCGATTCGGCGGTCAAACCGGATGTGCTGCTCAACGCCCTCCAGACCCGGTTGGCCGCGCTGAGTCAGAACGCGGTCGAGCCGATCGCGGTTCCGGGCGTGGCGGATTCGATGCGGATCAGCACCGACACCTACAACGAGGCCACCGAACAGCTTGCGGCACGGATCGATTCGAGCCTGTCGCGGCAGTCGATCGACGCGCGCACCACGGTGTTGCGCGATGTGGCGCTGGTGGTGGTCACGCTGCTGGTGGGCCTGGCGCTGGCCCTGGCGGTCGCACGGTCGCTGGTCGTGCCGGTGCGGCGGCTGCGGCGGGACGCGTTGCAGGTGGCCCACATCGATCTGCCCGACGAACTCGCGGTCGTGCGCGAGGGCGGGGCGACGCCCGAGATCGTCCCGGTCGACGTGCACACCACCGAGGAGATCGGGCAGCTGGCCCGCGCGGTCGACGACATGCACCGGCAGGCGCTGTATCTGGCGGCCGATCAGGCTCGGTTGCGGTTGCAGATCGGGAACATGTTCGAGACGCTGTCGCGGCGCAGTCAGTCGCTGGTCGAGCAGCAGCTCGCGCTGATCGAGGACCTCGAACGCGACGAGGACGATTCGGAACGGTTGCAGAGCCTGTTCCGGCTCGACCATCTCGCCACCCGCATGCGCCGCAACGGCGACAATCTGCTCGTGCTGGCCGGTACCGCGTTGCGGCGCGGCATGTTGCCGCCGACGCCGTTGTCGGACATGTTGTGGAGCGCGGTCTCTCAGGTCGAGGACTATCAGCGGGTGGAGATCGGCACGGTGCCCGACGGCATGGTGGCCGGTGAGCCCGCGGTCGACATCGAACATCTGCTGGCCGAGTTGATCGACAACTCGCTGCGCTACTCCCCGCCGAATACGCCGGTCGCGGTGTCGGTCACGCGGGCGACCGACGGCGGGTATCTCATCGAGATCACCGACCGCGGGCTGGGCATGTCGCCGGAGGATCTGCGCGCGATCAACGACCGGCTGGCCTCCGGTGGCGAGGTGACCATCGAAACCGCCCGGCGCATGGGTCTTTTCGTGGTCGGCCGGTTGGCCAAGCGGCATTCGGTCACGGTGAGTCTGCGGCGCACCGCGAGCGCGGGTCAGCAGGCGGGCGTCACGGCCAGTGTGCATCTGCCGAGTTCGCTGGTGGCCGCGTCGCCGGAGCACGGTACCGGGCCGCAGGTCATCGCGCCGTTCCCGAGTCCGTCCGGGCCCGAGGAGACCGGTCTGTTCGCGCGCACGGAAACCGGCCTGCCGCAACGTCGTCCGGGCGAGGCGGCCGATTTCGGGGCCGCCGCCGCGGCCGAGCGGCCCGAATCCCGGTTCCCCGACGGCCTGTTCACCCATCGTGACACGGGCGAGTTGTTCACCCATCGCGAATCCGCGCTCACCGGCGGCTTTTCCGCCCCCGCCGAATCGGAGCAGGCCACTCCCCCGGCGACCGACTTCTTCGCCGAACCGGATCCCGCGGATCTGCCGCGCACCGAGTACTTCCCGCGTCAGGACCCCGAGCAGACCCAGGCGGCCGGTGCGTTCCCGTGGCCGAGCGGCGAATCCGGCGACGACCCCACCACGCGCCCGGAGTCCGTCGTCGCCCGCGGCGACGCGCCCGAGCGCCCGGACTTCTTCACCCGCCGCGGCCAGGACTCCACCGCCTCCGGCGACCGCGAGAACTCCGCGTTCCTGGGCACCTTCGGCCGCCGCGACACCGGGGCGGCGGGAGCCTTCTCGGCCGCCTTCGGCCGCGCGGAACAGCCCCGCCCCGAATCCGACCGAACGCCGGACCCTTTCGGCCGCCCCGAGCAGCCCGAATCCGAATCCCCCCGCACCCCGGACACATTCGGCCGCCCCGAGCAAACCCCTGCCGAGAACCGCTTCGCCCGCGGCGACGACGACATGTTCGGCCAACAGGACCCGCACCCGCCGCGACCGGAGGATGCTTTCGGACAACGGGACACCCGAGCGAGCCGAGCGGACGATGCCTTCGGACAACGGGATACACGAGCGGACAACCCCTTCGGCAGACGCGATACGCCACCAGCCGAGGCGGGCGACGCCGCGCGAGCCGAGGCCGCAACACCCGAGGCGGGCGACCTCGGACGAGGCGAGACCGAGGCCGACACGGGCGGGTTCGGGCGCGCTCAGACCGGAACGAGCAAGGCGGACAATCTCTTCGGGCCCGGCGAGGACGCGCTCGGGAAATGGGCCGGGGGGGACGATTCGGTGGGCGGGGACTCGCCTATCTATCAGCGCATGGTCTCGGAGTGGCTGGTGGAGCCGTCCTCGAGCGGACCCGCGAGCGTCTGGTCCACTCCCGCCGACGCCGGGTGGGCGGCGGCCGCCGAGGCGTCGGCCCCGACTCCCGCGCAGCGCACCGAGGGCGGGCTGCCGATCCGTCGGCCGGGGGCGCAGTTGGTGCCCGGCGGGCTCGACACGACGCCCAAGTCCGGCGCTCCCGATCCGGAGGAAATCCGCACCAATCTGACCAGGCATCTGAGTGGCGTCCGGAGCGGACGCGCGGAAGCCCAGCACAACGACGGAGGCCCAGCATGATCGACCCCCAGCAGTCCGCGAACGAGACGGACGAGAATCTGAATTGGCTGGTCACCCGCTTCACCCGTGATGTCCCGGGCGTGTCGCACGCGGTGCTGGTCTCGACCGACGGGCTGTTGCAGGCCACCAGCCCGCACCTGCCGTCGGACCGGGCCGAGCAGCTCGCGGCGGTCACCGCCGGGCTGGCGAGTCTGGCCTCGGGCGCGGCCCAGCTGTTCGACGGCGGCAAGGTCATGCAGTCGATCGTGGATATGCAGCGCGGCTATCTGCTCGTGATGAGCGTGGGCAACGGTTCGCATCTGGCCGTCCTGGCGAACAAGCAGCACGACATCGGCCGCATCGGCTACGAGATGGCGTTGCTGTCCGATCGGGTCGGTTCGGTCGTGCAAGCCACGGCCCGCTCGGCGGTCTAGAGAGTGCGATGTCGAGTTCCCTCGGGGCCGGTTCCGGACGGCCCACCACCCGCGTCCGCCCCTACGCGCTGACCGCAGGCCGGACCGAACCCGCGGTCGATCTGCCGCTCGAGGCGGTGGTCGAGACGCTGCCCTACGCCAACCAATTCGATTGGCCCCTGGGCGATATCCGCACCGACATCCTGCGACTGGGCACGGCCCGGCTGTCGGTGGCGGAGATCGCCGCCCACATGCAGCGGCCCTTGGGCATGGTCCGCGTCGTGATCGGCGATCTGGTCGTGGCCGGAACGATGCGGGTCCACACCACACTCAGCGAGAATGCCACCTTCGACGAGCGGCGCGACCTGATGGAGAGGACCCTGCGTGGACTGCGTGCACTCTGAGCCGAACTTATCGAAACGGACAGCTACCAGCCCGAATTCGCCATTCTCGCCACCCGACCCCCCGGAACCGATCCAAAATTCCCTCATGCCGCAGCTGACTCCTCCCACCCAGCAACCCAATCCGTTCGCCGCGGACCCCGACGGCCGGACCGCCTCCACCAAGATCGTGGTGGCCGGTGGTTTCGGCGTGGGCAAGACGACCTTCGTCGGCGCGGTCTCCGAGATCGTGCCGCTACGCACCGAGGCGATGGTCACCGGCGTGTCCGACGGCATCGACGACCTGTCCGCCACGCCCGGCAAGGAGACCACCACGGTCGCCATGGATTTCGGCCGGATCATCCTGCCGGGCAACCTCACCCTCTACCTGTTCGGCACGCCCGGGCAGCGGCGGTTCTGGTTCATGTGGGACGACCTGATCCGCGGCGCGATCGGTGCGGTGGTGCTGGTGGATACGCGGCGCATCGAGGACAGTTTCGCGTCGGTGGACTTCTTCGAGGCGCGCAATCTGCCGTTCCTGGTGGCGGTCAATCGTTTTCCGGAGGCGCCGCGCTTCCCGGTCACCGAGATGCGCGAGGCGCTGTCGGTGCGCGACGGGGTGCCGATCGTCGATATCGACGCCCGCGACGCGGGTGAGGTGCGCGGGGCGCTGGCCGCGGTGACCGAGTACGCGATCCAGCGGCTCAAGGCGGCGCAGCGCGAGGCAGTCAAACAGAACTAGGGGCCGGGTGTTGAGTTATTTCGCGATGGGGTTGTGGGTGCAGGTGCTCTCGCTCGGGGTTTCGGCCGCGGGCGCGCTGGTCGGCCTCGCCTGCGTCCGGCAGTCGATGATGTCGGTGACGGCCAAGTTCCGGCTGGTGTGGTTGACCGCGGCGGCGGTATCGATCGGCGCGGTGGGGACGTGGCTGGCCGTGTACGTGACCATGCTGGGGGTCGACGTGTCGCGCGGCGTGATCCGATACAGCGTGGGCCACATGATCATCGCCGCGGTGCTCGCGGTGGTCTCGGTCCTGGGCGGGCTGTTGATCGTCGGGCGCGAACCCGCCCTGCCGCGGCTGGCGGCCGGGAGCGCGGTGGCGGGCCTCGGGCTCGGCCTCATGCATCTGCTGGGCATGAACGCGATCCGGGTGCAGGGTTCGGTGTCGCTCAATCCGTTCGGGGCCTTCGGCGCGACCGTGCTGGCCGTCGCGGCGGCCGCGCTGGTGCTGTTCACCACGACGCGCCCGCACTCCATGCTCGTACTCGTCGGCGTGGCAACGAGTTTCGCGATCGCCGTCTGCGGCCTGCACTACCTCGGCCTCGCCGGCGTCCGGGTCCGCCTGGACCCCGCCGCACCCCCACCCCCCGGCGACGACCTGTTCACCCTGTTCGTCCCGGTCTTCGTCCTCGGCACCCTCTCCCTCGCGATCCCCATCACGGCGGTCCTGGTCGCCCCCGACCGCACCCGCCGCACCCCCACCCGACACCCCGTCCCCACCCGCTGACCAACCCAGCCGCGCACGAACCCAGCCGCACCCTTTATTCGAATCCGCACCCGTTGCAGGGCTCTGAAACGGGTGCGGATCCAGATAAGGGGTGCGGCTGGGTTCGTGGGGCTGGGGTCAGGGGGCGGGGGCGGGGGCCGGTGGGGTGTTGATGTCGGAGAAGAACTGGAAGAGGGCTACGGCGGCTACGGGACCGCCGATGAGGATGGTGCCCGCTACGGCGCCCATGGCGGCCAGGGCCGCGCCCGTGACGAGGCAGCCGCCGATGGCGGCGGGGACGGCGATGGTGCCGATGGTGATCGCCGCGCCCGCGAGACCGGACACGACACCGCCCGCGATACAGCCGACGCCCGCGCCGATCGCGGTGCCGATCAGGGTGCCGACGGCGACGCCGATGGCCACCTCACTGGACAGGTTGCTCACGGCCTGATTGAAATTCGGGTTGGCGGTGGCGTCGACCGGGGTGGCCCGCAGCGGGTCGGTGCTCGGGGTGAGCGTGGCGGTATTGCCGTCGACCGACGCCGCGATCGGGAAGCGCAGACCGTCGCGCTGATAGCTCAACGGCAGGGCGGCAACCACTCGGCCATCGTTGTCGAGCACCTGGAACTGATCACCGCGCGCGGCCAGCGAACCACTGTCGGTGCCGATCACCACCGAGTGGTCGACCAGGCTCGCCTGGTAGTGGATCCCGGGCGCGATATCCGTGCGCAGCGTCTCGTTCGAGGCGGGCGGCGCGGCCGGTTCCGCGTAGGACGTTCCGGCCGAGATGCCGAGAGCCGCGATGACCAGTGCCGATGTCGCGGCGAACTTCGTGAACTTCATTCCGATCGCTTTCTGAAGCAGGTGCGCCACCACTCCCGGCGCGCAGGCCCAGCAACTGGACCCGCGACCATGTTGTCCCGCTATTATTACCGTTCAGTAACGAAGCCCATCAAGAAGCCGCCAAAATTGTGCCGACTGTGTTAACAGTCCGCAAACGCGCATGCGACACCGAGCCGAGAGCTGGCAAACCCTCAGCTCACCGACCCGGCGGCGCCTACATCTGACCCACGCGGACGTTGGTGTCGATGAGCCCGAACGTCTCCCCCTGCGGTCCGGCGACGACGGCCATCCGGCCCACCGGCGAATCGCTCACCGGCATGAGCGTCGACGCGCCCAGTTCCCCGGCGCGGCGCACGCCCTCGTCCACGTCGTCGTACTGGAACCAGGTCAGCCAGTAGCTGGGCATGGGCTCGCCCAGCGTGACCGTGTCGTCGTTCATCCCGCCCGCGGCGTGGTCGGCTCCGGGCGGGGTGAACATCGTGTAGCGCATCGTCGCGCCGTCGCCGACGTTCTCGTAGGAGTAGCCGAACACCTCGGCGTAGAACTTCTGCGCGTCCTCGAACCCCCTGGTATGCAACTCGTTCCAGCAGTAGGAGCCGTGTTCGCCGTAGACGGCGCAGCCGTTGTGGTTGCGGGCCTGCCACACGCCGAAGACCCCGCCCGTGGTGTCGGCCGCCACAAGCATCCGACCGGCGTCGAGCACATCGAACGGAGGAACCATGACCCGACCCCCCGCCGCCGCCACCTTCTCGCTCACGGCGTCCGCGTCGTCGGCGGCCAGATAGGTCGTCCACACCGACAGCATGTCCCCCTGCGGTTTCGGGCCGATGCCCGCGACCGCCCGCCCGTCCTTCAGCGCCATCAGATATCCGCCCGCCTCGGCGTCCCCGCCCTGGATCTCCCAGCCGAACAGGCTCGCGTAGAACTCACTCTCCTTGGCCGGATCGTCGACCTGACAGTCCACCCAGCAGGGTGTGCCCGCGGGCCATGCCTCGTTCCGAACAGCCATTGCGCACTCCTTCTCGTCTCAGGGGTAACCACGCCGAACGTGATACCCATCACAGCCAGAAGTAGTGAACCACCCCACACCGACACCTTCGGCGCGCCGAGGCCCGGATCGCGTTTCGGCCGCGGTTCCCCCCGCGCGTCCGCGGGGCTTCGGCACGCGAATTACAGTGGGAACCATGCGTTTCGGCCTGGACTACGCCGCGGCCCGCCCCGGCGGCAGTGCCATCCGAGCCGCGGGCTACGACTTCGTCGTCCGCTATCTCACGCCCGGCGGACCGACGCTGCCGGGCAAGCAGCTGACCCCCGAGGAGGCCGCCGATCTGCGCGCGCACGGGGTGTCGATCGCGGCGACCTGGGAGACCACGGCGACCCGCATGCTCGATGGCTACCCGGCCGGGGTGACCGACGCCCGCGCCGGACTCGAGCAGGTGTTGCGCTGCGGCGGCGGTCCGGACCGCCCGATCTACTTCTCCGCCGACTTCGACGCCACCGCCGAGCAGCAGGCCGCGATCAACGCCTATCTGGACGGGGCCGCGAGCGTGCTGGGCCGCGCGAATGTGGGGATCTACGGCGGATATTGGCCGGTGAGCCGGGCCTTGGACGCGGGCACCGCGCGGTGGGCCTGGCAGACGGTCGCCTGGTCGGGCGGCAATCTCGAACCGCGGCGGCAACTCTCGCAAACCGGACAACAGGTGCTGGTCGCGGGCGTGGTGTGCGATGTGAACAAGGCCGAGGCCGAGGACTTCGGCCAATGGGATGTCATCGAGAGGGAGGATTCGGACGTGACCCCGGAACAGGACGCGATCCTGCGCGATGTCCAGACCCAACTGCGCGGGCCCGGCCTGGCCGGATGGCCGCAGCTCGGCACGGACGCCGCGGGGCACAATCGCACGGTGGTGGACGGGCTGGCGGCGGCGCTGGCGCAGATCAGCGAATTGCGCACGGAGATAAGCGATCTGGAGGCCACCACCGCCGAGTTGAGCAAGCAGGTGGAGCGGTTGTCGCAGCATCACTGGCCCTGGCCGCTGTCGCTGCTGAGCGGTCCGGCCACGGCCGTCACCGACGGACTGAACCGCATCGAGGCACTGCTGGACGAGTTGCCGCGACCGGGCCGGGGCGGCGAGGTGGGGAGATAGCCGAGCGAGCGCCGGAGTGGCGATGAGCGGGTTCTTCCGAAGGTTCGGAAGAACCCGCCCTCGCCGACGAGAGTACCGCCGCCGGGACACGATTTCATCACTTCGAGTGGACTTTTTCGTTGCCGAGAAACCAACCGCCAGTAGGTAATTCACCAGGCAGCTATTCCACTGCTACCGCAACGGGTTTCATCGCCCCACGTCGATGATCATGTCCGAGTAGCTCATCGGTCGCTTGGAGCGGACAAATGCGCCGAACGAGTCGCCGGGCACGTCGGGCCGGCGACCCGTCCGAGCCTGCCCCGCCCAGCACATCCCTCGCTACAGTTTCCCGGGATCGATGAGCCCCCGCCGCACCGCCGCGATCAGTCGCCGCGGCACGCGCCGCACCACCCCGTCGACGGTGATCGGAACCAGGTCCGGCGGCGTCGCCTTCCAATTGGCCCGGCGGCTGCGGGTATTGGCGCGCGACATGCGCCGCTTCGGCACCGCCACGGTTCAGCCCTGCTTCCGGGCGGCCGAATTCGCCCGTGCGCGAACGCGTCCGCCGTATTTCCGCTCGAACTTCTCGACCCGGCCCTGGGTGTCGAGCACGCGATGCGCCCCGGTCCAGAACGGATGCGAGTCGGCCGTGACGTCCACGGTGATCAGCGGATAGCTGTTGCCGTCGGACCACGCCACGGTCCGATCCGAGGTCGCGGTGGACCGGGTGAGGAACCGCTTGCCGGTGCTCGAGTCCTCGAACACGACGGGGTGATAGTCGGGATGAATGCCGGAACGCACCGTCCTACCTTTCGTTCGCGCGCCGCTCAGCGGCTGAGGCGGCGCTGGATTCGGTTGTGTCGCAAGGGTCTTCGTGCCAGTCACCGAACGGGTCGGGCCAGGCCGCCACCAGCTCCGGCGCGCCGCGCACGAGCAGCAGTTCGGCGTCGTCGACCAGCGCCCAGTGCAGCGCCCGCCGGATCTCGTCCGGATCGGCGTCGCAGGTCAGGATCGACAGCGAGATGTCGCGGTCGCCGAAGTGCTCGTCCCAGCGCAGCGCGGCCAGCGCCCGTCGCTCGGGGTCGGCCCGGCGCACCTGTTCCGCATCCATGGCCGCGAGCCACCGGCCCGCCCCGCCGACCCGCAGGCCGCCGCCCGCGGACTCGAGCCAGACCACCTCATCGGGCTGGGTCGCCAGCCAGATCCGGCCGCGCGCGGTCACCACGCCGTCGAACAGGACGTCGAGCGCCTCGTGCAGCCGCTCGGGATGGAAGGGCCGCGCCGCCGCGAATTCGAACAGCGTCACACCGGAGTCGGTGTCCAGCGGCGGCTGTCCGCGCAGCAGCGGGGCGTGCGCGTCGAGCACGCGACCGCGGCGCGCGTCCGGCGGCACCAGTGCCAGCAGCGCGTCGAACTCGTTGCGGCCCAACTCGTTCGGGTCGCCGACCCATGCCACCGGGGCGCGCGGGAGCAAGCGGGTGAGCACGGCGGCGAGCCGGGTGTGGTCGTACTCGGTGAGTTCGTCCGCGGCCAGCACGATCGCGGCGTCGGCGATCTCGACCTGTCCGACGGCCAGCTGCGCGACGGTCCGCTCGTCGTCCGCGTCGGCGAGGCCGCGATCGGCCAGCGCGTCGTTGCTGAGCGCGTCGGCCAGCCAAGCGCGCCCGTCCAAACAGGTCAGCACCGCCTCGACGCGCACATCGCGCCCGGCCGGACCGTCCACCCGCCCGATCACCCCGGCGACCGGGATCGTCGCGATCGCGTGACAGACGGCCTCGGCCTCGAACGCCGGATCGAGCGCGATCACGATGCGCCACACGGACTTCCGCGCCGCCAGCAGGCACAGCAGCGGGAGCAGATCCGCGCGCAGCGTGCACGACACACAGCCGTGCGCCAGTTCGTGCACGGTCGTCACGTCCCGGCCGCCCTCGGACACGGTGCGACGGACGATCCCCTCATGAAGGTCCGTCAGCTCGTGCCGGACGACCACGGTGCCGGGCGCGTCCCGCAGCGCCCGCGCCAACTGGTCGACCCCGGCCGCGGCGTGGCCCGGCAGTCCGGCCAGCAGCACGACGGGTGTGCGGCGGTCGGGTCGAGACATCACCGGAACCCCTTTCGACAATGGTTTTCATTTACCTCGGCGCTCACGCTACAGTGTCGAGGAGCCGTTGTCGAAAACGATTGTCATCTAGAGGAGGTACCGTGTCGGCCCACTGCCAGGTCACCGGGCGCGCGCCGGGTTTCGGCAAGTCCGTATCGCATTCGCATCGCCGAACCAATCGCCGCTGGAATCCGAACATCCAACGCAAGACCTACTACCTGCCCAGCGAGGGCCGCCGCGTCACGCTGACCGTCTCGGCCAAGGGCATCAAGACCATCGACCGCGACGGGATCGAGGCGGTCGTGGCCCGGCTGCGTGCCCGCGGGGAGAAACTCTGATGGCGCGCAACGAGATTCGACCGCTGATCAAACTCCGCTCCACCGCGGGCACCGGCTACACCTACGTCACCCGCAAGAACCGCCGCAACGACCCCGACCGCATGATCCTGCGCAAATACGATCCGGTCGTGCGCCGGCACGTCGACTTCCGCGAGGAGCGCTGATGGCCAAGAAGTCCAAGATCCACCGCAACGAGCACCGCAGGGTCGTGGTCGCCCGCTACGCCGAGCGCCGCGCGGAACTGAAGGAACTCCTCCGCAAGCCGACCACGCCCGACGACCAGCGCGCGGCGGCGCAGCTCGCCCTGCAACGGCTGCCGCGCGATGCCAGTCCGGTACGATTGCGCAATCGGGACGCCACGGATGGACGCCCCCGCGGGCATCTCCGAAAGTTCGGTCTCTCCCGGGTCCGGGTTCGTGAGCTGGCCCATCGAGGGGAGCTTCCCGGTGTGCACAAATCGAGTTGGTAGACCTCCGCAGATACTCGTGAACGATAAGGAACCGACATGGCCGTGAAGCGAGCACCGTCGAAGAAGGTCCGTGCCGAGCAGGCGCGCCGCCCGAAGAAGAACCCCTTGATCGCCGCCGGTGTCGAGACCGTCGACTACAAGGACGTGAACCTGCTGCGCACGTTCATCTCAGACCGCGGCAAGATCCGCAGCCGCCGCGTCACCGGCCTCACCCCGCAGCAGCAGCGGCAGGTCGCCGTCGCGGTGAAGAACGCCCGCGAGATGGCGCTGCTGCCGTTCACCAGCCGGTAGCCGGACGGGCCGCCGGGCCGCGTCGGCGAGCCACTAGGGTGACGAGGCATGAAGCCGATCCCGGGATCGCGGCGCGCCGCCGCCACCGTCGCCACCCTGCTCACGCTGCTCGCCGCGGGCTGTGGCGGATCGAACGACGGTGGGGGCCAAGGCGGTACGAGCGCGGGGCCGTCCGCCGCCCCGAGCACGCCCACCGAGCAGACCACCCCGGAACCCGGCCGCGTCTTCACCGCGAATCCGGCGATCGTGAACGCGCACCCCGTCCCGTTCGACAGCTGGACGCGGATCGCCGCCGACCGCAATCGCGTCGCGATCAATTTCCAGGTCGGCTCGCCGGAGTGCTACGGCGTGGACGCGAGCACCACCGAGACCGACAGCACGGTGACCATCGAACTGCGCGAGGGCACGCTGCCCGAGGCGGCCGGGCGGATGTGCACCATGATCGCCGTGTTCGGCACCCTCGAGGTACCCCTGAAGAAACCCCTGGGCGATCGAAAGGTGCTCAGCGCCAGGTGAATACGCCAAACACACACCTTTCACAGTGACGTACGTCACACAACGTCGCCGGACTGGCGTTATAGCCATCGCGCCTGACTCGCGCGGTTCGCGAAGGTGATAGTTTCCCTGGTCGGTAGTCCCCGGCGTACCGGCCGAGGTGACTGACGAAACCTGGGAGTCGGGATGGCTAGGGCCCGGCGCCTGGATGACGAGGCCCCTGCGCGGAGTTCACATGCCGCGCAGGGCTCCTCGCCCGCCCGCCTCAGTGCGCGAAGTGCCGCGCTCCCGTGAGATACATCGCCACCCCGGCCTCCCGGCAGGCGTCGATCGTCAACTGGTCACGCACCGAACCACCCGGCTGCACAATGGCTTTCACGCCCGCGGCGATCAGCTGCTGCGGACCGTCCGGGAACGGGAAGTAGGCGTCCGAGGCCGCCACCGACCCCTTGGCCCGGTCACCGGCCCGCAGCACCGCCAGATGGACGGCGTCGACCCGGTTCACCTGTCCCATGCCGACCCCCACCGACGCGCCGTCGTGGGCGAGCAGGATCGCGTTCGACTTCACGGCACGGCATGCGCGCCAAGCGAATTCGAGATCGGCGAGGGTGGCCGTATCCACGGCGTCGCCGGACACCAGGGTCCAGTTCACCGGATCGTCGCCCACGGCGTCGACGATATCGGTCTGCTGCAACAGCGCGCCGCCGCTGATCGGGCGCAGTTCGGCGCCGCCGCGACGCGGGGGCGTGGCGACGAGGATGCGCACATTCTTCTTGCGCTGCAACACTTCCACCGCCCCGTCGGCGTAGCGGGGGGCGACGATCACCTCGGTGAAGATCTCGGCGACCTGTTCGGCCAGCTCCACGGTCACCTCGCGATTGGCAGCGATGACGCCGCCGAAGGCGCTGACCGGATCGCAGGCATGCGCCTTGCGGTGCGCCTCGGCGATGTCCGCGCCGATCGCGATGCCACAGGGGTTGGCGTGCTTGATGATCGCCACCGCGGGCGCGCTGTGATCCCAGGCGGCCCGCCACGCCGCGTCGGCGTCGGTGTAGTTGTTGTACGACATCTCCTTGCCGTGCAACTGTTTCGCCTGCGCCAGGCCCGGCTCGCCGGACTCGTTCAGGTACAGCGCGGCCGCCTGGTGCGGATTCTCGCCGTAGCGCAGCACCGACTCCTGGGTCCAGGTGCCGCCGAGCCAGGCCGGAAACGCCTGTCCCGCTTCGGGATCGGCGGCGAGGACGTTGGTCATCCAGCTCGCCACCGCCACGTCGTAGCTCGCGGTGTGCTGGAAAGCCTTGGCGGCCAGGGCCGTTCGCTCCGCCAGGGTGAAGCCGCCGGACTTCGCCGCGGTCAGCACGTCGTCGTAGTCGCCGGTGTCGACGACCACCGCGACCGACGGGTGGTTCTTGGCCGCGGCGCGGACCATGGACGGGCCGCCGATATCGATCTGCTCGACGCATTCGTCCGGGGTCGCGCCGCTGGCGACGGTCGCGGTGAACGGGTAGAGGTTGACCACCACCAGCTCGAAGGCGGCCACACCCAGTTCGGTCAGCTGCTCGGCGTGTTCGGGCTTGCGCAGATCGGCCAGGATGCCCGCGTGCACCCGCGGATGCAGGGTCTTCACCCGGCCGTCGAGGGTCTCCGGGAAGCCGGTGAGGTCCTCCACCTTGGTCACCGGGATGCCCGCGTCGGCGATGCGGCCCGCGGTCGAACCGGTCGACACCAGCTCCACGCCCGCGGCGTGCAGCCCGGTGGCCAGCTCGACCAGGCCCGTCTTGTCGTAGACGCTGACCAGCGCCCTGCGGATCGGCTTGCGCTCACTCACCGGAGAACTCGCTCATCTGGGATAACTGCCTTTCGTCCATCGGAGACAATGCCTCGGGTGGCGACGGCCGCGACGACCTCCGCCAGCAGCCGTCGTTCGACGACCTTGATCCGCTCGTGCAGCGCCGCCTCGTCGTCGTCGGGCCGCACCGGCACCGCCTCCTGCGCGAGGATCGGTCCGGTGTCGACGCCCCCGTCGACCAGATGCACGGTCGAACCGCTCACCCGCACGCCGTAGGCGAGCGCGTCCCGCACCGCGTGCGCGCCCGGGAAGGACGGCAGCAGCGCGGGATGGGTGTTGAGGATGCGACCGCCGAAGCGGTGCAGGAACGCCGGACCGAGGATCTTCATGAAGCCCGCCGAGACCACCAGATCCGGCGCGTGCGCGGCGACGGCCTCGGTGAGCGCGACGTCCCAGGCGGCCCGGTCGGCGTGCTCGCCGAGCGCCACCCGGAACCAGGGGATGTCCGCGGCCGCCGCGTGTTCGGTTGCGGCACAGGCGCGGTCGACGCCGACCGCCACGACGCGGGCCGGGTAGTCCGCCGCGCGGGTCGCCTCGATCAGCGCGCGCAGCAGCGATCCGGTGCCCGAGGCGAGCACGACGACGGAGGCGGGCGCGGTCGGCGGCACCAACTGGGCGGGCGAGGTCGTCAGCGCTCTACTCCCTGTGTGCGGCGGGGTGGGAAGACGGCGGCCGGCGCGGGCCGCCGTATGAAAGCCTAACGACCGTCGGTTCGGCGACCGTCCGGCAGGTCCGGCTCCACCACTTCCGCGTCCAGGATCTCGGTGTTCTCGGCGGCCTTCGCGGCGGCCGGGGAGACGAGCGCGGGCGGTTCCTCGATCACCTCGCCGTCGACGATCGACCCGTCGCGGTCGGGTTCGTAGGTGTAGCCGTCCTCGGGGTAGTCGTCGTAGTCGTTGTGGGCGTCCTCGACGTACTCGTCGTCCTCGTCCTCGTAGACGGGTTCGGGCGCCGCGCGCCGCGCCCGGGGCCGGGCCGGGAACCAGCGCGCCGCGAGCAGGCCGAGATATCCGGCGAGGACCAGCCAGACCAGGGTGAGCCCCGCCGAGAGCCACACCCCGGGCCCGAGGTCGCCGAAGGATCCGGCCGCGCCCCCGGCCACCACGCCGAGCAGCGCCACGGCCAGCGCGGACAGTCCCGCCGCGGTGAGCGTCGACCAGGGCGTGCGGATTCCGTCGCCGGAGTCGCGGGCGCAGTCCGATCCGGCCAGCGCGCCGACCGCCGCCGGAATCACCAGCAGCACCGGCCACCACGCGGCGGCGGGCCCGGCGGGCACCGAGACCAGGATGGGCAGGGCCGGAATGGGCGCGCCCGCAACGGAGAACAGGCTCAGCGAGCCCACCCCGAGATGGACGTCCGCGCCGAGCAGCACGCTCGTCGCGTCGATCACGACATTGGGCAGATACGCCAGCGAGAGCGCGGTCAGCCCGGCGACACCCGCGAAATTGCCTGCGGCACTGTAGGTTTCACCGATCCGCGACCAGTGCGCGAGAAACGAGATCAGGGTCAGCACGGTCCCGGCGAACAGCAGCCGCTGCACCGCCCGCACGGCCGCGCGCGCGCCCGGCAGCACCCAGCCGGGCAGATACGGCGTGACGAGTTCCGGCCGCCGGGACAGGATGCCCGCCACCGCCGCGAACAGATGCAGCCCGATCACCCAGCCGAAGGCCGCCAACGTGTTCGGCGGCCGCAGCGCCACCACCGAGGCGGCGTCCTCGGCCACGGCCAGACACACCGCGGTGATCAGGAAGGGTCCGGACAGCGCCGCGCCGACGATCCAGCCGAGATCGATGCGCGACGAGTTCGGTTCCACCGCCCGCGCGCAGTCCCGCGCGGCGAACCAGACCACCAGGCCCGTCGGCAGCAGCGGCAGCACGCCGAGCGTGGTCGAGCCGATGACCACCGGAACCTGGTGTACCGCAAGCCAGGACGCGGCGATCGCGCCGGAGGCGCCGGTGAGTCCGCTGCCCGCGGCGAACAGCGTCACGAGCACCAGCGCGACGATGGCCACGACGGTGAAACTCGAGGTGCGCGCGGCGACGATGAGCAGGACCTTGGCCCGCTCGGGGGTGAGGGAGAGGAACAGATTGTCCTCGGGGGGTCGCGGTTCCCGCTCGGGGTCCGCCCGCCGCTGCCCGGATTCGTCCCATCCGACCATCGACGACCTCATGCGGCCCTCCCTCCGGTCCCGCGCTCGCCCACGGTCATTCAGGGTGACAGGTCGACGCGCGTCGGCGAGTCAGGCGCGCCGCGAAGGCCGCGCCCGACTCGCCGACGTCAGCGATTACTTGTCGTCCTCGGGGCGGAACGCCTTGGTGGCGTCCGCGGCCGGGTTGGCGTTCTGCTCGCCGCCGAACGGGCTCGCCTGCCCGCTCTGCGCCTGGCCCTGACCCGGCTGACCGGGCTGGGCGGACTGGCCGTAAGACGGGGTGCCGTACTGCTGGCCCGACTGGGTCGCGCCGAAGTGCTGCGTGGCGCTCTCGTCACCCGCGGGCTGCTGCTGCGGCCGCTGCTGCTGCTGTTGTTGTTGTTGCTGCTGGCCGTACGCCTGCGGGCCGGTCTGACCGTAGGACGGCTGCTGGGTCTGCCCGTACTGCTGGGTCTGGCCGTACTGCTGCTGCCCGTACTGCTGCTGGCCGTAGGACGGCTGCTGGGTCTGGCCGTACTGGCCGTAGGCCGACTGCTGACCCGCCGCCTGCTGCCCGTAGCCGGGCTGCTGGCCGTACTGACCGTAGGCCGCCGGGGTCTGCTGGCCCTGGCCGAACTGCTGCTGGGCGGGCTGGCTCTGCTGCTGGCCGTAGGACTGCTGGCCGAAACCGCCGCTCTGCGCGCCGAATCCGCTCTGCGCGGCGGCGGGCTTGGGCGCGGGCGGGCTGAGCACGCCCGACTCGAACAGCACCGCGACCACGGCCGCCGCGGTCTGGACCAGGCTCAGGAACAGCACGACCCAGGCGCCCCAGGCCAGGCTGTACCCGTCACCGAGGCTGAGCGACTGGAACAGCAGGCCGAGGAAGCCCGCACCGGCCGCCGCCGCGGCCGCGCCCACCCAGTTCTGCTTGGGCAGCAGCGACAGCCCGGCGAGCAGGCCGCCGAGCAGCAGCAGCGCCAGCAGCGGGGAGATCCCTCCGGCCTTGAAGAAGTTGGCGGTGGTCTCCGGAATGCGCAGGCCCAGTGAGCCGCCGTCGCCCGGCTTGAACGTCGCGTACGCGGTGAAGCCCAGCAGGAAGTTGATGACGCCCAGCGCGGCGACGCCGACGGTCAGATAGAACGGCAGGCCCTTGGCACTCGGGCCACTCGCGGCACTCGCGGCGCTCGGGCTCGCGGGCGCGGATCCAGCGCCGGAACCGTAATTGGGCGCGGACGAGGGCGTCGAGTTGGGTGCGTTGTACCCGGAGCCCCCGGTCGGGTAAGACATGGCGTCGTCTCCTAACGAGTCCTTCATGGTCTACACGGCTGGATGCCCTCTCGACGCTACTGCACTCGGGCGTTCCGGTCACGATTGCGCGAACCCGGTGAACCCGTCCGCCGTCCGCGTCGTGATGCGGTCGAGAGGAATGGAGGTAGCCATGGATCTTTCCGAAGTCTTCTGCACGGTCGTGCGGACGCTGGGATTGTGCCACTTGTTCCCGGCGCCCTGATGGTCCGCCGGAACGCCCACGACGGCGAAGGCCGCCTCCGACGGAGGCGGCCTTCTTCTCTCACGACATCGGCGAATTACGCGTTGACCGCGGCCTTTTCGAGGATCTCCCGCGCGAGGGCGGCGGTCTCGGACGGCGTCTTGCCGACCTTGACGCCCGCGGCCTCGAGCGCGTCCTTCTTGGCCGCGGCGGTGCCCGAGGAGCCGGAGACGATGGCGCCCGCGTGGCCCATGGTCTTGCCCTCGGGGGCGGTGAAGCCCGCGACGTAGCCGACGACCGGCTTGGTGACATTGGCCTTGATGTAGGCCGCGGCCCGCTCCTCGGCGTCGCCGCCGATCTCACCGATCATGACGATCAGCTTGGTCTCGGGGTCCTTCTCGAACGCCTCGATGGCGTCGATGTGGGTGGTGCCGATGACCGGGTCGCCGCCGATGCCGATGGAGGTCGAGAAGCCGAAATCGCGCAGCTCGTACATCATCTGGTAGGTCAGCGTGCCGGACTTGGACACCAGGCCGATCGGGCCCTTGCCGGTGATGTTGGCCGGGGTGATGCCGACCAGCGACTCGCCGGGGGTGATGATGCCGGGGCAGTTCGGGCCGATGATGCGGGTCTTGTTGCCCTTCTCCACGTTGTAGGCCCACGCGAAGGCGGTGTCCTGCACCGGGATTCCCTCGGTGATGACCACGAGCAGCGGGATCTCCGCGTCGATGGCCTCGATGATGGCGTCCTTGGCGAACTTCGGCGGCACGAAGACGATCGACACGTCGGCGCCGGTCTTCTCGATCGCCTCGGAAACCGAAGCGAACACGGGCAATTCGACGTCGCTGCCGTCCTTGGCGACGTGCGAGACGGTGGTCCCGGCCTTGCGCGCGTTCACGCCGCCGACGACCTGGGTGCCCGCCTTCAGCATCAGCGCGGTGTGCTTGGTGCCCTCGCCGCCGGTGATGCCCTGGACGATGACCTTGGAGTCCTTGTTCAGGAAGATAGACATTTCGGAATGTTCCTTACTTGGCCGCAGCCAGCTCGGCGGCCTTGTCGGCGCCTTCGTCCATTGTCTGCGCCAGCGTCACCAGCGGGTGGTTGGCGTCGGCGAGAATCTTGCGGCCCTCCTCGACGCGGTTGCCGTCGAGCCGGACCACCAGCGGCTTGTTGGCCTCGTCGCCCAGGATCTCCAGGGCCTTCACGATGCCGTTGGCCACGGCGTCACACGCGGTGATACCGCCGAACACGTTCACGAACACGCTCTTGACCTGCGCGTCGTTCAGGATGACGTCCAGACCGTTGGCCATCACCTCGGCCGACGCGCCGCCGCCGATGTCCAGGAAGTTGGCGGGCTTGACGCCGTTGTGGTTCTCGCCCGCGTAGGCGACGACGTCCAGGGTCGACATGACCAGGCCCGCGCCGTTGCCGATGATGCCGACCTCGCCGTCGAGCTTGACGTAGTTGAGGTCGTTCTCCTTGGCCTTGAGCTCCAGCGGATCGGTGGCGTCGCGGTCCGCGAACTCGGCGTGATCGGGGTGCCGGAACGAGGCGTTCTCGTCCAGGGTGACCTTGCCGTCGAGGGCCAGGATCTCGTTCTCGGGGGTGCGGACCAGCGGGTTGACCTCGACCAGGGTGGCGTCCTCGTTGACGAAGACCTCCCACAGCTTCTGGATGGTCACCGCGGCGGCGTCCAGCACGTCGGCGGGCAGATGGCCCTGCTCGGCGATGGACCGGGCGAACGCCAGATCCACGCCCTCGACCGCGTCGACGGGAACCTTGGCCAGCCGGTCCGGCTTGGTGGCGGCGACCTCTTCGATCTCCATACCGCCCTCGACCGAGCACATGGCCAGGTAGGTGCGGTTGGCGCGATCGAGCAGGAAGGAGATGTAGTACTCCTCGGCGATGTCCTTCGCCTCGGCGACCAGGATCTTCTTGGTGATGTGGCCCTTGATGTCCAGGCCCAGGATGTTGGACGCGTGCGTGAAGGCGTCCTCCGGGGTCGCGGCGTACTTGACGCCACCGGCCTTGCCGCGGCCACCGACCTTGACCTGCGACTTGATCATCACAGGCTTACCGATTTCGGTCGCGATCGCACGGGCGTCCTCGGCCGAGTCCGTGACCCGGCCTTCCGACGAAGGCACTCCGTGCTTCACGAAGAGCTCCTTCGCCTGATATTCGAAGAGATCCATGTACTCACCGTCTCGTCTGCGTTGTTGTGACAACGACTTTGTTGGTGGCCCGTCGTCGGAGGGGGCTCGGGTCGGACTCTAACCAGTCACAGTGAGGCGAAATCAGCCGCATACAGCCTAAGTGGCGCAGGTCACGACCCCGCATCCGGTCGCCAAAACCCCTGGCCAAGCCTACTCGCGAGTAGCTTCCGGGCGAGCGGCGAGCGAGCGGGCGCGCGAGTATTTTCGGGGGGAATCGCCGACGGCGATGCGTCGTGGATTACCCGGCAGCACAGATCCGTATTCCGCGCTGTTACCGTGATCAATCTCACATGTTTGGACAGAACGGCCGCAGCGCTTGCCCGGTTGCAATCGTTTCGTTACCGTCGATGCGGTCGATGTCACAACACGGTCACGACCTCGAGGTCGGGGACTAAGGAGGGACGGCAGGCTTGTTGCAGCACAGCGCTCCGCAGGTGGCGAGCCGCTCATCTCTGTCGTCGATTGCCCCGTCGTCCATTCGTTCCCCGCGCGAACCGGAACATCAGCGATGAGCAGCAGTCCTTTCCAGCACAGTCATCGCGCGCAGTCGGCCGGACGTTATCGACCGGAGAGCGATACCTTCGGCACCCATCCGTACTTCGGCGACGCGGGCTCCTTCGGCGGATACGCCCCGCCGCAACCCGATCCGGCCGACGCGTGGCGGCAGTCCGACGCCCGCGACTGGAACGACGTGGACACCGGCCAGTGGGATTCGGTCGAGAACTCCTGGGACGCGGGCGAGACCGACGACCAGTGGGACGCCTGGGATTCCCACGACGCGGACGACGACCACGACGACCACCCCGACCCGGGCCGCCCGTTCACCCTGGCCCGGCTGAAAGACGCCTGGCCGCAACGGGATTCGCGCCCCGATCGGTCCACCCCCCGGCGCCCCGGCGCCCATCGCATGCCCGCTCCCCCGGCCGCCCTCAAGGGTCGCGCGGCCGTCGTGGCCGTCGCCGCGGGCGCGGTCGTCGCCGCCGGACAGGCCGGAATGGCCTCGGGCGAGAAGCAGCACACCGCCACCGCCGACTACGAGGCCGCCGGGCAGGTGCACGAGATCGCCGCCCAGGCCGTCAGCACCGACGCCCCGGGCACCTCGGCCTCCCCCCAGATCCTCAACGCGGCCCCGGTCGCGGACCTGAGCCAGTTCCAGGACATCCTGGCCCACGGCCAGCAGTACGCCGCCGAACTCGCCGCCCAGGAGGCCGCCAAGCTGCGGCCGCTGTTCTCCAAATTCGCCAATGGCACATTCACCTCGGGCTTCGGCAGCCGGTGGGGCGTGCAGCATCTCGGCGTCGACATCGCCGCCCCCATCGGCACCCCGATCTACGCGGTCGAGGACGGCACGGTCATCGACGCCGGGCCCGCCTCCGGCTTCGGCATGTGGGTGCGGCTGCGCCACGACGACGGCACCATCACCGTCTACGGCCACGTCGACACCACCACGGTCTCCGTCGGCCAACGCGTCATGGCGGGCGACCAGATCGCCACCGTCGGCAACCGCGGCTTCTCCACCGGCCCCCACTGCCACTTCGAGGTCTGGCTCAACGGCAGCGACAAGATCGACCCCCTCCCCTGGCTCGCCTCCCGCGGCATCTCGTTGGGCCCCGAACGGGACTGAGTGCGCCTCGCACTCAACTGAAGCCGGGCCCCGAGCGCACGCTCCCCGGGGCCCTCGGCGCTACAGCTTCACCAGCGTCCGGCTGTACTGGGGGATCAGGCGGATCTTTCCGGCTGTGCCGAAGTCGATGGTCACCGTGGCGAGGGAGCCGAAGCCCTCGGCCGCGATCACCCGGCCCAGGCCGTACTTGTCGTCGCTGACCCGGTCGCCCACGGCCAGTACGAGATCCGTGTTGTTGCGCTTGCCCGCGCCGCCCGGGGCGGGGCGGCGGGGGCCGCGGTCGCCGCGCAGGCCGGGGCGCTGATCGGACCAGCCGTCGCCGCGGGTCCAGTCGCGCTCGAGGCCCTCGTCCTCGCCGCGGCGCCGGAAGCCGCGCGCCTGGGGCGAATTCGCGGGTTCGAGCCGCTGCCAATCCACCAGGTGGCCCGGAATCTCTTGCAGGAAGCGCGATTCCGGGTTCGACACCGGCTGCCCCCAGCCGGAGCGGACCACCGCGCGGGTGAGATACAGCCGCCGCCGGGCGCGGGTGATGCCCACGTAGGCGAGGCGGCGCTCCTCGGCCAGTTCGGCCGGATCGCCGAGCGCGCGCATGTGCGGGAACTGCCCGTCCTCCCAGCCGGTCACGAACACCACCGGGAACTCCAGGCCCTTGGCCGTGTGCAGGGTCATCAGCGTGACCACGCCCGCGCCCTCGTCGGGGATCTGATCGGTGTCGGCCACCAGCGACACCCGCTCCAGGAACGCCGCCAGCGACCCCGGCTCCGGCTCGCCCTCGCCGACCTCGGGCACCAGTCCCTCGGCGCGCGCGGCCTCCACGTTGTTGCGCGCCTCGGAGCTGAATTCCCGTGCGACGCTGACCAATTCGTTGAGGTTGTCCAGTCGCGCGCCGTCCTGCGGATCGTCGGAGGACTCCAGCTCCAGCCGGTAGCCGGTCTTGTCCAGCACGGCCTCCACCACCGAACCCACGTCCGGGAACTCCAGATCCTCCTGCACGCCCGCCGCGCGGATCTCGTCGAGCAGGTCCAGGAAGCCCGAGATCGCCCGCTGCGCACGGGTGTTCAGCAACGCGACCTTGCCGTCCGCGGCCTCCCGCAGGGCCTGGGCGAAGCCGACGCCGCGCTGTTCGGCGTGCACGGCCACGCACGCCTCGGCGCGGTCGCCGATGCCGCGGCGCGGTGTGTTCAGGATGCGGCGCAGGCTCACCGCGTCGTCCGGATTCTCCAGCACGCGCAGGTAGGCCACGATGTCGCGGACCTCCTTGCGCTCGTAGAAGCGCACCCCGCCGACCACCTTGTACGGCAGCCCCATTCGGATGAAGATCTCCTCCAGCGCGCGGGAGTTGTTGTTGGTGCGGTAGAACACCGCCACATCGCCGTAGTTGTAGTCGCCCTGGTCGACCAGCCGGTCGATCTCGCGGGCCACGAACGACGCCTCGTCGTGCTCGTTGTCGGCGACGTAGCCGACGATCAGATCGCCCTCGCCCGCGTCGGTCCACAGCTTCTTCTCCCGGCGGCCCTCGTTGCGCGAGATCAGCGCGTTGGCCGCGGACAGGATGTGCTGGGTGGAGCGGTAATTCTGTTCCAGCAGAATGATTTCCGCGTCCGGGAAGTCGCGCTCGAACTCCTCGATGTTGCGGATGGTCGCGCCGCGGAAGGCGTAGATGGACTGGTCGGCGTCGCCCACCACGCACAGCTCGCTCGGCGGCACCGCCTCGCGCCCGGCCGGGGTGAACTCCGGATCGGCCGCGGCCGCGCCCGCGTCGGTGTCGTCGAGGGCCGCGTGGTGGCCCACCAGTTCGCGCACGAGCACGTACTGCGCGTGGTTGGTGTCCTGGTACTCGTCGACCAGGACGTGCCGGAAGCGGCGGCGGTAGTACTCGGCGACCTGGGGGTGGTTCTGCAACAGCGCGACCGTCTCGCCGATCAGATCGTCGAAGTCCAGGGCGTTGGCCGCGCGCAGCCGCCGCTGGTACTCGGTGTAGACCTGCGCGACGATGCGGGGCAGTTCGGACTCGTCGGATTCCGCGTCCGCCGTGGCGGTTTCGGGATCGATGAGCTCGTTCTTGAGATTGGAGATGGCGGTGGCCAGCAGGCGCGGCGAGTACTTCTTGGCGTCCAGATCCAGATCGCGGCCGACCATGGCCAGCAGGCGACGGGAGTCGTCGGCGTCGTAGATGGAGAAGTTGGAGTTCAGGCCGGGCAGCAGGGCGGCCTGGGTGCGCAGGATGCGCACGCAGCTGGAGTGGAAGGTCGACACCCACATGGCGGCCGCGCGCGGGCCGACCAGACCGGCGACGCGCTCGCGCATCTCGGCCGCGGCCTTGTTGGTGAACGTGATGGCCAGGATCTGCCCGGGGGTGACCCCGCGCGCGTCCAGCAGGTAGGCGATGCGACGGGTCAGCACGGCCGTCTTGCCCGAGCCCGCGCCCGCCACGATCAGCAGCGGGGAACCCGTGTGCAGGACGGCGGCCCGCTGCTGCGGGTTGAGCCCCGCCAGCAGGCGCTCGGCCGCGCTCTCGCCGTCCCGGTCGTCTCGCCCCTTGTCGCGCGCGCGTGCGCCGCGTGCCCTGTCAGCCACCGTGGTATCCATCGCCCATCAACGCTACCGGCGGGCACCGACACGGATGTAGTCCCGGCTCGTTCTCAGCCGCCTCTCAACTGAAAATGTTTTGCTTCGTTTGGACCCCGTGGCAGACTGGCCACATGACCAGCGCTCACGCGACCTCTGCAATCGGGGCGGTTACTGGCAATCTTGATCACCGATCGTGCACCTGAGTGCACAATCGTCGGGGGACAATGAAAGGCCCACCGGGTCTGATTCACGGTGAAAGAACCGATCGGTAACGGGTCGGGGCCGCCTGCCGATCGAGTTTCTGACACGAGGAGAGAAAGTATGAGCACCTCTACGACCGCGACCGGGTCGGATTCCGCGCTGCCCAGCAGCGAGGCGGAGATCGACAAGCTCCGCAAGGAAATCGACCGGCTCGACGCAGAGATCCTCGCCGCCATCAAGCGGCGCACCGAGATTTCCCGCATGATCGGCCGCACCCGCATGGCCAACGGCGGCCCCCGCCTGGTTCACTCCCGCGAGATGAAGGTGCTGGAGCGCTTCAGCGAACTGGGCCAGGAAGGCCACACGCTGGCCATGCTGCTGCTGCGGCTGGGCCGCGGCCGACTCGGTCACTGACCGACCCACAGACCACGCGGCGTTCATCGAGCGGCGCGACCTCGAGGCCGCCCCGGGTGTTCCGACCCCGGGGCGGCCCCTTTTCGTCTCACTGGAGGGCGATGTACTTCGTGGACAGGTACTCCTCGATGCCCTCGAAGCCGCCCTCGCGCCCGAACCCGGACTCCTTGACCCCGCCGAAGGGCGCGGCCGGATCGGAGATCACACCGCGATTGACGCCGACCATGCCGCTCTCGAGTCCCTCGGCGACGCGCAGGGCGCGGTTCAGGTCGCGGGTGTAAATGTATGCGACCAAACCGAATTCGGTGTCGTTGGCGGCGGCCAGGCCCTCCTCCTCGGTGTCGAACCCGACGATGGGAGCGACCGGGCCGAACACCTCCTCGCGCAGGATGCGCGCGTCGGCGGGCACGTCGGTGAGGATGGTCGCCGGGTAGAAGTACCCGGGCCCGCTCTCGGCCTTGCCGCCGAGGCGCGCGGTGGCGCCCTTGCCGACGGCGTCGTCGACGAGTTCGGTGACCGTGCTGAGCTGTTCGTCGTTGATCAGCGGGCCGAGCGTCGTCTCCGGGTCCGCGCCCGCGCCGAGGCGCACCTTGCGCATGGCCGCGGCGAACTTCTCGGTGAACTCCGCGCGGACCGCGTTGTGCACGTGGAAGCGGTTGGCCGCGGTGCACGCCTCGCCGCCGTTGCGCAGTTTGGCCAGCATCGCGCCCTCGACGGCCGCGTCGATGTCGGCGTCGTCGAACACCACGAACGGCGCGTTGCCGCCGAGTTCCATCGAGGTGCGCAGCAGCTTGTTCGCCGACTTCTCCACCAGCTTCTTGCCGACCGCGGTCGAACCGGTGAAGGTGAGTTTGCGCAGCCGCGAATCCTCGAGCAGCGGTTCGGTCACCGCCGAGGACCGGCTGCTGGTGATCACCGACAGCACGCCGTCGGGCAGTCCGGCCTCGGAACACAGCTTCGCCAGGTAGAGCATGGTCAGCGGGGTGGCCGAGGCGGGTTTGACGATCATCGTGCAGCCCGCGGCCAGGGCCGGGCCGATCTTGCGAGTTCCCATGGCCAGCGGGAAGTTCCACGGGGTGATGGCCAGGCACGGCCCGACCGGCTGCTTGTGCACCACGATGCGGCCGGTGCCGGTGGGCGCGGTCTGGTAGCGGCCGTGCACGCGCACGGCCTCCTCGGAGAACCAGCGGAAGAACTCGGCACCGTAACGGACCTCGTTGCGGCTCTCCGGCAGCGCCTTGCCCATCTCGAGGGTCATCAGCAGCGCGAACTCCTCGGTGCGCGCGACGATGGCCTCGTAGACCGCGCGCAGGATCTCCCCGCGTTCGCGGGCGGGCGTGGCGGCCCACTGCTGCTGCACCGCCACGGCCGCGTCCAGGGCGCGCACGGCGTCCTCGGGCGTGGCGTCGGCGACGTGGGTGAGCGGTTCGCCGGTGGCCGGATTCTCGACCGGGAAGGTGGCGCCGCCGGTGGCGGCCACCGGCCCGCCGATCCAGAGCTGCGTGGGAACGGATGCGAGGAGTTCGGTTTCGGACACCATGAATCCAGCCTAGGCCGGACCGCGGCGCGCGGGTGGCTGCACACGAGCGCCGCCCACGGTAATCTCGGCACACGTGAGCAGCGACATCACCGCGACGGCGGCCTGGCGGAAACTGCACGATCATCATTCGGCCGTGGCCGAGCGCCATCTGCGCGATCTGTTCGCCGACGATCCCGACCGCGGCCGCGAGCTGACCCTGCGGGTGGCGGATCTGCACATCGACTACAGCAAGCACCGCGTCACCCGCGAAACCCTCGATCTGCTGGTGCAATTGGCGGAGGCGGCCGATGTCGCGGGCCGCCGGGACGCCATGTTCGCGGGCGCGCACATCAACACCTCCGAGGACCGCGCGGTCGGCCATGTCGCGCTGCGCCTGCCACCGGGCGAGTCGATGACCATCGACGGCGCGGACGCGGGCGCCGAGGTGCACGAGGTGCTGCGCCGGATGGGCGAGTTCACCGACGCGCTGCGGTCCGGCGAGTGGCGGGGCGCGACCGGCGAGCGCATCCACACGGTGGTCAACATCGGCATCGGCGGTTCGGATCTGGGTCCGGTCATGGTGCATCAGGCGTTGCGGCACTACGCCGACGCGGGCGTCGCGGCGCGGTTCGTATCCAATATCGACCCCGCGGATCTGATCGCGAAACTCGACGGCCTCAATCCAGCGACCACGCTGTTCATCGTTGCGTCCAAGACGTTTTCGACGCTGGAGACGCTCACCAACGCGACCGCCGCGCGGCGCTGGCTGACCGCCGCGCTCGGTGAGGACGCGGTCGCCAAGCATTTCGTCGCGGTGTCCACCAATGCCGAGCGGGTGTCGGAGTTCGGCATCGACACCGCCAATATGTTCGGCTTCTGGGACTGGGTCGGCGGCCGCTATTCGGTGGATTCGGCGATCGGCCTGTCGGTGATGGCGACCATCGGCAAGGAGCGCTTCGCGGAGTTCCTGGCCGGAATGCACGCCGTCGACGAGCACTTCCGCACCGCGCCGCTGGCCGCGAACGCGCCGGTGCTGCTGGGGCTGCTCGGCGTCTGGTATTCGAACTTCTTCGGCGCGGAATCCCGTGTGGTCCTGCCGTATTCGAACGATCTGGCGCGTTTCCCCGCGTACCTGCAGCAGTTGACGATGGAGTCCAACGGCAAGTCGGTGCGCGCGGACGGCACCCCGGTGACCACGTCGACGGGCGAGATCTTCTGGGGTGAGCCCGGCACCAACGGCCAGCACGCCTTCTATCAGCTGCTGCACCAGGGCACCCGCCTGATCCCCGCCGACTTCATCGGATTCGCCCGTCCCACCGACGATCTCGCGACCCGCGACGGCACGGGCAGCATGCACGACGTGCTGATGAGCAATCTGTTCGCGCAGACCAAGGTGCTCGCCTTCGGCAAGTCCGCCGAGGAGATCGCCGCCGAGGGCACCGCGCCGGAATTGGTGCCGCACAAGGTCATGCCCGGAAATCGCCCCAGCACAACGATTCTCGCGCCGCTGCTCACTCCCTCGGTGGTGGGTCAGCTGATCGCGCTGTACGAACATCAGGTGTTCGTGGAGGGCACGATCTGGGGCATCGACAGCTTCGATCAGTGGGGTGTGGAGCTGGGCAAGCAACAGGCCCTGGAGCTGGAGCCGCTGCTCACCTCCGCCGAAGACCCCGCCCCCCAATCGGATTCGTCCACCGACGCCCTCATCCGCTGGTACCGCGCGAACCGCTGACCGCGCCGCCCAGCAGCTCGGTGAGCGCCTCGTCCAGCGTCGGGTAGCGGAAGCGGAAACCGCTGCTGGGCAATATCTCCGAGGTATGGCGGCCGGTGAGCCCCAGCGCCGGATCGGAGCGCAACAGCACCGCGCCGAGTCGCAGCACTCCGACCGGCGTCGGTGGCGCGGGTGGGCGACGCAGGTGGCGGCGCAGGGCCGCCATGAGTTCCCGGTTGCGCACGGGGTGATCGGTCGCGGCGACGAGGATTCCGTCGGGGAGGCGCACCTCGGGTTCCAGTCCGAGGGCGGCCCCGACGAGGGTGAGCCAGTCCGCGAGGTGGATCCAGCTGAACCACTGCTCGCCCCGGCCGATTCGGCCGCCCAGCCCGGCTCTCGTGAGCTGGACGAGACGTTTCAGCGCGGGCGCGTCGGGGTCCAGGACGATCGAGGTGCGCGGCACGATCCGGTGTGTCGCGTTCGCTCCCTCCGATGCCCGTTCCCAGGGCTCGGCGACCCCCGTCATCTGCGGCAGCCCGACGGGCAGCGGAGTCGTTTCGGTGCACCGGGTTTCGCCCGCGTCGGACCAGATGGCCGTCGTACTCGCCTGGACCCAGCGCTCGACGGGCCGGTCCAGGGTGTGCGACGCGGCCACCAGGGCGGCCGTGGGATCGACTCGGCTGGAACGCAATTCGGCGATATTCCGTTCGGTGGGCCGGCAGTCGACGAGCTTACCCGCGAGATTCACCACCGCCACCGGGCCGGGTTCGCGCAAGGTCTGCACCCAGTCCCCGAGCCCACGCCCGTCCCAGACCACTTGCGGGAAGGGCAGATTCGGATCCACCCGCCGCGTCAGGATGGTGACCGCATGCCCGCGGCAGGTCAGATCCGCCGCGATATTGCGTCCCAGCGCCCCGGCGCCGCCCGCGATGACGACCCGCAGCGCCCCCTCGTCCGGCTCGATCCCCGCCCGCCGCTCCCGCGGCATCGCCAGAAACTCCCGGTACGTCGTTGTACTCGCCATACCTCGATACAACCCCCGCCCCGCCCGCACGGGAAGCGTGTGCTTGCTCACCGGTCCGGCCCGAGGGCCCTACACGAACGCCCGCTCCAGGATCGCGTCCGTATCCACGCCCACCGGCAGCGTGCCGAAGGCGATGCCCCAGTCGCCGCCGAAACGGCTGGCGCAGAACGCGTCCGCGACGGCGGCGTGGCCGTGCCGGACCAGTTGAGCGCCCTGGAGCACCAGCGCCATCAGCTCGACCACCCGCCGGGCGCGGTATTCGATATCGGTGAGATCGGTGAGTTCCTTGCCGATCCGGTCGATGGCGTCGTCGAGGTGGTGGTTGGCGCCGCGGGCGAGGGAGACCTCGGTGAAGTACGCCTCGACGGTCTCGGGCTGACGGCCCATGGCGCGCAGGGCGTCCAGGGCCGCGACATTGCCCGAACCCTCCCAGATCGACATGAGCGGGGCCTCCCGATACAGCCGGGGCATACCCGACTCCTCGACATACCCGTTGCCGCCGAAGCATTCCAGCGCCTCGGCCGCGTGCATCGGCGCCCGCTTGCACACCCAGTACTTGGTGACGGCCAGGGCGATGCGGCGCAGCGCGGCCTCCGCGGGATCGGTCGAGGCGCGGTCGGTGGCCCCGGCCAGGCGCATCATGACCGTGGTCGCCGCCTCGGATTCGAGCACCAGGTCGGCGAGGACGTTGCGCATGCCGGGCTGATCGATCAGCGCCGCCCCGAACGCCTTGCGATGCCGCGCATGGTGCACGGCGTGGACCACCCCGGCCCGCATTCCGGTGGCCGATCCGATGACGCAGTCCAGGCGGGTCATGTTGACCATCTCGATGATGGTCTTCACCCCCGCGCCCTCCGCGCCGACCAGCCAGCCCACCGCGTCCTCGTACTCGATCTCCGAGGAGGCGTTGGACTTGTTGCCCAGCTTGTCCTTGAGCCGTTGCAGCCGAAGGGAATTGCGCGTGCCGTCCGGCAGCACCCGCGGCAGCAGGAAGCACGACAGCCCGCCCGGGGCCTGCGCGAGGGTGAGGAACATGTCCGACATGGGCGCGGAGGTGAACCACTTGTGGCCCACGATCCGGTAGCTGCCGTCGGGGCGCGGGGTGGCCGTGGTGGTGTTGGCCCGCACGTCGGAGCCGCCCTGCTTCTCGGTCATCGACATGCCCGCGATGAGCCCGGCCTTGGTCGAGGGCTCGCGCAGGCCGTAATCGTAGACGCGCGAGGCCAACAGCGGTTCGAACCGCTGCGACAACTCGCGGTTGTGCCGCAGCGCCGGAATCACCGCGTAGGTCATGGAGATCGGGCACATGTGGCCCGCGTCGGCGAAGCCCCAGGTGTAGAACTTGGCGGCGCGGGCGACGTGCGCGCCGGGACGGTCGTCGACCCAGGGCGAACCGTGCAGACCGTGCGCCACCGCGACTTCCATCAGCCGATGCCAGTGCGGATGGAACTCCACCTCGTCCACCCGATGCCCGTACCGGTCGTGGGTGCGCAGCACCGGCGGGTACTCGTTGGCCAGCCGCCCCCACTCCTGCGCCTCGAAACCGCCTGCGAGCGCGCCCAATTCGCGCACCTCCGGTTCGGCCCACCCCGCGCCCTCGCGGTGCAGGCCCTCGAGCAGCGCCGGATTGCGGGAGAAGTCGAACGGGACCAGCGGCGGAACCTGATTGAACACTTCGTGGGTGGGCATGCGGAGCTCCTATTCGTGCAGTCCCAGGGCGCGCAGCGCGAAGGCGACCAGTTCGGGGACCAGCGCCTCGCTCTGCAACGCCTCGGCGAGCGGTCCGACCAGGACCTCACCGATGGCGCCCACCAGGGCTGTGGCGCTGATCCGGGGATCCTGCGGGGGTAGTTCACCGGCGGCGACACCGGCCGCCACCGCGGATTCGAAGGTCTCGGCGAAGGCGCGCCGGAACCGTAGCCGCTCCGCGTCGACGGCCGCGTCCACGGGCTCGGCCAGCAGCACGTACGCCAGCTTCGGATTCTTCAGCGCGCGTCCGGCGAAGGTCTCCACCGCGGCGGTGACCCGCTCGACCGCGCCGCCCTCGGCCCCGGCCGCGGCGACCGCCGCCACCTCACCGGTGACGACGTCGCGGAACACGGCCGTGACCAATTCGGCCTTGCCGCTGAAGTTCTTGTAGACCGTGCCGGTGGCCACCCCGGCCTCGGCGGCGACCGCGGCCATGGACAACCCCGAAAACCCCTCGCGCGAGAGCACCTTGCGGGCGGCGTGCGTGATCACACCCGCCTGGGCGTCGAGCCGGGCCTGGACGGCCGGGGTTCTGCGGTAGGCCACGCAAGAAGTGAAGCACGAATTCATTTCTTGACGCAAGGGTGGGTTTACGTCGTATGGTCGAGCCCACGCAGGGTCCTGCCGATCAGGTCCGAAGGGGACGCAGTCATGAGCGTACGAATCGAGCGCACCGGCCCGGTGTGCACCGTCATCCTCGACCGGCCCGAGGCGCGCAACGCCGTCGACGGGCCGACCGCGGCGGCCCTGGCCGACGCGTTCCGCGAATTCGACGCCGATCCCGGCGCGGCGGTGGCGGTGCTGTGGGGCGCGGGCGGCACCTTCTGCGCGGGCGCGGACCTGAAATCCCTTGGGACGCAGCGTTCCAACCAGGTGAGCGAGGACGGCGACGGCCCGATGGGACCCACCCGGATGCGGCTGTCCAAACCGGTCGTCGCGGCCGTGTCGGGGTACGCGGTGGCGGGCGGGCTGGAGTTGGCGCTCTGGTGCGATCTGCGGGTCGCCGAGCAGGACGCCACCTTCGGCGTGTTCTGCCGCCGCTGGGGCGTGCCGCTCATCGACGGCGGCACGGTGCGGCTGCCGCGGATCGTCGGGGCGGGCCGGGCCATGGACATGATCCTCACCGGACGCGCGGTCGGCGCGCCCGAGGCGTTGCAGATGGGCCTGGTGAACCGAGTGGTGCCGCCGGGCGAATCCCGTTCTGCCGCAGAGGCGTTGGCCGCGGAACTGGCGGCCCTGCCGCAGACCTGCCTGCGGTCGGATCGACTGTCGGCGCTCGAGCAGTGGGGCCTGGACGAGGACGCCGCGATCGGCAACGAACTGCGCCACGGCATGACCGCGCTCGCCGACGCCGACGGCGCCCTGGCGGGTGCGCAGCGCTTCGCCTCGGGCGCGGGCCGCCACGGCAGCCGGGCCTGAGCCCTCGCGGGTGCTCGTTCGCACACCCCTGGCGTGCCGTCACCGAGAACGCGCTGACAATCGCCCGCGAAAGGGGCCACCGCGCCGATGATGGCACGATGACGGCATGGCGAATCGGCTGACCGTCGTCGACGAGATCTTCCTGCGTACCCACCGCGGCATGGGTACGCCGATCGCGCTGCAAGGTTTGTGGCGGACCGCCGACCGGGTGCATCCGGAATTGTTGCGGCAGTTGCATTCCGCGCTGCGGGTGGGACCGCTGGGGCGGCGGGTGGTGCGGCCCGGCGTGCCGGGCGCGCGACGGTACTGGCGGGCCAATGATCGCGCGTATCCGCTGGTGATCGCGCCGCGACCGCTGCGGCCGGAGGAGCTGTGGGAGTGGGCGGACGCGCAGGGTTTCGATCTGGATCCGGAGTTCGGGCCGGGTTGGCGGCTGGCGGCGGCGCGGCTGGCGGACAAGGGGTCGCTGATCAGCCTGACGTGTTCGCACGCGCTGGCGGACGGGCGCGGGTTGGTGATCGCGGTCGATCAGGCGTTACGCGGGCGAGGCGGCGCGGAAGTGGTTGCGCCGCAATCGGATTGGTCGGACGCGCGGCGGCAGTGGGCGACGGTGCTGGGCGGGACCGCGAAGGCGTTGCGGAGCGGAGTTCCGAAGCGGCCGAAGGGTTCTCCCTCGGTCGACGCGCGTCGGGCGGTCGGGCCGATGCCGAGCGCGGTGCTCCAGATCCCCGCCGCCGATTGGGAGTTGACGGCCGCCGCCCGGGGCGGCACGCCGAACAGCTTGTTCGTGCAGGTGGTGTCACACATGCTGTGGGACAGCGGTTTTCGATCCCCCGATATCGCGGCGAGCCTGCCCGTCGACACCCGGGCAGAGTCGCGGGTGGACAACGATATGGCGATGACCGAGATCACCGTTACCCGCGCGGACACCACCGCCTCGATTCGCGAGAAGTGCCGGGCAGCATACGAATACCGGATGTCGAGCCCCGGCGGCCTGCCCGAGGAGATCCTCCAGGTGCTGCCGGACCGGCTCGCCTACGCGCTCTCGCGCGGCGCGGGCGAGCGGGACATCCTGTGCTCCAATATCGGCGTGCTGCCCGCGTCGCTGTCCCGGCTCGGGCCGCATCGCTGCACCGGGGTCGCCGCGCGGGCCATCCATCCCGGGCTCACGGTCCTGCCGCGCACCCGGCTGTCGGCGTACCTGTCGCGCACCGCGCACACCTACACGCTGGCGCTGGTGAGCCTCGATCCCGAGCGGATCGACTCGCACGCGGCGCTGCGCGACCTCGCCACCGCCACCCTCACCGCCTTCGACCTGCCGAGCGCGGCATGGTGATCAGGGCCGCTGACCCTCTTCCCGTTTGACCTGCTCGAACATCTCCTCGAGCCGGACCTTGCGCGCGGCCGCGTTGGTGCCGTCGAGCTGACCGGCGAACGCGCGCTCGGCCTCCTCGACGAGCGCGGCGGGGACGTCCGGGTAGGCGCGCAGGATCTCCCAGAGCGCGGCCTCGGTCGTGCTGTCCAGGCCGGTGTCGGTGGACAGGCCGCCGCCGGTGCGGGCCGAGCGCAGTTCCTCGGCGAAGGCGCGGCGCAGCTCCTCTTCCGTGGGGGGATTCAGGCGCACGATATCTCCTCAGTCGTTTCCGGAACCGAATTCTTCCAGCAGGCGATCCAGCTCCGCGTCCTGGTCCCGGGCGTGGGTGCCGTCGAGCTGGGCCGCGAAGACGCGGCGGGCGGCCTCGATCAGATCCGGGGGGACGTCCGGGTGGGCGTCGGCGATGGCCCACAGGGCGTTCTCGGTCTCGTCGTCCAGCCCCGATTCGGAGGTGAGGCCCGCACCCCGCGACACCGAATCCAGCGCCCGCTCGAACTCGCGGCGCAGGTCGTCGTCGGATGGATGGTCCTCGCGCATGGTTTCTCGCTCCTGTTCCGAATCGTCAACGCGCGAAGATGAGTTCGCGACGTTCCGGGTCCGCGCACACGTCCCGGACCAACCGCCCGACATCGAAATCCGCGGGCACGGCCGGGTACCACAGCTCACTCACGGTCTCCCCCGCCACGGTGACCGCGAATCGGGTCCGCCCGCCGCCCGGCCCGCCGTCCCAGACCACCGCCGCGGCGTGATCCTCGAGATCGATCACCCGATCCCCCACCCGCAGCGCCAGCCCGCCGGGCCCGCGATAGAACACCACCCGCACCCCGTCGAGCTCACCGTACACACCACCGGGCGCCTGCATCGCCATCGGCGTCGGCTCCAACCGCCCGCTCACGGGATCCAGCTGCAAGTACTCCCCGAATCCGGCATAGGGCTGCACGGTGATCCGAGCCGAGGGCACGGCGGGCGCGGTGGTGAACATTCGGCGGCGCTGCCCGTTCGAGGGCCGTCCCGCCGGGGGTGGAGGCGCGAACGGGGGTGCGGGGGTGCCCGGCATCCCGTTTCCCTGCGGCTGCTGCGAATCGTGGCCGCCAGGGGACGCGTCCCAGTTGTTCTGTTGCTTCCCAGTCGAATTCGACAGCGAACCACTCCAATCCGGAGCGGGACCGTGCGGCACCCCATTGCCGTGCCCACCGGGAGCATCCCCCAGCCCGTGCCGATCCGGCCCGGCCGCACCATTCCCGGACGGCCACGAATTCGCCTGCCCGCCAACACCATCGGACGGCACCTGCGGCAGCCCGTCACCCGGCGTCGAGTGCCCGAGCCCCGGCGACCGATCCGCCGAGCCCGTCCCCGGCCACTCCGGCGGCTTCGGCAACTGCGGATTGCCCGGGGGCCAGGGGTTTTCCGGCGTCCCCGGCGGAACAGGGGGCCAGGGGTCACCCGGCGTTCCAGGCCCACCCGGAGGCTGCGGGTTACCCGGCGTCCCCGGCACACCCGGCACCGGGGGCCAGGGATTGCCCGGCGTCCCAGGAGCGCCCGGCGGCACTGGTGGCCAAGGGTTACCAGGAGTCCCCGGAGGCTGGGGTGGCCACGGACCACCCGGGGGTTGGGGCGGCCACGGAATGCCCGGAGGCACGGGCGGATTCGGCGGCCACGGTGGCACCGGGGGCGCGGGCGGTTCCGGCGGACGCGGGGCATGCGGCGGGCGCGGAGGTTCCGGCGGGCGCGGAGGTTCCGGCGGGCGCGGGGGTTCCGGCGGACGCGGAGGATGCGGCGGACGCGGGGGTTCCGGCGGACGCGGTGGTTCCGGCGGACGCGGAGGTTCCGGCGGACGCGGAGGATGCGGCGGACGCGGAGGTTCCGGCGGACGCGGAGGATGCGGCGGACGCGGAGGATGCGGAGGATGCGGGGGATGGGGCGGGTGTGGGGGTTCGGGGGGCCGCGGGGGTTCCGGGGGGAGCGGGGGCAGCCAGGGGCCCGGGTCTACCGGGTCGTTGATCTCGACTTCGGGGAGGTTGGGGTCGTACCAGTGGGGTGGGTGTGGGATGTGGGAGCGCAGGACGGGGTTTCTGTGCCAGCGTGGCCCTTCCTCGTTCGGGGTGTCGGCACCGTCGGCGGGTGGGGTTCCGTCGTCGCCTCCTTCTTCGGTATCTCCCTCTGGAACGCGCGTCCGATCGCGTCCTTCGGGTGAAGTCGGGTCGCCCTCCTCCGGAGCATGGGACCGGTCGCCGCTCTCGGTCGAGTGCGAATCATCCCCTTGCTCAGCGGGATTTGACGGCTTCGTATCTTCCGACGGCGCTGCCGGATTCTCGCTGTCTCCGAGGGGAGCCGGGGTCTCACGCTTGACGGTCGACCCATCGCCCGGATCCTGCGGCCGCGCGGGCGGTTTCACCTCGTCCCGCTCCGAATCCGGCGGCGTCAGGGCACGGAAGGGGACGTCCTTCTCGGGCGGCGCTTCGCCGGAATCCGACCTATGACGCGCGAGGTTCTCGTCCGCCGCGCGGCGCGCCTCGGCGAGTTCGTCGAGCTGCCGTTGGAGCTGCTGCTCGGCTTCGAAGTGCTGATCCGGGGGAAGCGCGAGCCCGTCGAGGCTCTCCAGATCCCGGCGCAGCTGCTCGCGGCGAGCGGCCTCGGTATCCAGGATGCGCTGATGGATCTGGTCGACATCCAAGCCCTCCGGATCGATTCCGAGTTGCCGTGCCAGGGTACGCATGGCGTCCAGGGTCTCCCCGGCGTCGGCTCGATGCGCTGGTGTCGAAACTTCCTGTGCGGCAGCAGGTTCAGCCTCATCCTCGGCAGTGCCGGGGGGCACATCGGTGACCGGCGGCTGCGCCTTCTGAGCAATGGCCGGTTCCGCCGGGGCGGTGCGGAGGGCGTCCAGGTCGGCGCGGAGTTGGCGGCGGAGGGTGGTCAGGGCGTCGAGTTCGGCCTGGAGGGGGCGGTGGGCGGCGAAGTGTTCGTCGGGACGGAGGTTGGCGGCGTCCACGGCGGCCATGGCGTCGTAGATCTCTTGGCGGCGGGCCATTTCCGCGTTCATGACGCGGCCGTAGATCTGGTCGGGAGTGAGGCCCTCGGGGGCGATGTTCAGTCGGCGGGCGGTCGCGTGGATCGACTCCAGGATCTCCGCCGCGATTCTCGGGCCCGGCTCGGCCGTGGGGGCCTCCTCGGGGTGCGAGTTTTCGGGCGAGTTAGCGTGCGGGGCAGTGGGTTCCGCTTCGGGAGGGGTCGCCGCCGGGGGTGCGCTGGATTCTAGGGCCCGGTATGCCGCCAGGTCGGCGTCGGCGCCCTTGCGGAGGGCGGAGTTGGCGTTGAGCTCCGCTTGGAGGCGGTCCCGGATCTCGAAGTGCCGGTCGGGCGGAAGACCGGCGTTGTCCAGCTCCTCCATCTCGCCGTAGATGCGGGTGCGCTCGGCAATCTCTGCGTCGAAGATACGGGCGCGCAACTGACCGGGAGTCAGTCCCTCCGGATCGATCCCGAAATGCCTTGCGACATCCCGAATCCCCTCGAGAATCTCCGCCCCCGTACGCGCTCGCCCAGCCCCATCCGCCGCACCGGGAGCGGACCGCGACCCCTCGCCGACCTCCTCCCCGGACCCGAGCGACGAAGACTCCGAAGCCCTCCCGGAAGTCTCCTCCCGCGAAGCAAACGGCGCTTCGGGAGCCTCCTCCTGCGAGGCGAACGGCGCTTCGGGAGCCCCCTCCCGCGAAGCGAGCGGCGTCCCGGGAGCCTCCTCCCGCGAGGCGAACGGCGCTTCGGGAGCCCCCTCCCGCGAAGCGAGCGGCGTCTCGGAAGTCTCCCCCGGCAAGCCAAGCGGCGCTTCGGAAGTCTCCTCCTGCCGAGCGGAAGCCTCTTCCCGCGCGGGAGACGATGGAAGCTCGGGAGTCTCCTCCCCCGAGCCGACCGACGGAACCTCGGTGACCGAAGGCGGCACCTCGCCCCTCGTCCCCGCCTGTCCCCCACCATCATTCGGCCCCGAAGGCAGATCCCGAGCCCCGCCATCCGCCCGCGACCCCGGTCCACCCCCCTGAACCCGCGTGAGCTGCGAAGGCGGCGCGTACGGGATATCCGCGCGCCAATCGGTCAGCGGGGGACGGTGGGCGTCCCAGTGCAAGCCGTCCATGGCCGCGACGAAGGCGTTGGCCTCGTGCCAGGTCACGTTCTGGTTGACGGCCAGGAAGCGGGATTCGGCCAGGGCGTCGCGCAGCAGCAGGATGTCCTGGGAGAGCGGCTCGCCCGCGATCAACCGGTTCCATGCCTCGGCGACATCGGCCACGGCGTCCAGCGGGCGGCGCATGACCTGGTGGCTGTCGGGATCGAGTACCAGCAGCGGGTCGCGCATCAGATGGTTCTTGATGCGGACCAGATCCTCGTGGGTGAGGTCGGGGACGTCGATCTTCATGTGCGGGGCGAGCACCGCGGCGACGGCGTCGGGGTCCGCCTCGTCGAACAGCAGATCGCGGACGTCGGAGACGGTGCCGCGCACGATATCCGGATCGCCGCCCACGAACTTGTCGGCGAATTCCGCGGCGACACGGTCGATTTCGCTGTCGACGTAGCGCAGCTGGGCGTCGACGTCACCCCGCGGGTCGATGCCGGGATGCGCGTCGACCAACTGCCGCCGCACGGTGTCCACCACATCCCGCGCGGCCGCCAGCCGCTGCGTGCGCCGATGCTCGGCCAGGCCGTCGGCGATGCGGTCGACATCGGTGTTCGCCTCGTCCGCGCGGAACCGGGCGTACTCCATATCCGCCCAGCGCTGCACCCGCGCCCACTCCAGTTCGCGCCCGATCTGCTGGCGCACGAACCCGGGATCGATCTCGCCGTGGTCGTCGGTCAGCGCGCCGCGGTCGATCTCGCGGACCATCGGCTGAATCTCGGTGGGCTTGTCCCGGAACCACGGATGCCCCTTGAACCCCGGATGCACCCGCCCCGGATGATCGGGATCGTTGTACCAGGTGAAGCCGCTGAGTTTGGCCGTCTCCAGAATGATTCGCATGGCGTTGTAGAACGCCCCGGAGTACGGCACCTCGTAGGTCTGCACCCCCGGCGGAATCTCGGGCTCCCCGCCCGGAATTCGGGGCAGCAGCTCCTCGGGAATCGCCCCCGGCGGATGATGCACGAACGGCGCCTCGACCGCGGCCTGGAACGGCTCCGACGCCCACCCGCTGACCCCCTCGGGCAGATCGCGCGGTTTGAACGACTTGGGCACCGTCGGCGGCGTCCCGTTCGTCACGTAGTCGGGCCGGGCCGGATTCACCGGATGCCGATCGCCGTGCTCGTCCACCCAGAACGTCATGTCGATGCGCCGCATACCCGGCGGCTTGGCCGTGTACCGATTCACTTCCGGCGGCGGCAGTTCCGTGGTGTCGTGCCTGCCCTCGCGGTCGGCGGTGATCCGGCGGAACTCCACCGTCGTCTCCGGTCGCACCATCGCCTGCGCCACCGCGCCGCTCTCGTTCAACGCACGGGTCAGCGCGGCGTCGAAGTGCGCCCGCGGGGTCTCCCCCAGTTCCGCGCGCGGCCCGAAGACGACGATGCGCGGCCGCTCGCCCTCGACCAGCCCCACCGTATCGGTGATCATGCGGCCGCCGACGGTCTCGATGTCGTGCCGCCACGCGCCCGCGACCCGGGCCATCTCGTCCTGGACGCGGCCGATCCGATTGTGCGCCGCGTTCACGTCGCGGGCGGCGTCCTCGAGCGCCCGGACCCGGTCGCCCTGCTCGGGATGGTCGAGCTCGAGCCGGGCGATGGTGTCGTCGAGCCGATCATGGGCGAGCGCCGCCTCGTCGACCCGCCCGGACTCGTCCAGTACGCCGAACCGCTCGGCCAGATCATCGCGCATGGCGCGACGGGGCTTGACCCGCAACAGTTCCCGGCCCCGCTCCTGCGCCAGCCGATCCAGCTCGGCCCGGGTCGCGGGCGACAGCGGCCGGGGCTCCGCGCCGTCCCCCTCGAGCCGCCGGAGATCCTGTTCGATCCGATTCAGGTCGTCGGTGAGCTGGAAGACCTCCTGGGCCGCCTTCGCCAGTTTGGCCAGCAGTTCCCGATCGTGGGCGGTGCCGCGCGGATCGGCCGGGCGGGTGAAACCGCGCGCCGTGTCGTCACCGATCGGATCGATATGGCCGTGTTCGACCGCGGCCTCGTCGTAGCGCCGCAGCACCTCCCGCGCCAGCGCGACCCGGTCGTGCGTCAGATGCTGGAGCTGGTCGCGGTCCGGCATCCGCTCGACCCGGTCCACCAGCTTGTTGTGCGCGTAGCCGAGTTTCTGGGTCTTCTCCTGAAGCTCCTGCAACAACCGCGCGTACTCGGCGGCCTCATCCCGCTCGGGTCCCGCCGCGTGATCGACGCCGTGGGTGTCGTCGAAACCTCCTGGGCCATGGTCGATCTCGGCCTCGCCCGTGAGCAGGCGGTACAGCACCCGTGCCGGTTCGGACGCGGCGCGCCCGTTGAGCGTCACGTCGAGGAAGGCGTCGGCCAGCGCCTCGCCCGCGTCGAACCGTCCCTTGCCGTCGAAGCTGTAGCCGCTGAGTTCCCGCATCCAGGAACGGAATTCGGCTGGATCGACGCGGTCGCGGGTCTGCCGGTAGTGATCCACCAGTGCCCGCAGCGCCTCGGCCCGGGCGTGTTTGCCGCCCGCGTAGTCCAGCGCGTGCCCGAGTTCGTGCACGACCGTGGCGTACACCGGCCGGTCCGCCACCCCGCGCGGGGAGAATCCGGTGTCCTCGGCGTGCCGCTTCGCCGCCCGGAACGCCTCCGGATCCATCGCGAGATCCCGGTTCAGCCGGATGCTTTCGGCGTGGTAGCTCCCGTCGGGCCCCTTGCGCCAGACCGCCTCACCGTGCCGATTCCCCGCCAGCGGCGCGATCTCGATGCGGCGCAGGTCGATTCGCGGATGCCGGGTGAGCATGTCGTCGATCGCGCGCGCGAACTCGCGGACGGTGTCGACGGGGATGTCGTCGTCGAACCCGTGGAGTTCCAGGCCGGGGTGCCGATTCTCCAACTCCCACAGCACACTGTCGCGATCGAGGCCGGACCACACGTCGCCGTCGGACATCCGGGGCGGGTGACCGTCCGCGCTACCGTCGACGGTGGCCGCGGCCATCGGTTCGGTCCCAGAATCCGCTTGCGGCCGAGGCGTTTTGAATCGGTCTATGAGTCGTTGCAGGGGTCCGCGCGGAGTGTCGGCGGGAGCCAGCGGCGCGGTGCCGTCGCGCAGTGTCCCCGCGATCCGGCGCACCAGCCGATCCACGTCGGAGTCCGCCATGCCGTGCAGGTGCCGCGCGATCGCGTCGTGTGTCGTACCGCCCGCGCCCGGGCGCGCCAGCCGCCAGCCCCCCTGACCGTCGCGCTCCACACGGACGCTCAGCTCGATATCGCCGACCCGGAAGGTGCGCTGTTCGTGGCGCGCGGCCCGGAGGTCCGGCGGCCCACCGGCCTGCGGCAGCGGCACCCGACGCGTCATCAGTTCGCGGGCCACGTGCGCCGGATGCGGCGGCGCGATGCCCGGAACGTCCTGGGCCATCCGGTGACCGGCCCGCACGAAACCCTCTGCGAGACCGCCGGTTTCGTCGCCGAGTTGCCGCACCCAGGCGTCGTAGCCGAGGTCGGTCAGGCCCGCGTCGCGGTAACGGAGGTAGTGGGCCAGCATCTCGGCGCGGGCCTCGGACTCGGTCGGCTCGCGGAACGGCCCCTCGGCGGCCTGCCGCGAGACGGGAATCGCGTGCGGTTCGGCGTCGTCCCCGCTGATCAGCGCGCGGTACTCGATACGGTGCGAACCGTTCCACAACACATCGGCGTATCGGGAATCGGCCGCCGCGAGCGCCTCGAGCGCGCGCACATGCTCACCCTCGCGGGCGACGACCAACAGCGTCGGCCGGTCGTCGGTGGGCGCGGACAACCGGGCGACGTGATCGGTCAGCCGTTCTCCCTCAGGGTATCGCGCGATCCGCTCGTCCAGCGCGCGCCGGGACGCCGCCGCCACCGCCCGGTCGGAGTGCGTGCGGGCCGGAGCGTCCGGCGCGGCGCCCGACGCGCGCGGATCGCCCCACCGCGACCGGTTCTCGTCGACCGCGGACCGAGCCACGTCGAAGGTCGTCTCGGCGGCCTCGGTCCCCACCTTGTCCAGATGACGACGAAGCGCCTCGATCCCGGCCTCGTAACCCGCCCGCTTCGGAGGCGGCGCGTCCCGTCCCCGCTCGGCCGCGCGCTCCGCCCGTCGATACGCCGCGTCGTGCGCGTCGGTGTAGACCCGTTCGGCGGGGCCGAGCGGAACGGGTGTGCCCGCCTCGCGAAGCATCCGGAAGGTCTCGATCTCCACGGCGTAGTCCCGCACCCGGTCGGTGTCGGCGGAGGGGCGCAGCGGCGGCGCGCCCGGCGAAAAGCCATGGGCGACATCCCATTCCGCCGCGAAGTGCTCCGCGTAGGACATGGTGTAGCGGCGCGGGCCGTCGCCGCCGGCCAATTGTTCGCGGACCGCCCGGAATCCGGCGCGATGTGCCGCGGCCTCCAGATCGAGCCGGTGCGCGGTCGACGCGGGGAACGCCCGCTCGGCGTCGGCGAGGGCCCGGTCGTACGCGGCGCGGTAGACCTCCTCGATCCGGTCCATCGCGATCCCGCGCCGGATGCCGAGTTCCCTCAGCTCCGGACCGTGTCCCTGCTGCTGCCGTTCCCGGGCAGCCAGGGCGTACGCCTCGGCGTGCCGATCCAGCATCGTGTGCACGTAGTCCGCGCGGGACGAGGTGTGGACCTCCAGCGGCCCGCCGCCCCGCCGGAAGGTCGAATCGGCCAGGGCCGCCGCCCGGACCAGTTCGGCGGTCCGGTCGCGGCCGGTGTGGCCGTGGGCTCGGCCGCCGTCGAGATCGAAGCCGCGGCCCAGCACGACGGTGTTGGTCGCCGGATCGTAGCCCGGCAGCGGACCACGATGCTCCCACCGCGGGGAGGACCAGACATCCGATTCGGCGGCACGCAGGGTCGGTGTCAGGGTGCTGTCGCGAATGTCGACCTCGTGGCGCCGCAGCACCTCGGCCGCCCATTCGGCGATCGGGGTGGAGCCGCCGTCCCGGGCCGTCCGCCCCAGTTCGGCGATCGGCGCGGAGACATTGTCGGCGATCGTCGCGGCGGCTCGGTCCGCGAGCCCGGCGAGATACCGTCGCGCGTCCGCGTCGAGCCGCCCGGCCACCGGCTCGGACGCGTCGGGCGGGGCCAGATGCGAACGCACCACGCCCGCTTCGTCGATGACGACGCGCACCGGATCGGTCGACATGTCGTGCAGATCCCCGCGCACGTGCTCGACGACGGCCTCCCGGGCCCGGTCGACGGCGGCGTGCGCGTCGATCAGTCGGCGCGTGACGTCGATGACCAAGGCGTGCCGCAGTTCTCGCGCGAACGGACCGACACCGTCGCGGAGCACCTCGACCAGCTCGCGCGGCGTGGCGGGCGCCTCCGCCCGGGGCTGGGCCTCCACATGCGCCATCGCCCGCACCCAGTCCGCCTCGAACAGCCGCACCTCCCGCCGCGCCGCGGCGTGGTCGCGCACCAGCGACGCCAACCGCCGGGCCGAATCGGGCGACGCCGGAATGTGTTCGGGAATGTCGGCGACATTGCCGCCGCGCTGGATCTCGTCCCATTCCCGGCCGTGGACGGCGCGATAGTCGTTGCCGGGCGCCGGGTAGTTCGGCGCGTCGAACCGTCCGTCCGCCAGCAGCGCGTCCACACCCGCCCGGCGGCCCAGGCCGCGCAGCATCTCCTCGGGCAGATCACCGGAACGCCGGGCGGCGTCGACCGCGGCGTCGTGGGCGTCGAGATACACCGCGCGCAGCGCGTTGTCGTAATCGGCTTGCACCGCTTCGTAATTGGTGGACCCGGTCGCGTGCGACGACACGCCGGACGTGTCGTATCCGGCCTCGGACAGCTCGCGCAGGAATTCCGCCTCGCGACCGAACGCGGCGGCGTCCGTGCGCATCCGGCCGTCCACGAATTCGGACCGGCCCAGCACGCGAATCCGGCCCGGGTCGTACTCCGCGTCGCCGAACAACGCCGACTCGGCCCGTGCCGACGCCCGGACGACGGCGGCGGCCTGGGACAACACGTCCCGTCCCTGGGTCGCGACGGTGATGTCCATCGTGCGGGGATCGACGGTATCGGCCGGGCCGTCGAAGCGCACACCCGCCCGCGCCTCCCGCAGCACCCGCAGCGCCTCCCGGCCGTTCTCGGTGTGGCCCAACACATTCCACACCCGGACCAGCGCCTCGTCGGGGACCCGGGTCACCAGGCCGTCGGGCTGGTCGACGCCGAAGGCGGCGCGCGCGGTCTCGGCGTGCGGCTGCTCGTCCGGCAGCGGCAGGCCGTCCATCGCGTCGGTACCGGCGTCGGCGCGGTGGCGGGTCGCGCGCGCGTCGGTGAGCGTGCCCGCGACGAGCACGTGGTCCAGATCCCCGTCCGACTCGAACCGCCAGGTCGCGCCCTCGGGCGGCAGGCCGGTCCGCCATTCGAGGATGATCCCGTCGTCGTGCGCGAGAACCTCGGCGGCGGAACGGCTTCGGGTCCACAGGGTGGTGTCGCCGCCGTCCCCGGGCGGTCGCGCGATGCCCCGGCGGGCCGATTCGTAGGCGGGGTTGATCGACCCGTCGTCGAGCAGGCGGGGCACTCCGCGATACAGCGGCGTACCTTCCGCGGGAAGCGCGCCCGCGTGCACCACGGCCCCGTCACGTTCGCCGCGGGACGGCCCGCCGAGCGTTTCGACACCCGTCTCGCCCGCCGCCCGGACCAGCCGGTCGTAGATGAAACGGGCGAAGTCCGGGGCGTTTTCGCCGTGGAGTTCCACGGCGGCGAACGCCTCGGCGACGGCCTCCGGGACATTGAGGGTGTCGTCGACGACGATTCCCCCGTCGGGGCCTCGGTGAGCGTTGAAACTCGCGTCGTCCAGCTGGTGCAACGCGTCCCGGAATCCCTCGGGCACGCCACCGAGCTCGGTCAGATAATGCGTCAGCAGCTCCCGTTCGAGCGTGTCGTCCAGAGCGTTCGATCCGGCGTCGTCCAGGGCGTGACCGAATTCGTGCACGACCGCGGTGTAGACCGGATCCGCCTCGGCCCCGGGCCAGAACCAGCCGGAGCGGACGTCCTGCTCGACCTCCCGCCGCAACACCGTCGGGTCGTCGGCGTAGTGCCGGTTGAACGTGATGGCCTCGCTGACATAGCGCCCGGTCCGCGGGTCGAGGGTGCTGCGCAGGGTGGCGATCGCGCCGCCCTCCGGATCGCCGATCCCGATGGACCGCAACTCGATTCGCGAATACTTGCGCAGCATCGTGTCGGCGGCGCGGGCGATGTCGCGAACGACGTCGGGATGGACGCCGGGCAGATCGAACCCGAAAACCTCGAGCCCGTGCCGCTCGGCGAGGATGCGGGCGATGTCCCCGGGGTCGTGCCGCGACCAGTCCTCGCTCGTGTCGGGACGACCGGGTTCGGGTCGCGTTCCGTCCGATCCGGAATCATGATGCGGCTCAACCGGATTCGCGTGAACCCCGTCGACCCGCGCCAATGGCACGCTGCCGTCGGACAGGATCTTCTCGATCCGCGTCACCAACCGCCCGGCGTCCGAATCCGACAGCCCGCGCAGATATCCGGCCAGCGCGTCGTGACTGCCCGGCACGCCGACCGGGCCGGGCACCCGCCAGCCGCCGCGGCCGTCGCGCTCCAGATAGACGGGCACCTCGAAGCCGCCGACCTCGGCGGTGTGCGGAACGTACTGTGCGGTGTTCCGGCCCACGGTCCCGTCGATCGGCATGGGGATGCGCCGCGTCATGAGTTCGCGGGCGACGTGCGCCGGATGCGGGGGGCCGATCTCGTCGCCGAACCGCCGCGCCTGCCGATAGCCGACCTCGACGAAGTTCCCGGCGAGCCCGCCCGGCTCCGGCCGCGCCCGGCCGAACCGGGACCGGCTCGTGGTGGCCACCGCGTCGTCGGGGAGTTGCCGCAGCCAGCGGTCGAAGCCGAGGTCGGTCTGTCCCGCCGCGCGATAGCGCAGGTAGTGCGCGAGCATCTCGTCGCGGGCCTCGGGGTAGCTCGGCTTGCGGAACGGTCCTTCGGCCTCCCGCCGCTCCACGGGCACGTCGATCAGCGCGCCGTCGTCACCCGTTCGGAGCGTGCGGTATTCGAGGGTGTGCGTCCGGTCCCACAGCACGTCGGCGTACCGCTCGTCGAGTTCGGCCAGCGCGGCCAGATGCTCGCCGTCGCGGGCGACGACCACCAGTTTCGGCGTGACGTCGGTCGTCGCGGCCAGCCGGGCCACGCGGTCGGTCAGGAGTTCGGCCGAGGGGTGGCCCGCGATCCGCGCGGCCAGCGCCCGGCGCGTCGCCGCCGCGATCTCCGCGTCGGTGGCCGTCACCGAATGCGCTGCCTCGGAACGGGTTTCGACAACCGATGGTGAATCGGGGCCGGTTCCTCGCGGACTGCCCCAGCGCGGATCGTCGTCCTTGCCGAACGAGCGGACCACGTCGAACTCCGCCTCCGCGGCGTCGAGCCCGACCTTGTCCAGCCGGCGCCGGACCGCCTTCAGCCCGGCCTCGTACCCGGCGCGCTCCGGGGGCAGGGTGTCCCGGCCACGCTGGACGGCCCGCTCCGCCTTCCGGTACGCCTTGTCGTAGGCGTCGGCGTACACCCGCTCGGTGGGTCCGACCGGCAGCGCGGTGCCCGCGTCGCGCATCATCCGGATCATCTCGAGTTCGACGACGTAGCTCGCCGCGTGCGATCGGGGATCGTCGCGGTGCGACAGCGCCGGTGCCGGTTCGGGCGAAAGGCCGTGGGCCCGATCCCATTCCGCGGCGAAGTGGTCGGCATAGGACCGGTCGCCCAGGCGCGGCCCGCCGGGACCGATCAGCTGGTCGCGCACCGCCCGCACACCCGCGCGGTGCGCGGCGGCCTCCCGGTGCGCGATGTCCACGGCGTCTCGGGAGAAGGTCTTCCAGGACCGGTCGAGAGCGTCCCGATACGCCTCGCGGTAGCGCGCCTCGGCCCGGTCCATCGCGTGATGGTCCGGCGTGGTGCGGGATGCATCGCCGGAGCCCACGCCGCGCTGCATCCGATCGCGGGCGGCCAAGGCGAAGGCGTCCGCGTGCCGGTCCAGCATGGTCCGGACGTATTCGGTGCGCGGCCGCGAAAAGACGTCGAGCCCACCGCCGTCCCCGAACGCCGTATCCGCCAGCGCGGCCGCCCGCACCAGTTCGGCGATCCCGTGCTGGTCGTGCGGACCGCTGGCGAGGACGAGGGTGTTGGTCGCCGGGTCGTAACCCGCGAGCGACCGCCCCGACTCGTCCGGCACGGGGCTGATCCGGGTGTCGACGTCGTGCCGCTCGAGCACGTCGGCGGCCCACGCGACCACCGAATCCGAGCCCCGGCCGCTGTCGTCGGCGGCCCGCCGCAACAGCTCGACCGCCCGCGGCGCGAGATCGGTGAGGGCCTGCTCGGCCTTGGCGTGGATCTTGTCGAAGTACGGCTCGGGCCCCGCGCCCTCGCGGTAGATCGGCCGGTTCGGGTCCGGGGCGGGCTCGGGGTGGTGGTTCGCGGAATCGACTCGTACGACACCGGATTCGTCGATCACCACGCGGGCTCGCGTCTTGTCGGTGTCGGTCAGGTCGCGGCCCACGTGCTCGCCGACCGCCGCGTGCGCTTGATCGAGCGCAGTGTGCGCGTCGAGCAGGCGGCGAGCCAGGTCCAGCGCCACGGCCCCGCGCGGATCGGACGGATAGCCGATACCGCGCTCATAGATCAGGTCCAGGACGCCCTCGGCGGTATCGGGGACGCCCGCGTCGGCGCGTCGATCGGGCCAGACGTGCGCCAGCGCGCGCGAGAGATCCGCCTCGAGCCCCCGCACCTCCCGCCGGGCCGCCGCGAATTCGCGAACCAACTCCCGCAGCCGCTGCGCGGACTCCGCCGAGGGCGGCACGTATTCGGTGGAGCCGTCGCGAATGCCGGTGTGCTGGGCGGCATCCCAGTCCCGGCCATGGATCTCGCGGTAACCGCCGCCCGCGTCCGGATGGTGGAGCGCGTCGAATCGCCCGTCCGCCAACAGGGCCGCCACCCCGGCGTCCCGGCCCACACCGCGCAACAGCGACTCCGGGACACCGGCCCGGCGCGCGGCGGCCACGGCGGCGTCGTGCGCGTCGAGGTACACCGCGCGCAGCGCCTCGTCGTAGGCCCGGTCCACCAGCTCGTATCCGGCGCCGTCCCGATCTCGCGACGATGCCCGGGAGATGTCGTATCCCGCGTCGGACAGCTCGCGCAGGAACTCCGCCTCGCGCCCGAACGCCGTGGCGTCCGCCCGCACCCACGCGTCGACGAACTCGGTTCGGTCCATGGCGCGCATGCGCGCCGGATCCACCTCGACATCGCCGGACCGCACGGACTCGGCCAGCGCTCCCGCCCGCACCACGGCGGCGGCCTGCGAAAGACCGTGCCGCCCAACGGTATCCACGACGATGTCCATGGTCCGGCCGTCGAAGCCGTCGGCCGTGTCGCCGAACCGCACCTCCGCCCCGGCGGCACGCAGCGCGCCCAGCGCCTCGCGTCCGATCTCCGTGTGGCCCAGGACATTCCAGGTGCGGACGGTCGCCGCGTCGGGAACGTGGGCGACCCAGCCGTCGGGCCGATTCTCCCCGAACGCCGCCCGCGCGGTCTCCGCGTGCGGCGGCTCGGGCGGCCCGGCCATGCCGTCCACGCCGGAGACATCGGTGTCGATCACGTGCCGCACCGCGCGAACATCGGTGACGGTGCCCTGGATGAGCACCTGCGCGTAGATCGGGTCGGCGTCCAGGATCGGCTTGAACTTCCAGGTCGCGCCCTCCGGGGGCAGGCCGGTCCGCCATTCGAGGATGACGCCGTCGTGGTGGGCGAAGATCTTGGCGGTCGACAGATCCCGGGTCCAGGAGGTCGAATCGCTCACCGCGCTCCGGTTCCAGATGTGGTCCTCGGCCGAGACGTCCTGATCCCCGCGCGGTTGCGCGATGCCTCGGCGGGCCAGCTCGTAGGCGGGATTGATGGAACCGTCGTCGAGCAGGCGCGGAACGCCCCGGTACAACGGCGTGCCGCCCTCGGGGAGGTTGCCCTCGTGCAGGACGTCGCCGTCGTTCTCGCCGAAAGGCGGTTCGGGAGCGGCCATATCGTCGGTGCCGGGGTGATGCAGTGCGGCGGGGTCGCCACCAGCCGTCTCCACCAACCGGTCGTAGATGAAACGCGCTGGCTCGCTGGCGTTCTCGCCGTTGATCTCCACATCCACGAACGCCTCGGCGATGGCCTCGTTCACCTGCACGGTGTCGGAGTACACCACCGACTTGCCGTCCGGCCCGACGGTGGATTCGAAACTGCGTCCGCTGAGTTGATGCAGCCACGCGTGGTAGTCGTCGATCGACCCGCCGGGATGGCGCCGCGCGAAATGGCGCATGAGGTCGTGCTCGAGCGTGTCGTGCAGCGCCCGGCCGCCCGCGTTGTCGAGGGCGTGCCCGAGTTCGTGCACGATCGTCGTGTACACCGGATCCGACTCGCCGCCCGGCCGGAACCACTTGTGCCGCAACGCCTGATCGAAGATCCGGCGCAGGTCCGCGGGATCGTCGGCGTACTTCCGGTTGAGCCGGATGGCCTCGGTGACCACCTGCCCGGTGTCGGGATCGCGGCGGTAGGACGCGTTGGCGATCGGATTGATGTCCGCGATCCCGATCGAGCGCAGATCGATCTGGGGATGCCTGCGCAACATCGTGTCCGCGGCCCACGCGAAGTCCCGCACCACGTCCGGATGCACCCCGGGGAGATCGAATCCGAAGACCTCGAGCCCGTGCCGTTCCCCGAGGATTCGGGCGATCTCGTCCGGCGTGCGAGCGGTCCACTCGTCGTCGAACCGGCCCCGCGCGTGATCGGGCTGTTCGGCCCGGTCCTCGGGCCCGACCGGCGGGGCCTGCCGCGCGGCGTCGACCAGCAGGTCGTGCAGCGCCCGCGCGGGCGGGGAGGCGTGCTCGCCGCGCAGCATCACCTCGGCGAAGCCCTCCGCCAGCGCCTCGCCCGGATTGAGGTCCGACTTCGCCGGATCGTTGAAGCTGTAGCCGCTCAACTGCTTCAGCCATTCCCCGAAGTCGTGCATATTGCCGTCCGGGTGGGCGCGCACGTAGGCCCGCAGCAGATCCATCGGGACGTCGCCCTCGAGCCGCCTGCGGGTGAGCGGTGAGCCGGCCTTGTCGAGGACGTGCCCGAGTTCGTGGATGACGATGCTGTACACCGGGCGGTCATGGAAGCTCGGGTGGAACCGGCGATCCGCGATGTTCAGATCGACCGAGCGGTTGAACCGGCCCAGATCCGTGGCGATGACCCGGTTCACGACGATCTCGGAGAACACCTGATCGCGGTCGTGGGTGCGCGCGATGCCGACGGTCTTGGCGAACTGCCCGTCGGCGAGCGTATCGATCCGGATGCGCCGCAGATCCAGCTGCGGGAACTCCGACCGCGGGAAGCGGGTGAGCACCTCCTCGACGGCGCGGCCGATCTCCTGGGCGACGACGGGGTGCGCGTCCTCGAAACCGATTGCCGCCACACCGAATTCGTCGCGCAGCCGGTCCGCGACGCCGTCGGCGTCCAGACCGGACCAGTCGTCGTCGATACGGGGGCCGTGGTCGGAGCCGGAGCCGTCGGCCGGGATGTCGCCATGGGCGGCGTCCTCGTCGGGCAGCCGCTGCGCCCCGCCGCCGTCGCCGGGGCGGTCGGGTTCGGGGCGCGGCGCGCCCTGGGGCGGGGCGTCGGGATCGTCGCCGTCGGATTCGCCGAACAGTTCCCGGCGGACCCGTTCGACGTGGTCCATGAGGGCCTGGAACTCGCGTTCGGCGGCCTCCTCGCGGCGGCGGAACTCGGCCTCGAGCAGTTCGGCCTGGCGACGCCGGGCGGCGTCGATAGGATGTTTGTCGCCGAGATGCGGTGGCGGAACATCGGTTTCGCCCGCGGCGAGGACATCTTGCTCGGCCGCGGCATCGGCCAGTTCCCGCCGCAGCCGCTCGATCCGATCCATGACCTCGCGGTGCTGCTGCTCGGCCTCCTCGGCATTGCGCCGGAACGTCTCGTCCAGCTTGGCGAGCTCCCGGCGCAGCGCGTCATCGGGCCGGGAGGGCGCGGCCGGTTCGATGGGATGCGCGGGGTCCTCGGCGCCGCCACGATCGAGATCGTCCAGGAGACGGCGGTATTCGTCGGCTCCCGCGCCCACGTGCCGGGCGACCTCCGGATCGGCGGCCGGATCCTCCCCCGCCAGCTCGCGCCGCAGGCGCTCGACCCGATCCATCACCTCGCGGTGCTGCCGCTCGGCCTCCTCGGCATTGCGCCGGAACGTCTCGTCCAGCTTGGCGAGCTCCCGGCGCAGCGCGTCGTCGGAGTCATGGTGGGGGGCAACCGGTTCCGGTTCACCGGCCAGCTCGCGGCGCAGCCGTTCGATCCGGTCCATCAGCTCGCGGTGCTGCCGCTCGGCCTCCTCGGCCCGCTGCCGCGCCGACTCGTCGAACTCGGCCAGCTCGCGCCGCACTGCCTCGGACGGTTCCGAATCCCGGTGCGGCGCGGCCGGTTCCACCTCCGGCAGGTCGAGCGGGGCGTCCAGCTCGCGGCGCATCCGCTCGATCCGCTCCATGACCTCGCGGTGCAGCCGCTCGGCCTCCTCGGTGCGCCTGCGCGCCGATTCGTCGTACTTGTCGAGCTCCCGCCGCACGGCCTCGGACGGACGAGGCCGGTCGCCCTCCGAATTCGATTGCGGCGCACGGTGTTCCGGGCTGCCCTCGGCCGCGGGGCGCTCGCCTTCTCCCAGGCCGCGATCGGCCTGCTGGAGCCGCTCGGCGAGGTCGGCGAGCCGGTTGATCTGGTCCTGACGCTGCCGGACCTCGTCGCGCAGGGCCTGGGTGGCGGCGGGCAGATCCTGGGGGCCCTCGTGTTTGTCGATGCGGCCGTCGCGGAACGCCTCGTAGACCTTGATGAACGTCTCGGGATCGGCGTCGGCGAGATCGACGCCGAGCAGGCGGGCCCAGTCGTCGGCGGGCTCGGGTCGCGGGTCCGAATCATCGTACGGCGGTGCGTTTTCCGCGGCCCGGGCGGCGGCATCGGCGACGGCGCGGCCGAATTCGCGCGGATCGGCGGCGCCCATCGCGTCGGCGATGATGTCGCGCAGGGCCGGCAGGGCCTCGGTGTCGTGCACCGGCGCCTCGGCATCGCCCACCCGCGGATCGGCGGGCGGGCGGTCACCGTCGGCGCCGTGCGAATACGGATCGGCGTCCAGCAGCGCCCGGGTGTACTCCTCGAGCGCGTCGCGCACCCGCTGATGTCCCGCGTCGCCCTGCCGCTCCAGCGCCCGGATCGCCTTGAACAGCTTCTTCGGGTCCAGGCCGGTGGGATCGGCCACCCAGTCCACGGGTCCCTTGTCGGAGACCTTCGGCTTGAGCGGGGACAACTCGGTGAGACCGGCGTCGTCGCCGAGCAACCGCCGCACCAGCCGATCGCGCGCGGCGTTCACGGCGTCGGCGTCCACGCCGCGCACCAGCTTCGCGTAATCGATCAACGCCTTGATCTGCTGGCGGCGCAACGCATTTCGCTGATCGGAGTCGGCGAGCCGATGCGCCATGGCGTCGGCGGTCAGCTCCGACTCACCCAGACCGAGCAGCTGCGCGAGCGGGGCGCGGCCCTTGCCGTCGCTCGACTGCAACATGTGGTAGGTCTGCATGTCGTTCATCGCGCGGGCGTAATCGCTCAACGCCTCGACCTGCCCGGCGCGTACCGCGTTGAGCAGCTTCATATCCGCGATCGTGCGGGCGAGATGTTCGGGATCGGTGAGCAGGCGCGCCACGTCCTGCGGCCCGAGGCCCAGCTCGCGCGCCACGTCCACGAGATCGCCCAGCAACTCCCGCGGCGACCGGGGCGGGGCCATGTCCCCCGACGGCGTGCCCGCGGCCGGATCGGTATCGTGCGGGACCGCCCGCCACTCGCCGTCGGCGTCGCGCACCATCGTGACGACGACGTCCCCGCCGTCGAGGGTGCCGCGGTGGTGGCGCACCTCGGGGGTGTCGATCGGATCGAGGTGCACATCCCCGGCCTCGTCCAACCGCACCTTGCGGTAGTCGACGACGACCTCCCCCTTGTTCACCGCCTCGGCCAGATCCGGGTGCGCCGCAAGCAGATTCGCCAGCACCTCGTCGCGGGGGCGCTCCCCGTCCACCACGACCAGGCGGTCGGGCTGGCCGTCGCCGATCGGCACGCGCGCGGCCTGGTCGCCGTGCCGCTCGCCGACGGGCGTCTCCTCGGGCGGGAGCACCGCCTCGGCCGCGTCGCGCAGTTCGGCGAGCCGATCGGCGCGCGCGGCGTTCTGATCGCGCAGCCGGTTCAGGGTCTCGTCGAGAACCGGGGTGCCGTCCGGGTGGTTGCCGATCACCTCGTCGAAGCCGAGGCCGAACATCTGTGCCCACGTGGACAATTCCTCGCGCAGCTGGTCGCGCCGCAGGGCGTGTTCGAAGAACGCGAGCAGACCGTCGTCGCGGCCGACCTCCGGATTGTCACCGACATGCCCCCACTCCGGCAGCGGGTCGGCGCCGTTGCCGATCGGCGTCATATCGCGCAGGCCGGGGTTGTCGCCGCGCGCGGCGATGAGTTCGCTCAGGAAGTGCCCGACCGGGTTGTCGTCGAAGAAGCTGCGCGGCACCTCGCCCTTGGGCACGGGGACGGCGGGACCCTCGGGGCCGCGCGGCAATTCGCCCGCGACATCGGGGCGGGCCTGTCCGTCGGCGTCGCGCCAGCCGTAGGGGCGGGTGACCTCCTCGTGGTAGCGGCGGGCCGCGTCGGCGAGTCCCTCGATCGCCGCGGTCGTGCGCAGCGTGCGGTATTCCTGTTCGGCGAGGACGCGCCGGATGGTCTCGGGCGATTCGTCCGGCAGCCGGAAGCCCAGGCGCTCCGCCAGTTCGGTGAGGGTTTCGTCCGCGGGCGGCGGCCCGTCGTCGTGGTGGTGCTGGGCGTCGGGCACGGGGTGGTCGGGCGGATCGGGGATCGGCTCGTTCTCGAGGTCGATGATCCGGTCGATCCCGATCAGATCGTGGAACGCCAGATCGTTGATGATGCGGTCGCGCAGCTCCGGATCGGTGACCGCGCGGAAGTTCTCCACCAGCGCGGCGAGACCCTCCGCGCGCGGCACCAGGTCGTGCCGGGCCAGATCGAGCAGGATCTCGTGCCGCAGCGCGGGGTTGTCGACCACCGACAGCAGGTCGCGCAGATCCTGTGCGGCCGTGTCGTGGTCGATGTAGCCGCCCTCGAGCGCGTCGGAGATATTGCGGTGCGCCTCGACCGGATCGACGTCGGTCAGCCACGGCTTGTACTCCGCGCCGTCGGCGTCGTGCACCGGGGTGTACTCCCCCGCCTCGATCGCCATGCGCGCGGACAGGCGGCCCAGCAACGGCAGATGCTCGCGGTTCTTCCAGGCGGTCGCGCCCTCCTTGAGGATGCGCGCCACCGGGTCGCTGCCGTGTTCGCCGTGCTCGGGGGCGGGGCTCGCGACCGGGCCGTGCGGTTGCGGATGCGGGGCCGGATGCGGGGCGGGGTGGTTCTCGAACAGTTCGGGGGCGTGCTTGATGCCGTCCTTGACGGCGGTCTGCCCCTTCGAGTCGTTGCCCGATCCGGACGGGTACTTGTAGGACTTGCCCTCGAAACCCTTGGGGCTCAGGAACTCCTGGACGCGCTGCCAGGCGCGGCGCAGCCTGGACTGCTCCTCGGGGCTGGCGCCGTGGTCCGGGGCGGTGGTCGCATTCTCCGGCGGCGCGGGCTTCCAGCCGCCCTCGCCGTCGGGGACCACCCGGACCGTCACCTGTTCGCCGTCGATCTCCACGATGATCTCGCGCACCCGCCCGGACGGCTCCATGGCGGTGGGCTCGAGGAGGGTCGATTCGAGCTGGAAGGGGTTGTCGCCCTTCGGTTCCGCGCTCTTGGGCGTTCCGCCCTTCGGTTCGTTGCCGCCCCGGCGCGATTCGTCACCCGGCTCGTCCGGCGGGCCGCCGGTGCGCGGTGGACGCGACGGCGGTTCCTTACCGCCGCCACCGCCCGCGCGAGCCGGTTGCGGGCGCGGCGCGCTCTCGTCGACCGGAACCGCGATCGGCGCGACCAGCGGTCCGGTCTGCTCCTCGCCCGGGCGCTTGCCGTCCGTGCCGTCGGTCTGCTGGCGGCCGTTCTTCGCGGGGGTCGCCTCCTGGCCGCTGGCGGCCTGCACACCGGCCCTGGTCTCGCCGTTCGGCTGGCGTGCGGGCGCCGCGCCCGCTCGGCGGTCGGCGGGTGTCGTTGTCTCGGTGGGGTTTTCGCCGCCCACCCGGGTTTGGTCCGTGGTTCCGGCGCGGGGCGTGGCGGTGTCGCCGGGCGTGCGGACCTCGCTCGCGCCCCGAAGCTCACTGGCGCGCGGTGTCGCCGGAGACGAGTTGCCACCGAGGTTCTCGGCGGTCGTCGGCGCGCCGGTGCGCGGTGCGCCCGGGGTGGATCCGGTCCCGTTCGCCGGAGGCGCGCCCGCGACGACGCCGTTGTTCGGCGGAACCTGTTGATGCTGTTCGTTCTTCGGCGTCCCACCGGTGACACCCGGCTCGCGCGCGTCCGTGCCCGGGGAATGCGGTTGGCCGTTGGTGTCGGCGGCCTTGACCGGCTCCCCGTTGTGCTCTGCCGGGGTGGCGGGCTTGGTATCGGTCTCCCCGGTGCGCCCGGTGCCCGGCGGTGCCGCATCGGCGGTCTTGGTGGTTCCGGAATCCTGTTGCGGCGCATGGGGTTCGTTCGTCCCGTTGTGCCCCGCCGCCTCGTCGGTGCTCGACCCGGACGCGCCGGTCGGCCGGACCGCGGGCGTGCCGTCGGACGCTCCGGCGCCCTGCTGGCCGGAGTCGCCCGAACGCTCGCCCGCCCCCGATACCGGCGCATTCCCGGTCTGATCCGAACCCCGCGAGTCCCCGTGCTGTGAATCGCCCTGCTCCCCAGCGTCTTTCGACTCACCCGCGCCGTGCTCGCCGGTACCCTGCTGCGTACCCCCGCCGTGCTCCCCAGTGCCTTCCGATTCGCGCGCGCCGTGCTCCCCGGTACCTTGCTGCGCACCCACACCGTGCGTATCGCCGTGCTCCCCAGTGCCTTCCGATCCGCTCGCGCCGTGCTCCCCGGCACCCTCCTGCTTCCCCGCGCCGTGCGAATCGCCCTCCTGCTCACCGGGACCATGCGAATCATCGTGCTTCCCAGCACTTTCCGACTCGCCCGAACCGCGCGTATCGCCGTGGTCCCCGGCGCTCCCGGAATCGCCCTGCGTCCCACCCTGTCCCGAGTCATCGTGCTGACCCGGACCCCGTGTGCCGGATTCACCCGCACCCTGCGAGCCCGACTGCCCCTGTGAGCCGGGCGATCCCGTCGGGTGGGTCGGCTTCTGCGATTCCCCCGACCCATCGGACTGCGAGCCGCCTCCACCGGACGCCTGAACCCCCGACTGGCCGTTGGTGTTTCCGTCCTCGGGCGCGGCCCCGGCGCGATGGTTTCCGGACTGCGGGGCGCTGCCGTCGCCGCCGACGGGTGGTGGCGTCGCGCCGTTCGGCCCGTCCTGCCCGGTATTGAACAGGTCGTTCATCCGGGTGCTGAACCCGGGCCGATTCATCGCCTCGGTGGGGTGCTTCTCCCAGAAGTGGTTCGCCCCGGCCTTGTTCGCGCCGCTCATCGCGCCATTGGTCGCGCCCGCGGTGAACATGCGCGGATCGATGCCCGCGTCCTTGACGTTCTTCCACGCCTCGCCGAACTTGCCGTCCAGGGCGGCGAGACCCAGTTGAGTGGCGGTCGCGCCGACGTATCCCGCGCCCGCGCCGACCAGGCCCGCGGTGGTGCCGGTGATCGCGCCGTTGAGGATCTTGCCGCCCAGCGACCGACCGAGCTTGCGGCCCAGCGCGTCTCCCAGCGTCTCACCCAGGGGACCCGCCGCCGCGCCACCGGCCGCGGAGCTGACCGCGGTGATCAACACCTGATCCCAGCTGATCCCCTTCCGATGCCCCTCGGCCACCTGATACGCCTCGATGCCCACCTCTTGGATGGTGCCGAGGGCGGTATCGATCGCCACGTGCTTGGCGAGGAACTTCAATGTCGCCGAGGAGATCATCTTGGTGACGATGCGGCGCACCGCGTTCAGCAACTGTTCGCTGAGGATGCGCAGGCCGACCCGCGTCGCCGCGACCGCCGCCGCCTCCACCGCGGGCGCGGTCGGCGGGAACGCCCACGCCGCGATGATCTCACCGGCCAACATCCCCAGCGACGTGATGAACATCAGCTGGGTGTATTCGATCTCGGTGCCCGCCTGGTCGGCCGACTCCGCTACCAGATCGAAGTTCTTCGCCAGCTGCTCGAGCGACTGCTCCCCGTGCAGCAGCGAGTCGAACGCCTTGCTGATCTCCTCGGTGCCCACGCCCTGCGGATAGGCCGCGAGCGACGCCGATTTGGCTTCCTCGATGTCGGTGAGCAGTTTGCGCAGATCGCCCGCGGCGGTGCGCCACGGCGTGGCGACACCGTCGCGCATCCGGTCGGGGTCACCGTCCGGCCATTCCGAGCCCGCGACCCATTCGAGCCAACTGAGCCAACCGGGTAGCTCAGCCATCCAGATCTACCCGTGCCTCAGCGCATACCGTCACCGGTGGCGTGGTCCTGCCCCTCGATGAGCCGCGCGGAATCGATCTGCCCGTCGTGGAAGCTCTGGAACGTGGTCTGGAAGTTGCCCGCGTTCTGGTAGAGGTTCTTGTGCGACGCGCCGTACCCGTTCTCGCCGTCGTAGAACTGGGAGCCGATCTTGTCGCGGCCCCACGGGGATCCGGTGTCCAGCGACGCCGTGAGGTTGTCCATGACGGCCTTGATCTTGTCGCGCACGTCCAGCGTCTTGCCCGCGGCCGTCCGGAACTTGGCCGGGTCGAACTCAACGGTCATAGTCATCCCCTCCACGGTGTACTCACGCACGATGACAGCCGTGGGGAAATCGCTTGTTTCCCGAAGGTGAACGGCAGATACCCCGGACGGTGAACGAGACCCGTTCGTCTACATCGGGATTCGCGTCGCGGTCCGGTCGAGCACGTGGGCGGGCGTATCGATGCCCGCTCGCAGATCGGCGTTGGGAACGGGCGCGCCGAAAACCCGTTGCAGCGGAAGGACTCCCGCCCACGCGTCGCCGGCCAGGTCCTCGGCGTCGTCGCTCGCGTCGCCGGATCGGATCTTCACCGACGCCTCCGTGAGGTCCAATGCCAGCACGAGGGTCGCGGCGAGTTCCTTCTTGTTCGGCGGCCGGACCGCGTCCCAGGCCCCGGGCGCGTTGTGCTCGACGATCGCGCGCAGCGCCCGCAGCCGGTCCGCCTCGCCGGTGACCTCGACCGGGCGGCCGTGCACGACGGCCGACCGGTAGTTCATCGAGAAGTGCATGGCCGAGCGGGCGTACACGATCCCGTCCACCAGCGTCACCGACACCGACAGGTCACCGGTCAGCGCGGCGCGCAGATTGCCCGACCCGGTGGAGCCGTGCAGATAGAGGGTGTCGCCGATGCGGCCGTAGGTCGTCGGCAGCACCACGGGCGCGCCGTGCAGGAGCACGCCCACATGACAGATCAGGCCCGCGTCGAGCACCGCGTCCAGGACGGCCCGGTCGGTGGCGGCGCGGTCGCGCAGGCGGGTCGGGGTGCTGCGCGGGGTCGGGGAGAGTGGAGTGCGGGTCATGTCAACCAGGTTCGCGGAGCGAATGGCATTCTTGAATGGCCAATTCCACGAAAAATCGGAAGACCAATTCCATGCCCGACGCCCTGGACGAACTGCCGCTTGCGATCGATCGCGCGGCCCCGACCCCACTGTCCGTGCAGGTCGCCACCGGTCTTCGGGCCGCCGCGACCGCGGGCCGCTTGCGCGGCGGGGACCGGCTGCCCTCCTCCCGCGCGCTGGCGACCCGGCTCGGCGTGAGCCGCACCGTGATCACCGCCGCCTACGACCAACTGCACGCCGAGGGCTGGCTGTCGGGTCGGCGCGGTTCGGGCACCTATCTCACCGCCTCGCCCGCGCGCGGGCCGCGACCCCTCGCGTCGACGCCACCCTCGCGTCCGGCGTCCGCGCTGCTGGATCTGGCCGCGGGCGCGCCGTGCGTGGAGGCGATCGACCGGGCCGCGTGGCGGCGGGCGTGGCGGGCGGCCGGCGATCGAATCCCGTTGACCCGCAAGGACAGAGCGGGCGATCCGGAGTACCGCGCGGCGATCGCCGAACATCTGCTGCGCCACCGCGGGCTCGGCGCGGGCAGCGACACCCGGATGCTCGCGACGGCCGGGGCGAGCGCGGCCGTCGGTGAACTGGCCGCCGCCCTGCTGCGCCCCGGCGACACCGTCGCGATGGAGGATCCGGGTTATCAGCGCGCGGCCGGGGCGTTCCGGGCGGCGGGCGTGCGGGTGCTGCCGGTGCCCGTGGACGCGGCGGGACTGCGGGTCGCCGAGATTCCGCGCGGCGTCGCGGCGGTGTACTGCACGCCCGCGCACCAGTTTCCGCTCGGCGCGCGGATGCCCGCCGCGCGGCGGGTCGAACTCGTCGAATTCGCCCGCCGCACAGGCACTCTCGTGATCGAGGACGACTACGACGGCGAGCTGCGGTACGACACGGCGCCGTTGCCGTTGCTGGCCACCCTCGGACCCGATGTGGTCGTCCACGTCGGAACCACCTCGAAGATCCTCTCGCCCGTGCTGGGCATCGGCTGGCTCGTCGGCCCGCCCCGGGTGACCGAGGCCGTCCTGGCCCATCGCGAGGCGACCGGCACCGGACCGGCGGTGGCGGGCCAGCACGTGGTCGCCGAACTGGCCCGGCACGGCGATCTGGCCCGGCATCTGCGGCGGCTGCGGCGCGAGATGCCGCCGCGGCGGGCGCTGGTGACCGAGCGGCTGCGCGGCTTCGACGTGCGCGGCGACGACGCGGGCAGCCACGTGGTGGTGGCGCTGGCGTCCGCGGCCGAGGAGGCGCGCGTGGTCGCGGCCGCCGCGCGCGGGGGCGTGCTGCTCGAGGGGCTGGGCCGCCATCACCTCGGGCCGCGGCACACCTTCGGCATCGCGCTCGGCTACGCCGCGATCGGGCGCGCCGACCTGCCGTACGCGCTGGATGTGGTTGCCGAATGTCTTCGCGCGCGGCGCGGAGCGGGCGGCGGCGGGGATCGGCCGTAGCATGGTCCCATGACCGAACAGGACATTCTGGCGCGCATCAAGGACCTCGTCGACCAGGAACATCAGCTGCGGTCCAAGGCCGTGGGCAAGGAACTCGACCCCGAGTCCGAGCGGCGGCAGCTGGCCGAACTCGAGGTGATGCTGGATCAATGCTGGGATCTGCTGCGGCAGCGGCGGGCCCGCATGGATCAGGGCGCGGATCCGAATGAGGCCCAGGTCAATTCGGCCAAGCAGGTCGAGGGTTACCTCCAGTGAGGTTTACCATTCGAAAATGGTAGAAGTAGCGACCACCGAAGGCGTCGTCCGCGGTCACGCGGGGCGGCGGACCCTGCGGTGGCGGTCCATTCCCTACGCCGCTCCGCCCGTCGGTGACCTGCGATTCCGCGCACCGCAACCGGTCGAACCCTGGACGGGTGTGCGCGACGCCACCCGCTTCGGGAACGCCGCCATGCAGCACCGCAACGGGGCGCGGATCGGCCTGCGCAACGCCCAGCCGACCGACGAGGACTGCCTGACGTTGAACGTCACGGCCCCCGCCACGCCCGCGGCGAAACCGCGGCCGGTGATGGTGTTCATCCACGGGGGCGGGTATGTGCTCGGCACCTCGGCGCTGTCGCTGTACTCGGGGGCGCGGCTGGCGGTGCGCGGGGATGTGGTCGTGGTGTCGATGAACTATCGGCTCGGCGGGTTCGGGTATGTCGATTTCGGCGAATTCTCCACCGCCGCACGGCCTTTCGACTCGAATCTGGGGCTGCGCGATCAGGTCGCGGCGCTGGAGTGGGTGCGGCGCAATATCGCGGCGTTCGGCGGGGATCCGGAGAACGTGACGATCTTCGGGGAGTCGGCGGGTGCGCACGCGGTGGTGTCACTGCTGGCCACGCCCGCCGCGGCCGGGCTGTTCCATCGGGCCATCGCCGAGAGCGCGCCCGCGGACTGGGCCGTCGGGGCCGACGAGGCCCGGCTGTTCGCGCGCATGTGCGTGGAACGGCTCGGCGCCACACCGGAGGACGCCGCGCGGGCGCTGACCACCGCCGCCGCCAACGACATTCGCAAGGCCGTGGACAAGGCGATCGGCGATGTGCTGTGGGAGCAGCCCGGATCGTTCCCGGCCGCGCCGGTGGTGGACGGCGACTATCTGCCGCAGGCCCCGATCGACGCCATCGCCGCGGGCAAGGCGCACGCGGTGCCGTTGATCATCGGCACGAATCGCGATGAGGGAACGCTGTTCTCGCGCTTCGACCGGACCCTGCCGACCACGCCGGACCAGTTGCGCAAGGCGCTGGGACGCTGCGGCGAGGACGTCGAATCCCGCATCGTGGCGGCCTATCCCGGCTATCCGGCGTCGAAGGTGGCCGTCCGGATGGGCGGCGACTTCGTCTTCTGGCGGCCGACCCTCGCCGTCGCCGAGGGCCACAGCCGCCACGCGCCCACCTACGTCTACCGCTTCGACTACGCGCCCCGCGCGATCCGCCTGGCGGGTTTCGGCGCGACCCACGCCCTCGACCTCATCCCCGTCTTCGGCGGCGTCGACTCCCCCATCGGCCGCTCCCTCACCGTCGCGGGCGGCTACCGCGGCTTCCTCGCCGTCCAACGCGAATTCCAAAGCAACTGGCTGGCTTTCGCCCGCACCGCCCGCCCCCTCGACTCCTGGCCCCCCTACACCGAATCCCACCGCATCACCAAGATCATCAACCACCCCACCCGCCTGGAAGTCGACCCCGACCGCCCCAAACGCCTCGCCTGGCAAGGCATCCGCGTCCCCGCCCTAACCTGACCACCCCCACCGGAAGCCGGGCCCCAAGTGGTCGTCGCGAAGCCGCGACCCGACGCGGGTGCACTTGGGTCCCGGCCTCCACACCCCGACCTACCCCGCCACAAACCTCACTTCAGCAGGCGGGACATGCGGCGGTCGGCGAGGATTTTGCCGTTGGTCTGGCAGGTGGGGCAGTACTGGAAGGACTTGTCGGCGTAGGCGACCTCGCGGACGGTGTCGCCGCAGACGGGGCACGGGAGGCCGGTGCGGGCGTGGACCTGGAGGCCGGAGCGTTTCTCGCCCTTGAGGCGGGCGGCGTCCTGGCCGACCGAGCGGGTGACCGCGTCGGTGAGGACCGCGCGCATGGCGGCGTAGAGCTGGGCGACCCTGGGCTCGTCGAGGGTGCCCGCGGTGGCGAAGGGGGAGAGCTTGGCGGTGTGCAGAATCTCGTCGGAGTAGGCGTTGCCGATGCCCGCGATCAGGGCCTGATCGGTGAGGGCGGTCTTGAGGCGCTGCGAGGTGCCGCGCAACAGTTCGGCGAAGCGTCGCTCGTCGATCTCCAGGGCGTCGGGACCGAGACGCGCGATCCCCGGCACCGCCATCGGATCCTCGACCACCCACACCGCGAGCCGCTTCTTGGTCCCGGCCTCGGTCAGATCGAACGCGGGCGTCGCCCCCTCGGGCGTGAAGAAGTGCACCCGCAGGGCCAACGGCCCCTTGCCCGGCTTCGGCGGCGACGCGCTCGGCTCGTCCAGCCAGCGCAACCACCCGCCCCGCGACAGATGCGTGATCAACCACAGCCCGTCGCAGTTCATCCCCAGATGCTTGCCCCAATGCCCCGCGCCCGTGACGTCACGACCGGACAGCGCGGTCACCGGCGGATCGAAGGTCTTCAGCACGCTCAGCGCCGCGACATCGACCCGCCCGACGACCGCGCCCACCGCATGCTCGGCGAGGAACCGCTCGAGCGCCACGATTTCGGGTAACTCGGGCACGTTCGCAGCCTACCGGCCACCACCGACACCGCGCCGGACCACGAGCTACACCACGTACCGCAGAATCGCCGCCACCGGCCCGCCGTCGGGCAGATCGTCCCCGCGCACGGCCAGCACGGTCCCCGAATTCGCGAGCACCCGCCGCGCGATCTCGTCGGTCACCCCGGGCGCCTCCACCTCGTCCTCGTCGGCGAAGATCACCTCCCCGCTCGCCGGATCCACCGATCCGGGCACGATCGCGTCGATGTCCACCAGCAGCGTGTCCACCGACCCGAACGTCGCCGCCCGCGCGACGTCGGACACGTCGCTGAGCGCCCGCCCGTCGGAACGCCCCTGCTCGAACCGCTCCCGCACGTCCGCAACCCGCTCGGCGTAGTAACGATCCAGCAACGGCCGCGCCAACGCCGCGAGCTCCTCGTCGGCCAGTTCCTCGGGGTTGCCCGCGATCGACTCCGCGAGCAGCCCGGGATAGCTGTTCACCGATCGGTACAGCGAGTCGATCGGCTCGGTCGCGGCGAGGATCAACGGCAGATCCCGCCCGGCCAGCACCGCCCGCAACTCGTGATCGATGGCCCGTGCATACTGCCGGACCAGCACCTTGCGTCCCTCGGTGCCCTGCAACCGCCGTTTCGGCGCACGCCCGCTCAGCGACGCCTTGCGCGCGTGATCGGCTGCGCTGGTGGGCATTTCGGGCAGCCGCACCTGTTCCGCGGGCCGGTCGGCATTGATCTCGACCAGCCGCACCGCGCCCTCGGACAACGCCAGCACGAACGCCGCCTGCGGAAACGACGTCGCCCGCAACAACGGCTTGACCAGGAACCGGTCCCCCACGGTCACACTCGCCCGCAACCGATTCGGCACCCGATAGGTGCGCAGCCGCTCCGGCGTGGCGTGCACGACCAGCGTCCGCGACTGGTACCGCCAGAAGTCGTCGTCATCGATGAGGTCGTCGAATTCCTCTTCCAGGGCCGTCCGCCCGTCCCGCCCGTCGACGTGCCCGAGCGCCTCGCGCACCTGATTGGAGAATTCGATCCGGGCCTTGTCCGGGTCGTCGGTGGCGGGTTCGGTCGGGGTGTAGATCGACACGCTCGGCGCGCCGGTGGCGGCGGCCAGTTCCTCGATTTCGCGACGGGTCGGAACATCGGTATGCAGCACGTGCGCACTCCTCGGTCGTGGGACAACCGCTCCGGAGCTACCAGCCTGGCAGCGAAACGACCGATGCGCAACCACCTGGCTATCTGTGCGTGCGGCGCAGCAGGTAGATGTCCATGATCCACCCCTTGCGCTCACGGAGTTCGTTGCGGCACTTGATGATTCGATCCCGAACCGCGACCAGCGGCCCCTCGATCAACGTCTCGTCCGGCATCCCCAGATACGCCCCCCACCAGATGTGCACATCGTCCCCGGCGATCTCGGCGAACGAGCATTCGCCGTCCAGCATCACCAGCGTCGATCCCACCGCCGCCACACCCTCCGCGCGCAACCGCCGCCCGGTGGTGATGTGCACCGGTTCGCCGATGTCGTGCAGCACGATCCGATGCCGCGCCGCCAGCGCCTGCGCGCTCGTGATGCCCGGAATCACCTCGTAGTCCAACGGCTCCCGCGCGGCCACCCGCTCGACCATCCGCAACGTGCTGTCGTAGAGCGACGGATCCCCCCACACCAGAATCGCGCCCACCCCCTCGACCCGGCCGAACGCCTCGGCGAGCAACGCCGCCCGCCGCTCGTGCCAGTCCTCGACGACCTCGCGATAGTCCGCCGCCGACGGCACGATTCGCTCGCGCGGCGGATCGGCGATCGTCACGATCTCGTAGGGCTGTCGCGCGTGCGCGGCCAGCACGGCCGCCCGCACGTCGACCAGTTCCCGCTTGCGCTCGCCCTTGCCGATGACGAAGAACACGTCGGCCTGCCGCAGTGCCGCGGCGGCCTGCATCGTCACCTGCTGCGGGTCCCCGGCCCCGATTCCCACGACGAACAGCTTCTGCACGATGCGTAAGCTTGCCAGGCATGGGCACCGATACCCAGTACGAGGACCTGCTGCGACACGTGCTGGCGAACGGGACGCCGAAGTCCGATCGCACCGGAACCGGCACCCGCAGCATCTTCGGACACCAGCTCCGCTACGACCTGTCGGCGGGTTTCCCGCTCGTCACCACCAAGCGGGTGCACCTGAAATCGATCGTCTACGAGCTGCTGTGGTTCCTGCGCGGCGACTCCAATGTACGCTGGCTGCGCGAGCACGGCGTCACCATCTGGGACGAATGGGCCGACGCCGACGGCGAATTGGGCCCGGTCTACGGCGTGCAGTGGCGCTCGTGGCCCACGCCCGACGGCACCCACATCGATCAGCTCGCGCAGGCGTTGCAGACGCTGCGCACGAATCCGGACTCGCGCCGCATCCTCGTCTCCGCCTGGAACGTCGCCGACCTGGACAAGATGGCCCTGGCCCCCTGCCACGCCTTCTTCCAGTTCCACGTCGCCGACGGCAGGCTGTCCTGCCAGCTGTATCAGCGCAGCGCGGACCTGTTCCTCGGCGTGCCGTTCAACATCGCGAGCTACGCCCTGCTCACCCACATGATGGCCCAGCAGGTCGAGCTGCTGCCCGGCGATTTCATCTGGACCGGCGGCGACTGCCACATCTACGACAACCACCTCGACCAGGTGCGCGAGCAACTGAGCCGCGAACCGTACCCGTTCCCGCACCTGCGGCTGCATCCCGCGCCGAGCCTGTTCGACTACCGCTACGAGGACGTCGAGATCGAGAACTACCGCCACCATCCCGCGATCAAGGCCCCGGTGGCGGTGTGATCGGGCTGATCTGGGCGCAGACCCCGCGGGGCGTCATCGGCGTCGACAACACCATTCCGTGGCGGGTGCCCGAGGACTCCGCGCACTTCAGGGAGGTCACCCGCGGCTTCCCCGTGATCATGGGCCGCAAGACCTGGGACTCGCTGCCCGCGCGATTCCGCCCGCTGCCCGGCAGGCGCAACATCGTGGTCACCCGGCAACCGGACTGGTCCGCCGAGGGCGCGGAGCGAGCCGGGTCGGTCGAGGCCGCGCTGCGCCTGGCCGATGCCTCGGCCTGGGTGATGGGTGGCGGTGAGATCTATTGCGCCGCAATGGATCACGCCACCGAACTGATGGTCACCGAGGTCGATCTCGAGGTGTCCGGCGACGCCCACGCCCCGGAGATCGGCCCGGAATGGTCGGTGGATTCCGACACCGGTTGGCGCGAATCGAGCGCCGGACCCCGCTATCGCATCCTGCGCTACCTGCGCTGACACCGACGCGAAATCGCAAGGCGAATTCGCGGGGCCGGTGGGTATCCGTCCGGCATACTCACCTTTGTGGACAAGAAATCGCTGACCGCGGTGGCTCGACAGCAACTCAAACTGGCAGCGACCGCCCCGAGCGGACGCAGTTCCCAGACGCTCTGCGGCGGTCACACCCACAGCCTGCGGCAGACCGTGATCGCGCTGACCGCGGGCAAGAGCCTGTCCGAGCACGACAGCCCCGGCGAGGCCACGCTGCAGGTGCTCACCGGCACCCTGACCCTGATCAGCGGCTCCAACGAATGGAAGGGCTCGCCCGGCGACCTGCTGGTGCTCCCCGACGCCCGGCACAGCGTGATGGCGATCGACGACGTGGCGTTCCTGCTCACGGTGGCCAAGTAGTCGATCTGTCGGTGCGGCCCTCTAGGCTGTCGATCATGGGTGAGCCGCAACCGATCCTCGACCCGCTCACGCGGGCCGCGATCTTCCTGGTCGCCACCATCGACGAGGGTGGCGAGCAGGTCGTGCGCGACCTGCTCGAGGACCTGCAGGGTCTGCGTCGTTCGGTCGGCTTCCGGTTGCCCGGCACCCATCTCGGCGTCATCGCGGGCATCGGTGCCGCCGCGTGGGACCGGTTGTTCTCCGGCCCCAAACCCGCTGAGCTGCACGAGTTTCCGGGCTACGCCGGGCCGCGGCACCAGGCGCCCGCCACGCCGGGCGATCTGCTGTTCCACATCCGCGCCGAATCCCAGGACGCCTGTTTCGAATTGGCGATGACGATCGCGGGCCGCCTGCGCGGCGCGGCCACGATCATCGACGAGACGGTCGGCTTCCGCTACTTCGAGCAGCGCGATCTGCTCGGCTTCGTCGACGGCACCGAGAATCCGGAGGGCCGCACCGCGGTCGCGGCCGGGCTGATCGGCGACGAGGACCCCGAATTCGCCGGGGGCAGTTACGTGATCGTGCAGAAGTACCTGCACGACCTCGACGCCTGGAACGCGCTGTCGGTCGGCGAACAGGAACGCGTCATCGGCCGCACCAAACTCGACGATTTCGAACTGTCCGACGAGGACAAACCCGCCGACTCGCACGTCGCGGTCAACACCCTCGTCGACCCGGACGGCACCGAGCGCAAGATCATTCGCGCCAACATGCCGTTCGGCAGCGTGCGCGAGGGCGTGTTCGGCACCTACTACGTCGCCTACGCGGCCACCCCGAGCGTCACCGAACGAATGCTCGTGCGCATGTTCCTCGGCAGCGACGAGGCCGCCTACGACCGCATCCTCGATTTCTCCACCGCCGTCACGGGCACGCTGTTCTTCGTTCCGCCGCTGGAGTTCTTCGACGAACTGCCCGACCCACCCGCCCCGGCCGCGCCGGAGGCGCCCGCCGCCGCACCCGCCGGGGACGGTTCGCTCGGCATCGGCACGCTGAAAAGGAGCAACGCATGAACAACCTGCACCGGGAGCTGGCGCCGATCACCTCCGAGGCGTGGTCGGCGATCGAGGAGGAGGCGACCCGAACGTTCAAGCGGCACATCGCCGGTCGTCGCGTCGTCGACCTGTCCGGCCCGCACGGCACCGCCTACTCCGCGGCCGGGCTGGGCCGCACCACGCCGATCACCGCGCCCGACGAGGGCGTGCAGGCCCGGCAGCGGCTGGTCGCCCCGCTGGTCGAGCTGCGGGTGCCGTTCACGCTGTCCCGCGAGGAACTCGACAACGTCGAACGCGGCGCGCAGGACGCCGACCTCGATCCGGTCAAGGACGCCGCCAAGAAGATCGCCTTCGCCGAGGACCGGGCCATCTTCGAGGGCTACCCGGCCGCGGCCATCGAGGGCATCCGGGCGAGTTCGTCCAACGAGCCGATCACCCTGCCCGGCGATCCGCGCCTGGTGCCCGAGGCGGTCGCGCAGTCGCTGACCGCGCTGCGGCTCGCGGGCGTGGACGGTCCGTACTCGGTGCTGCTCAGTGCCGACCTGTACACCGAGGTCAGCGAGACCTCCGACCACGGCCACCCGATCCGCACCCACATCGAGCGGCTGATCCCCAACGGCGAGATCATCTGGGCGCCCGCCATCGACGGCGCCTTCGTGCTCACCACCCGCGGCGGCGACTTCGATCTGCAACTGGGACAAGACCTTTCGATCGGCTACCTGTCGCACGACGCGGATACGGTGCGGCTGTACTTCCAGCAGAGCCTGACGTTCCTGGTGTACACCGCCGAGGCCGCGGTCGCGTTGCGGTCGTAATCGGGCGGGAGCCGCGACCGCCCGCCCGGTACGGTGGGGACGCGGTAGCCAGGAGGTCGAGATGAGTATGGTGCGGGCGGGTGTGGTGCCCGGGTGGCGAGCGGCGGTGTACGGATCGCTCGCGGTGCTGATCCTCGCGCTCTGCTGCGGCGGATTCGTCCTGGCCTTCGGGATCAATCGGGTGGTCACCGGGTTGTTCGTCGGGCTGGTCGCGGCGATCGCGCTGCTGGCGGCGCTGTTCGGGCGGGACGTGGTGATCCTCACCGAGCAGGCGATCTATCGCCGCACGCCCATCTCGGAGACGAGCATCGACTGGGAACGGGTGGTGGCCGGGCGGTTCGCGCTCGACGAACGCGCCCGCTGGTCGCTGGCGCTGGATCTGGCCGGGGGCGAGGAGAAGCACGGCGAAATCGTGCTGCTCAACATTCCACCGGTGCTGCGCCCGATCTCCAACGCCTACGAGCACCGCAAGCGCGAACAGGTGGTTCAGATCCGGAACATGTTGCGGCAGAAGCGGATTCCGGTGGTGATCCTGCCGGAGATCGCGCAGGCGCTGCACGACCATTGGAAGCTCGCACCGCCGGTGCACTGACCGAGGGGACCGATGATTCGCACGGCCGCGCTGGCCCATGTTCGCGATCGGCGGCTGTTGCAGGCGCGGTCGGCGCACAAGGACGTCTTCTACATGGCGGGCGGCAAGCTCGACCCGGGGGAGACGCCCGTCGAGGCGTTGTATCGGGAGGTGCGCGAGGAGCTCGGGGTGGAGGTGGCCGGGCATCGCGAACTCGGGGTGTTCGAGTGTCAGGCGTTCGGGGAGGCGCCGGGGGTGCGGTTGCACATGACCTGTTTCACCGCCGAGCTGACCGGTGACCCGCGGCCGACGAGCGAGGTGGCCGAACTGCGCTACTTCACCGGGGGCGAGTACGCGGCGATGCCGCAGGTCGCGCCGGGTTCGATGCTGGTGTTCCGGCGGTTGCGCGAACTCGATCTGATCGACTGGTGAGTCAGTCGGCGGGCGTGTCCTCGGTCTCGGGAATCTCGCCCGCGCCCAACGGGATTCGCGTCGCGGCGAGGAAGCCGAGCAGCAGGAACACCGCGGCCGCGAGCATGGTGAGCCGGGTGGCGTCGGCGAAGCCGCGCGACAGGGCGTCGACGACGGCGCCGGTGCCCCGCTGGTCGCGCAGTCCGGTGATCGCGCCGCCCGCCGAACTCCGGGTGGCCTCGGCGACCTCGTCTGCGGCGTTCGCCGGGAGGCCGGGGACGTCGCCGAGCCGGTCGGCGAGGAAGCGCCCGAGCCCGATCGACAGGACGCCGCCGAGCACGGCCGCGCCCAGGGCCGACCCGAGCTGACGGACCGTGGACTGCGTCGCCGACCCCTGACCCGAGGCCTCCGGCGGGACGCCGGCCAGCACGGTTCCGGCCAGCTGCGCCGAGGCGAATCCCAATCCCACCCCGTAGCAGGCCAGCAGCAGCGCCAGCAGCCACGGCGAGATGTGCGCGGAGACGCACAGGGCGGTGATCGCGATCGCCACCGCCTCGATCCCCACCCCGATGCGCACGATCCGCACGGGTCCGAGGCGGCGGCCCAGCGCCTCGGTCACACCACCGGCGACGAACGCGCCCAGGGCCATCGCGGCCAGGACGAGACCGGCGCGCAGCGGTGACAGTCCCAGCACGTCGACCAGGAACAGCGGCAGCACGAACAGCAGGCCGAATTCGCCGAGGGCGATCACGAACGCGGCGGCGTTGCCCCACCGGAACGCGGGCCGCTCGAACAGCGAAAGATCCAGCAGCGCAGAGCGATTCACCTGCTCTCGATGCCGCTCCCAGCGCAGGAACAGCGCCAGCAGCACCAGGCCCACCACGAGCAGGATCGGGATCGCGGACAGGACGAAGTTCTTCGACCAGGTGATGCCGAGCAGATGGAAGTCCCGCAACGGCCGCCACCAGCCGTAGGTCTGCCCCTCGATGAGCGCGAAGACGACCAGCGCGAATCCGGCCGCGCTGAGCAGGAATCCGTCGACGTCCACCCCGCGCGCGTGTTCGGTCTCGCGGGTCTCGGGCACCAGGGCGACGATGCCCGCCAGCACGACCACCCCGATCGGCAGATTCACCAGGAAGATCCAGGGCCAGGTGAACGAGGTCGTCAACCAGCCACCCAGCAGCGGCCCGATCGCCGCCATCCCCGACATGACCGACCCCCACACCGCGAACGCGATCACCCGATCCCGATCCCGGAACATCGCGTTCACCGTCGACAACGTCCCCGGCAGCACCGCCGCCCCGCCCACCCCCTGCACGATCCGCCCCCAGATCAAGGTCCCCGGCGCGTCCGCCCCCGCCGCGATCAGACTCCCGACCACGAACACCACCACCCCCACCGCGAACACCTTCCGCCGCCCCCACCGATCCCCCACCCGCCCCGCCGTGATCAACAACGCCGCGAACACCACCGCATAAACACTGTTCACCCACTGCGCCTGCGTGAACCCCAACCCCAGATCCCCGATGATCACCGGCAACGAGACATTCACAATCGTCCCGTCCAACACCACCATCGCCAACCCCAACGCCAAAACCCCCAACGCCCCCCACCGCCGCCACTCCACCCCCACCTCGGCCTCCACATGACTCATGCGCCCACTCCCGTCATAGACCCCAGCCCACCGAGTTAACGACCAGTTCGCCGACCCACCTCCCCTGAGGTATACACATCCGCTATGACTTGAAACCGCCCCTCCACCCCTGGCCCCGCATCCCCTCCCTTGTCCAACACCCTCCCGATTCCCTCCCGTGCCCGCCCTCCGATTCCCTCCCCGGCCCCACGGCCTCCTCCGCCCCACGGCCTCCCGTCTCCTCCCCCGCCAGCGGCCGCCCGTGCCCCTCTTACCCGAACCCTTTCGAATCCCCCTCTGCCCGGATCACGTCCCCCCCGTTCCCTGCCCGCGAGCGCTAGCGAGCGGGCAGGGACAACCGCGACAAAACATCCTCAGCAGCGACCCGGACACCCTCCACATCCCCGTGCCACCCGAGCATGTGCAAAATCGCGTCCGGAATGAGCTGGTGGGCGCGGCTCGGGGCGGCGCCCTCATCGGAGCGGATGTTGATGACCGACTCCACCAGGCGGAACGGCAGGACGTGGGCGGTCGGCGGGACGGTGTCGGCCTCGATCCGGGCGGACAGTTCCTCGTAGTGTCCCCGGAGTTCGTCGCGCCGGTGGCGGAACGACTCGAAGCGCGGGGCGCGGAGTTCGGGGAGGAGGTAGAGGGCGCCGAGATTCCAACGGGCGGCGCACAATTGGCGGACGTCGAAGAGTGCGAGGGCGTAGAGGGCGACCTCGGGGGGCGCGGGATCGGCGCGCAGGGCGCGGGCGAGTTCCAGTGGGCCCGTGATGGTTTCGTCGAGCAGGGCGTCGAGGATGTCGTCCTTGGCGGCGAAGTGGTGGTACAGCGACGCCTGACGGATGCCCACGGCGTCGGCGATGCCGCGGGTCGAGGTGCTGGCATACCCCTTGGTGGTGAACAATTCCGCGGCGGCGTCGAGGATTTCGGCGCGCGGGGTCTGGCCCTGACGACGCCGCGGCCCGAGGCGGGGGCGGCCGGGTCCGAGTTGCGTCACGACACCCATTCTGTCCCACCGCCGTACGCACCCCGCCCCGACCTGGGCCGAGAGATTTCTGTCATCCGACAGAAACTCCGGTAACCCAGAAGTTACGGCCGGAGACGAGCCGGATACATCGGCGTCACCATCGGTGACCTCGGGCTTGGAAAACTTTCGAGCGATAGATATTGGCGACCACGCCGAAGGATTCCGCCCATGGCCACCACCCTCACCCCTGAACTCACCGACAACGCCGACCTGGAACGGTTCGGCTATCGCCCGGTGCTGCATCGCAAGCTCGGCCGCTACGCCTCGTTCGCGGCCGGGTTCTCCTTCGTCTCGATTCTGACCACGATCTTCCAGTTCTTCGGCTTCGGTTACGGCTTCGGCGGCGGCGGGTTCTTCTGGACCTGGCCGATCGTCTTCGCCGGGCAGTTCCTGGTGGCCCTGAACTTCGCGGAACTGGCCGCGCGCTACCCGATCTCGGGCTGCATCTATCAGTGGTCGCGACGACTGGCCGGGGAGCTGGTCGGCTGGTTCGCGGGCTGGATGATGATCATCGCCCAGATCGTGACCGCCGCGGCCGCCGCGATCGCCCTCCAGGTGGTGCTGCCCTCGATCTGGAGCGGCTTCCAGCTCGTCGGCACCGACACCGCGCTGACCTCCCCCTCGGGCGCGACGAACGCGGTCCTGCTGGGCAGCGCGCTGCTGGTGGTGACGACGGTCGTCAATGTCGTGGGCATCGAACTCATGTCGCGGATCAATACGATCGGGGTGACGATCGAGATCGTCGGCGTGCTCGCCACGGTGGCGCTGTTCTTCACCCACACCGATCGCGGTCCGGGCGTCGTGTTCGACACCTCGACCGCCGCGCCCGGCCCGTACTGGGCGGCGTTCCTGGTGTCGGGTCTCATGGCCGCCTACGTGATGGTCGGATTCGATTCCGCCGGTGAGCTTTCCGAGGAGACGAAGAATCCGCGCCGCGTCGCGCCCCGCACCATCCTCACGGCGCTGACGGTCTCCGGGATCGGCGGTGGCCTGATGCTGCTGGGCGCGCTCATGGCCGCCCCCAGCCTCGACGACGGCAAGCTGGGCACCGAGGGGCTGGCGTACGTGATCTCCTCGAAGCTGGACAGCCCCGCCGGGAAGGTGTTGCTGGCCTGCGTGGCGGTCGCTATCACGGTGTGCACCTTGGCGATTCAGACGGCCGGTTCGCGGCTGATGTTCTCCATGGCCCGCGACGGCAAACTGCCCTTCGCCCGTCGGCTCGCGGCCGTGCACCCCCGCTTCGGCACGCCCGTCCTGCCCGCCGTGGTGATCGGCGTGCTCGGCATCGCCCTGCTGGTGGTGAATCTCGGCAACGCGGCCCTGTTCGCCACCCTCGCGAGCGTCTGCATCGTCACCCTGTACCTCGCCTACCTCCTGGTGACAGTGCCCCTGCTCGTCCGGCGGATCTCCGGCTGGCCCGCCGCCGAAACCGACTCCGGCGAAGGGCTTTTCACCCTCGGCCGCTGGGGCATCCCCGTGAACGCCGCGGCCGTGGTCTGGGGGATCGCCATGGCGGTGAACCTCGCCTGGCCGCGCGCGGAGGTCTACACCCCCAACGGCGGCGGCTGGTGGATGCTCTGGGCCGCACCGCTTTTCGTCGCCCTCACGATCCTGGTCGGCATCGTGGTGCACCGCGTCGTGGTCGCCCGGCCCGCCGCCGCGACCGCACCCGTACCGCAACCGGCCTGAACCGCCCGCTCCACCCGAAAGCCCCGGCCGAAGGCGGCACCCCACGGCCGGGGCCCGACGAGAGGAAGACCATGACCACCGCGTCCACGACCGGCGCACGCGAGCACGCCCGCGCCCAAGCGGCGAGCGCGACGATCACCGCCCCTACTCTCCCCGACGAGGTAGACAGCGACAAAGTCCTTGTCGCACAACGCATCCCGGCGCACGGCTACGCGAATACCGTCCTGGCCCGGGGAACTCGGGTCCGGTTGAGCGATCCCGACGGCGCGGCCTGCGCCCATCTCCTGCTGCTGCGCGCCGAATCCCCTTGGGAGCGGCTGAATGTCGCCGATACGGTGAAGGTCCCCTGGCAGGCGTACCTCGGTCCCGGGCATCCGCTGCTCTCGGATCAGGGCCGCGTCCTGGCGACCATCGTGGCCGACACCTCCACCCATCACGACGCCCTCTGCGGCCCCGGCCAGGCCGCCCGGCGAATCCTCCGGCTGGCCGGTACGAAACACGGTCTCGAGCCCCGGGACATCGGCCCCACCGTCTCCCTGTTCCGCGGCGTGCGCGTGGCGGCGGACGGCGCGCTCGTCCCGACCGGGAGCGCGGGCGCGGGGACCGCGGTCGATCTTCTCATCCATCTGCCGGTCACCCTGCTGGTCGTCAACGCCGAACATCCCCTGGACCCTGCCCCGCCGACCGACCTCGATCTGATCGCCTGGTCCGCGCCCGGCGATCTCACCCGCGAGTACAACACCGAACCCGAATACCGCCGCGCCGTCGAGAACACCGAAACGGCTTGGCGCGCGGCGCATCCGCAGGAGGTACCGGCATGAGCACGATCGTTCTCGACGAGACCGTCCCCGCCCGTTCCCCGTGGTCGACCGTGGTCCGCGCGGGTGAGCGGCTGGAGATCATCGATCTGCACGGCAACCAGGCCGTCGACTGCCTGCTCTACGCCGCCGCCGACACCACCGACCGGTACAGCGCGCAGGCCACGATCACCGCGCAGCGCAATATCTTCCTGACCACCGGCAGCGTCCTCTACACCGAGAACGGCACGGCCCTGATGACCGTCGTCGCCGACGAGGTCGGCAATCACGACACCGTCGCGGGCGCCTGCTCCCAGGAGTCGAACACCCTGCGCTACGGCCACCACACCCGCCACCAGCACGCCTGCGTGGAGAACTTCCTCGCCGAGGGCCTGAAGTGGGGTCTGGGCAAACGCGATCTGGTGTCGAACATCAACTGGTTCATGAACGTCCCCGTCGAGCCGGACGGTACCCTCGGCATCGTCGACGGCCGCTCCGCCCCCGGCAAGAAGGTCACCCTCCGCGCCGACACCGACACCCTCGTCCTGATCTCCAACTGCCCCCAGATCAACAACCCCTGCAACGGTTTCGACCCCACTCCGGTACGGATGGTGGTGACGCGATGACCGCGCGCGAACCCGAGGGCAGCCGAGTGACCGCCGCGCGCCATGTCGAGGTGCTACGACCCGGGATGCTGACCACTGTGCAGGACTGGCCCGGCCGGGTCGGGTACTGGCATGTTGGGGTGCCGCCGTCGGGGCCGATGGACGATCTGTCGTTCCGGCTCGGCAATCGGGTGCTCGGGAATTCCGAGGGTGCGGCGGGTTTGGAGTGCACGCTGAGCGGCCCGGTGCTGCGCTTCACCGCGGCGACCACGGTGTGCGTGACAGGCGCGCCCACAATGGTGACGGTGAACGGAAGCCTTGTGGCGCAATGGCGTTCGGTGCCCGTCCCGGCGGGCGGGGTGCTCGAGGTCGGGGCGGTCGACGGACCGGGGATGCGCTGCTACATCCTGTTCGCGGGCGGGCTCGAGGTCCCCGAATACCTCGGCAGCGCGGCGACTTTCACGTTGGGTCGGTTCGGCGGCGCGACGGGTGCGGCGCTGCGGGCGGACGACCGCCTCACTCTCGGAACGGAATACGGCCCGATCGCCGCCGCGGTGCCCGGCGACGAGCGCCCGGTCATCTCCTCGCGCTGGGAGCTGGCCGTCACCGAGGGGCCGCACGGCGCGCCGGAGTTCTTCACCCGTGCCGACTTCGACACCATTCTCGGGACCGACTACGAGGTGCACTTCAACTCCGATCGCACCGGCGTGCGCCTGACCGGACCTCGCCCGCAGTGGGCCCGTACCGACGGCGGTGAGGCGGGCCTGCATCCGTCCAACATCCACGACACCGCGTATTCCGTCGGCGCGCTGGACTTCACGGGCGATACCCCGATCCTGCTCGGCCCGGACGGCCCGAGCCTGGGCGGATTCGTCTGCCCGGTGACGGTGGTGGCCGCCGACCGGTGGAAGCTCGGCCAGCTCGCGCCCGGCGACAAGGTCCGGTTCGTCCCGGTCCGCGCGGAGCGGGCGGCGTCGCTGCGCGAGACCGGCCCCGCCCGGCGCGCGCAGTGGCCGTTCGTGCTGTCCTCCGGCGGCGCCGGGGATGACGGCGTGCTGGCCCGCGACGACGCCGACGACACCACGTCGGTGACCTATCGCCGCGCCGGAAACGACGGTGTACTGGTCGAATACGGGGATATGACCCTGGATCTCGGGTTGCGTGCCCGGGTGCACGCGCTGCATCGACATCTCCTCGAACGCGGCGAACCGGGCATCACCGAATTGACGCCGGGCGTCCGCTCGCTCCAGGTCCGCTTCGATCCCGACCGGCTCGCCACCCCGAAACTGCTGCGACTGCTGCGCGAGGCGGAGGCGCTGCTCCCGTCGGTGACGGAACTCGTGGTGCCCAGCCGCACCGTGCATCTGCCGCTGTCCTGGGACGATCCGGCCACCCGCGAGGCCATCATCCGCTACATGCACGGGGTGCGGGCCGACGCGCCGTGGTGTCCGTGGAATATCGAATTCATCCGGCGCATGAACGGTTTGGCCGATGTGTCGGAGGTCTTCGACACCGTTTTCGCGGCCGAGTACCTGGTGCTCGGCCTCGGCGACGTCTATCTGGGCGCGCCCGTGGCCACGCCCACCGATCCGCGGCATCGGCTGGTCACCACCAAATACAATCCGGCGCGGACGTGGACGCCGGAGAACGCGGTCGGCATCGGCGGCGCGTACCTGTGCGTCTACGGGATGGAGGGGCCGGGCGGTTACCAGTTCGTCGGCCGCACCACGCAGGTGTGGAATCACCGCTGGGCGCCGGGCGACCCCGAAAGGCCGTGGCTGCTGGACTATTTCGATCGCATTCGCTGGTATCCGGTGTCGGCGGAGGAATTGCTCGATCTGCGAGCGGATTTCGCGGCGGGCGACTGCCGGTTGCGCACCGAGGACGGGGAGTTCCGGCTCGCCGACTATCGCGAATTCCTCACGGCCAACGCCGATTCCATCGCCGACTTCCGCACCCGCCAGGCCGCCGCCTTCACCGCCGAACGCAACTCCTGGCGGGCCGCGGGCGAACTGGCCGAGACGAAGGGAACCCGCTAGGCATGACCACCTGGATCAGCCGCCGCACCGACAGCGCGATCGACGCCGAAACAGCCTCGGCCACAGGGGAATTAGCCGGACTGCGCCTGGCGGTCAAGGACAATATCGACGTGGCCGGGCTGCCCACCACGGCGGGATGCCCGGAGTACGCGTATTCGCCCGAGCGTGACGCGGACGCCGTCGCCGCGCTGCGATCGGCCGGGGCGGTCGTGGTCGGCAAGACCAACCTCGACCAGTTCGCGACCGGGCTGGTCGGCACGCGCTCGCCCTACGGTGTCGTACCCGACGTCCGGCGGCCCGAATTCGTCTCGGGCGGTTCGAGTTCCGGTTCGGCGGTCGCGGTCGCGCGGGGCGAGGCGGATATCGCCCTCGGCACGGATACGGCCGGTTCGGGACGCGTGCCCGCCGCGTTCCAGGGCATCGTGGGAATCAAGCCGACGGTCGGGGTGATCTCCACCGCGGGCGTCGTGCCCGCCTGCCGCTCCTACGACTGCGTGACGATATTCGCGGCGGACCTCGCCCTCGCCGATCGCGCGATGGGCGTGCTGGCCGCGGGTGCGCCGGGCCGGGCGTGGCCGAGTGATACCCGGCTCGCCGCGCCGCCGGAACCCGTTGTGGCGGTGTTCGATCCGCTGCCGGATCTGGATCCGGACTGGGTCGCCGACTACGAGCGGACGCTGGCCGTGCTGCGGGAACGCGGGGCGCGGCTCGTCGCGGTAAATCCCGAACCGTTCCTGGCCGCCGCACGACTGCTGTACGAGGGCGGGCTCGTCGCCGAAAGATACTCGGCCGTAGGCGATTTCGTGGACACCGCGCCCGAACACCTCGACCCGACCGTGGGCGCGATCATCCGCGGCGCGCGCGACATCCCCGCCCATCGCCTCGTCGCCGACCGCGCCGAGGTCGAGCGCCTGCGCGCGATCGCCATGGCGAGCCTCGCCGGGGCCGACGCCCTGCTCACCCCCACCGCGCCGATCCAGCCGACCATCGCGGCCGTCACCGCCGACCCGATCGGCGTGAACGCCCGGGTCGGCACCTACACCAACTTCTGCAACCTCTTCGACCTGTGCGCGGTGGCCGTCCCCGCGGGCGCCCCCGGCTTCGGCGTGACCGTCCTGGCCCGCGCCTTCGACGACGCGATCGCCCTCGACATCGCCGCCCTCATCACCGGCCACCCCCTCACCCACCCCTGGCCCACCCGCATCGCCCCCACCCACGACCTGGTCGTCTTCGGCGCCCACCTCCGCGACCAACCCCTCGCCCACCAACTGACCGACCTCGGCGCCCGCTGGGCGGGCGAGGTCCGTACGTCCCCCCACTACCGCCTGGCCGCCCTCGACACCACCCCACCCAAACCAGCCGTAACCCGCTGCCCCCCAGAGGAATCCGGCGTCTCGATAACAGGCGAACGCTGGCTCCTCTCCCCCGCCGCCCTCGGCCACTTCCTCGCCGCCCTCCCGGCCCCCATGCAGCTGGGCAAGGTTGAACTCGACAATGGTTGCTGGACAACGGCTTTCGGTTGCGATGGCGCCGCGGCGGCCGCGGGCAAGGACATCAGCGAGTACGGCAGCTGGCGCGCGGCCCTGGCGGCGGGGGCCGTCACCTGAGCCCCTGCGTGTCACCGCGGCGCGCACGTATGATGCCGCTGTACCCGGTCCGCGCACACCGGGACAACCGTTGCCTCGCTCGACACGGAGGAATCCACGCGCATGGCAGACCAGTCGGCCCCCGCTCTGGCGGTAGTTCCTGCCCACGTGCAGGACGCCGGGCGATTCGTGCAGCAGACCGCCGAGGCGCTCATCTCCGGAATTCATTCCGGTGACAAGGAGATTCAGGGGTTGATGAGCACGTGGAAGGGTGCGGCCGCCTCGGCCTACCTCGCGGGGTGGGAGGAGACCCGCCGGGGCGCGCTCGAGGTGTTGGAGGCGCTGCGCTCGTTGGCCGAGTTGCTGGGCGTGACAGCCACGATGTTCACGGAGCAGGATGAGACCGGCGCCGCGGGCGTGGCCGGTGCGGATAATCCGAGTACCCGGCTGCTCAACATGTGATCCGAAGGGGGACAGCATGACCGATGAGGGCTATCGGGTCGACCTCGAACACCTCGACGCGGTGACCGCGCGGATCGCGGGTCTGGCGGCGTTCGTCGCGGAGGCGCTCCAGGGCATCGATACCCGAATCGAGGCCGCGCACCGCGAATGGACCGGGGCCGCGGCCGTCCAGCACGTCGAGGCACATCGCCACTGGCGCACCGGAGCCGAGGAGATGCGGGAGGGCATCGAGGCCATGCACGCCGCGGCCACCACGGCGCACGCCAATTACAGCGCCGCGCTCGCCGCGAACCTGGCCACCCTGCGATCGGGTGTCGGGCGTTGACGCAACTGGCGATACGCCCGAGCGTCTACTACAACGCCGCCACCACCCTGCACAACGCCGCCACATCGCTGTTCAACGAGGTCGACGGCCGTTGGCAAGCACTGTCGGCGGGCGCGCACATGGCGGGCACGTACGAGGAAGCCCGGAAATGGGCGGACTCCTACGACGCCAAGGTGCTCGAGGTTTCCGATCTGGTCGTCAACACCGCCATGACCTTGGACTCCTACGCGGGCACGCTGCGCGAACTCGGGCACCGGCACGAGGTTGCCGAGTACGAGTCGACCATGGGCGCGGGGGGTGACCCGCCCGCGCCGCCACCCGCCCCGCCGCCCGCGGTCTACACCTGCCGTGTGCCCATTCCGTCGGCGGGCGGGCCCGGCAATGGCTTGGAGGACGGCGGGGTCAAGCTGGCCGAGAAGATCGGCATCACCGTGCCGAACGGTGACACGGCCAAGCTCGAGGCAGTCGGAGACGTGTGGGCGCAGATGGCCAAGGCCACGGCCGTCACCGCGCTACCCGCCGACATCGTCCGCGTCATGGACACCTTCACCGATGCGATCGTGTCGCCCGAAGTCGACCTCATCGCCGCCGACCTGGCGAAACTGCGAACCGCTGCCGAGGCTGTCGGGTCCACCTTCGCGACCCTCTCCAAGGCATGCCGCGACCACGCCGCCGCCCTGCACGACCTTCGCCAGAAGTTACGGGCCCAGCTCGAGGAACTGGGCAAAGAGCTGGCAAAAGAGCTGGTGATCACGGCCGCCATCGGCGTGGCCGCATCCCTGGTCACGTTCGGAATCGGCGCGGCTGTCGCATCAGCGCGGGTGGCCACCATCGCCGCCCGGTTCGCCACTCCCATCCGCGCTCTCATCGACATGTGGAAGAGTGAGAGGAAAATCCAGAACTTCGCCCATTTCGAGCATGATCTGAGCGCGGTTCAAAAGAGCTTACAGCAGGTCGAAAAGGTTGGTGGCGACGTCGCGCACGCGCCCAAGCCGCCAGCTGCGGTGCGCCCTGCGAATTGGACCGCCAAGGATGACGAAGGAATCATCGACTATATCGAGGACGGAAGGAGAATGAACGAGAGAATCCGCGAAGGAAATGTGTCCGATGCCATCGCCTTTCGCACCGAACGCACAACCGAAGCCCTTGACAAGCTACCGAACCATGAGGGCTGGGTATCGCGTCGCATTTCCTCTGAAGATATGCCGCCGGAAGTACTGGAGCAGTATCAGAAGGGCAACGTCGTCACGGAGGACGCTTTCACCTCCTCTTCCAGAGCCGAGGGCGGCACTCCGTTCTCGGGTGATGTCGAAATGCACATCTACTCCAAGACTGGCAAGGATGTCTCCGCCTGGGCACCCGAGCACATGGCAAGGGAACAGGAAGTTCTGTTCAAGCCGCAAACGAGCTTCAATGTTTTGAACAGATATGTCGATCCGGAAACCGGGCGTACAGTAATCATAGCGGAAGAGCTATAAGCGAGGACGATGAGATCATGAGCGAGAGCGACAATTCTGAAAGCAGCAATTCCGACCCCATCCACATCGGTGGAAAGACCTTCAGGAAAAACCCCAACCCACCGTCCGAGGAACATGTCGCTCGCATGTTGGCCTCTGCCGCCGAGTGGCAGCGCAAAAAGGATGCCGTGCCACCGGAAGAGCGGTTTCATCTGTCCGACAAGTTCGGCGGATGGGATTTCGATGGCACAGAGTTCGCCGGAGAAGTGAACGAGAAACAACGACAGCGGCGAGACCGCGAGCAAGGCGATAACGCAAACGAAGAGTAGGGGCCGAATCAGATTCCAAGTGCCCCCTACTCACGAGAAGTTGCCATCACCGACCCAGCGGGGAGAATGTCGCGAGGTGAACTACGCGGGCGGAAGGGCGGCGATGGCCTCGATCTCGACCAACGCCCCCGGGACCGCCAGGTCGGAGACGAAGACTCCAGTGATCGCGGGCGGGTTGGGTCGTCGACCCCAAATTTCCTGGAAGGCGGCGAAGCCTTCCCGGAGGGGCTCGCCCGCTTTGATGAAAATCGTCCACTTCACGATGTTCTCCAGGTCGCCGCCCGCGGCTCGGACACAGCTCTGGATGTTCAGAAGGGCTTGGCGGGACTGGGATTTCAGGTCGGGGCCGACGAGGCTGCCGGTGGCGTCTGTGCCGTTCTGGCCGCCGATGTGGAGGGTGTCGTAGCCCGCGGGGATGCGGACCGCCTGGCTGTAGGCCGGGTTGCTGTGCATGTCAGAAGGATTGATGTGGGTGACGGTCGTCATGGGCGCACCTTAGCGGCGAGGGGTGACGGGTTCGGTCAGTCGGAGACCTGGGTTGCCTCGGGGAAGGTGGCGTCGCGGATGATGCGCAGGCTGGTGACGAGGGCCTCCCGCTGGTCGGGGGTGAGGGGGGTGAAGAACCAGCGGTCGACGACCTCGATGTATTCGGGCAGGACCTTGGCCAGGCGGGCCGCGCCCGCGTGCGTGAGGACCGCGTAGGAGCTGCGGCGGTCGGTCGGGTCGGCCTCGCGGCGGGCGAGGCCGTTGCGTTCGAGACGGTCGACGAGTCTGGTCACGCCGCTGGTGGACAGCTGGGTCTGCGCGGCGAGGACCGTCATGCGCAGCCGGGAGCCGGGTGAACGGCTCAGCCGCATGAGCGCGATGAAGTCCAGCAGCGACAGGCCGTTGGCCGACCAGGTCTCCTCCAGTTTCATGCGTAGACCCCGCCCGGCCTCGAACAACAGGCCCACCTCGGTGAGCCGCGGATCGTCGAAGAGGTCGGTGTGGTCCATGTCGGCCACTCTAACAAAAGCTTGCCGCGCGGATAGTTGACACGCGGAACAAATCGGGCCTACCGTTGCCGCGAGGATATTCCTCGTCGCAACTACTTGGAGGTCGTGATGTCGTCCACCTGGCTGGCGGGTTTCCGGTCCGCGGTGATCAGCCCCTACGAGCGGATTCAACTGCAAGCCTCGCGCGGCTTCGCCGGCGAGACGGTGCGGCAGGTGCTCCGCCTGGTGGGTGGCGGTGCGCGGGTACGGGTTCGGCTCAGTAATCGGTACGGGACCGAGCCGCTCGTGGTCGCGGCCGCGCGGGTGGCCCTGCGCAAGGCGGGCGCGGAGATCGTGGGCGAGACCGAGCGGGTCGTGCGGTTCGACGGAGCGGATCGGGTCACGATCCATGCCGGGGGCGAAATCGTCAGCGACGCAATCGATCTGGCCGTCGAAGCGGGCGACGATCTGCTGCTGAGCCTGTACCTGCCGGAGGCGACCGGGCTCGCCACCTTCACGCACAGCGCGTTCGAGAGGGCCTATATCGCGCCGGGCGATCGGGTCGCCGCGCCGGATCTCGACGAGGCCGAGGAGTCGACGTCGCGATTCTTCGTCACCGGGGTGGACGTCCTCGCGCCCGCGGCCGCACCGGTCGTGGTGGCCTTCGGGGATTCGTGGTTCGAGGGGGCGGGGACCACCGTCGGGGCGAATCACCGCTCGGTCGATTTCCTGAACGCCCGCCTGCGCGAGGGGTGGATCGTCAATCAGGGCATCGGTGGAAACCGGTTGCTCACCGACGAAGTGGGTGCGCACGGGCTGGCCCGTTTCGAGCGTGACGTGCTGGCGGTGCCGGGTGTCACCCACGTGCTCGCCAACTTCGGCATCAATGATCTGATCCTCGACGGCACGGCGTCGATCACGGATCTGATCGACGGCTACACCGAACTCGCCCGCCGCGCGCACGCCGCGGGGCTGCCGATCTACGCCAATACGGTGGGGCCGTTCGCGGGTGTCGTCTATCCCGGGCTCAGTGTCGACACCGGCATTCCCGCTCGGCACGAGATCAACGAATGGCTGCGTGGCACAACGGTTTTCGACGGCGTCTTCGATGTCGCCGCGGCCGTGGCGTCGCCCGACGATCCGGACCTAATCCGCCCGGATCTGGACAGTGGCGACGGGCTGCATCTGAACGACGAGGGGGCGCGAATCATGGCCGCTGCCATGGATTTTCCGCTGGTGCGATAAGCCCTGCCGTCCGGCCCTGGGGGCCGGACGGCAGGGACAAGGGGAAACCCACGGCCACCGGGTAGCCCCCTACCGGGGCTTGACCTCCGCCAACAGCTCCGGCCCCCGCTCCAGCAGCCGCCGCTCGGCCAACCGGGCCGCGAACAACGCCACCCCGAGACCGATGGCCACACCGACCGGGACCGCAACCCATTGGAGCAGCCAGCTTTTCAGTAAGGCCCCCGTGGTCAGGATCGCGATGACGGGTGCGCAGAAGATGATCTGGCCGGTGCCCACGGTGATCTGGAGGAGGGCGCGGGCGCAGCCGGGGTTGGCGCCGCCGCCCGCGAAGGGGTTGCCTCGTTGTTGTGGAACGGGATACGCGGCGTACACGGACAGGTACATGGCCGTACCTATTCCGACACCGAGCAGTACCGGCAGGGTGGCGAAGCCCCACGGGTACAGCTTGGCGAGCCCGACCACGGGGGGCAGGACGAGGGTGAGGAGCAGGCCGAACGGGGCGACGATGAGCACCCAGGCCAGCATGCGGCCGCGGACGTCGGCGCGGGCGGCGCCGGGGACCACCAGGGTCTGCCAGATGGCCGTGCCGTCGAAGCCGTACATGTTGGCGCTGGCCATGGCCGCCATCCACACCACGAACGCGCCCGCGAACGGCAGGGCGCCCTGATTGTGTTGCAGCGCCAGGAAGATCGGCACCACGATGCCGATCAGCATGAGCGGCAGCAGCGCCGCCCGGCGGCGACTGTCCCGCCACCAGGTGCGCAACTCCTTGGCCACCACCGCGCCCAGCGGATCGGCCGGCAACAGCCGATCCAGCACTCCCCCACCGGAATTCGCGCGCACCCGACCGGCCGCGGCCTCGGGGGTGGTGAGCCGACGACGCAGCAGCACCGCCCACGCCTGCCACAGCAGCAGCGAGAGCAGTACCGAACCACCCACCGCGGCCGTACCGAACCACCACTGTCCACGCGCCGCCGCCTCCACCGCATACGGCGCCCAGCCCGACGGCGAGATCCGCAGCGCCAGGGCCACCGGCGGCGAGGCGTGCTCGAGCCGAGGGCCGACATAGCTGATCAACAGCTGGATCGGGTAGTACGCGAGACCGCTCATGGCGGCCAGCACGACGCCGAGATCCTTGCCGCGCCGCGACCGCATCGCCGCGCCGATCCACGCCAGCAGCACCCGCGACAGCACGACCACGAACACGAGCTGCGCGATCGCCCCGACGACCGCGAAAAGCGCTGGGAGAACACCGAATTGGGCACCGAGCAGGACCAGCCCGCCGAACGCCACGAGATTCACCAGCGCGGCGGGACCGGTGAAGGCCGCGGCCAGCAGACCCACCGCGAGCTGCCGATAGCTGATCGGCAACAGCCGGAAGTGCTCGGGCTGCAACGTCTCGTCGCTGCTGCCGGTGAGCACGGGGCCGCAGATCCAGCCCAGCGTCCACACGGCGTACAGCGCGGCGGCGGCGTTCGTCGCGGCGCGCACGTCCCACGCGTAGCCGACGCCCGCCAGCAGACCCGCCGTGGCGACGGCCGCGACGACGCCGACCGCCAGCCCGATCCAGAAGCCCACCGACGCCCGGCCGCCGGTCATCGCCCGCGCGGTCAGCCGCCACCGCATGCGGATCAGGACGCCAACCACGCCAGCCCCTCGTCGCCCGCGACGCGCCCGCCGACCAGCCGCACGAACGCCTCCTCCAGCGTGCCCGCGCCGCGCACCTCGTCCACCGTGCCCGCCGCGACGACCCGGCCGCGATTGATCACCGCGAGCCGATCGCACAGGTTCTCCACCAGCGCCATCACGTGGCTCGACAGCACCACCGAGCCGCCGGAGGCCACGAAGCGTTGCAGGATGGTGCGAATCGTCCTGGCGGACACCGGGTCCACGGCCTCGAGCGGTTCGTCGAGCACCAGCAGGCGCGGCGCGTGCAGCAGCGCGGTCGCCAGGCCGATCTTCTTGCGCATACCCGCGGAGTAGTCGACCACGAGGGTGTTCTCGGCGCCGTCGAGTTCGAGCACGCTCAGCAGTTCCTGGGCGCGCTCGGCCACCGTGCCCGGCGCCATCCCGCGCAAAAGCCCTGTGTAGGTGAGCAATTCGCGTCCGGTGAGCCGCTCCGGCAACGCCAGCCCGTCGGGCAGCACGCCCACGATCGTCTTGGCGTGCACCGGATCCGACCACACGTCGAACCCGAAGATCTCCGACCGTCCCGCGTCCGGCCGCAGCAGTCCCACGGCGATCGACAGCGTCGTCGTCTTCCCGGCCCCGTTCGGCCCGACCAGCCCGAAGAACGACCCGGCAGGCACCTCGAGCGCGACCCCGTCCACCACCCAGGGCCCACCGAATCCCTTGTACAACCCGCTCAATCGCAAAGCAGGCGAATTATCCGTTTCCAAAGCTCCCCTCCTCCAACCCAAGCCAGAACAGTCGACCCACCCTACGGAATCGCCATCCCCACCCCGTTCTGTTAATCCCCGCGTGTCGAGAGCCCCCACCCCGCACCGGACAAACCCGGCGACAAACATCCACAGTACCCCCACAAGACGAAGGCACCATGGGAAAACACCTCATCGACCTCGACGACGAACTACTGGAGACCGCCCAACGCGAACTGGGCACGACCGGAATCCCCGAGACGATCGACGCGGCGCTTCAATCAGCGCTCGCCACGGCCACCCGAGCCCGCGACATCGACCGGCTCTGGCGAACAGACGGACGCGCCCGCCTACCTCAGGAGCGTCGCGGGATCGAGGGTGACCGCGAAGGGTGAACCCAGCGTCACCGGCCGCCCGGCGGCGACGCGGTGCGTCAGCTCGTATCGGCCGCGGGCCAGCGCGTGCGCGAACAGCACCGGAGGTTGCTCGCCGGGCCGATGACCTTCGAAGGGGCCGGTTTCGATACGCCAGTAGTTCGCGATGCGGGCCTGGGCATACAGCAGGGGTTTGACCAGACGATCCTGCAGGCTAGTGGGTGGTGACACGATCTCGACGGCGAGCAGTACCTGGTCGGCGGGAATTCCCATCGCGTCCATGTCCACTCGCCCTCGACCGACGATCAGGTCGGGGATGGGTTCGTCCTCGCCGCTGAGTATTCCTACGCCGGGGAGCACCCAAAAGGACTGCGGCGCAGCCGTTTCCAAGACAGCGAACAGTCCGGTCAAGAGCTTCTGGTGCAACGGCGTCGGGGCGGGACTGACGACCAGCTGGCCGTTCAGGACCTCGTACCTGAGGCCGTTCTCGGGAATGCGGTCGAGATCCGCGGCCGTCCATCTGCCCAGGACGGGCGGAAATACGGCTGCCATCTCGGGCATGAACATCGGCTCCCCTATCCTCGGCCAGCAAATCCCCGCTCCTGAACGAAGAACGGAGCTTACCTCCGAACCCGTCCCCGGCCGCCGCCCCACGACGGCCGGAGACGGAACCCTCACTCCACCACGATCACCCGAACCTCATCCTCGGTCTCCACCGACTCCCCCGCGTCCACGAACCAATGCGTGACCTCCCCGTCCGCCACATCCGCGTCCGCGTCCCCGCTCGGCAGCACCGATAGGGCACCGGCGGTGGCGCTGACCAGGAACTCGGCCAGGAGCGCGGGGCCGGCGGCGGAGCGGGTGTACGTCGTCGACTCGTAGTCGACTTCGTGTGTCTCGCGCAGGGATTCGGCTCGGTCGAGGGACTGGTCCTGGGTCAGTCGTACCCAGGTGCCGTCGGAGGCGCGGGTGACGAAGGCCGGGTGGTCCTCGTGGAGGGGGCGGACTCGGTCGGCGTAGGAGACCGGGTGGGCGGGGGCGGCGGTGATGTCGGCTCGGACCTTCGGGTCGGTGGGGACCAGCCAGCGGACCGACTTGGCGGCCGGTTCGAGGGCGATGCCGAAACCGGCTCCGGCGGAGACGATTTCGCCGAAGGACAGGCCGTCGGCGAACAGTACCGCGGCGCCCGCCTTGTGGACGGCCCAGACCGCGACCGCCGCGTCCAGGGAGCGGGGCAGCGCGATCGCCACGATGTCGCCGGGGCCGACGCCGCGGTTGATCAGCACCCGCGCGAGCTGTGAGGAGCGCGAATCCACCACGTGGTACGGCACTTCCGCGCCGTCGACGAGCAGGGCGGGAGCCTGCGGATCCTCCTCGACCACCTCGCCGAGGGCCTTGGCGACCGTGCGGGCGCCGACCCGGGCGGGCCGATCCGCGGCCGCCGCGGCGGGATCGCCCGAGCCCGCGAGGATGCGGGCGCGTTCGTCCTCGTCGAGGATGTCGATGTCGCCGACGAGCGCGTCGGTGTCGCCGAGCAGCGCCTCCAGCACGCGCAGCATGCGCCCGGACAGCGTGGCCACCTCGTCGGCGGTGAACCGGCTGCCCAGGTACTTCCAGGTCAGCTCGATCGTCGACTCCGCGGTCACCAGCAGGGTCAGCGGGTAGTGCGTGGCGTCGTTGACGCCCACCCCGGTGACCGACATGCCGTCGATGGAGCTGGCGGCGGCGATCGCCTCCTTGTCCATCGGATACGACTCGAACACCAGCAGCGTGTCGAATTGCGCTCCGGCGCCGGCGATTCGCTGGATGTCGGTCAGCCCGACGTAGTGGTGCTCGAGCAGATCCGCCTGATCGCGCTGCAACCGGCCCAGCAGTTCCTCGACGGTGAGCCGATCGTCCACCCGCACCCGCACCGGCAGCGTGTTGATGAACAGACCCACCATCGACTCGACGCCGGGCAGTTCCGGCGGCCGACCCGACACGGTCGCGCCGAACACGACGTCGCCGCGTCCGAGCAGCCGCCCGAGCAGGATGCCCCACGCCGCCTGCACCAGCGTGTTCACCGTGACGCCGAGTTCGGCGGCGTGCTTGGTGATGCGGCGGGTGCGGTCGGCGTCGATCTCGGTGATCAGCTTGCCGATCTCGTAGTCCTCGTTCGCGCGCGGCTGCGGCGCGAGCGCGGTCGGCTCGTCCACCCCCGACAGCGCCTTGGCCCAGGTCCGCAGCGACGCATCGCGATCGCGCGCGGCGAGCCAGGCCAGGAAGCCGCGATAGGACGCCACCCGCGGCAGCGCGGTCTGATCGCCGCGCACCGCGTACAGCACCAGCATGTCGCGCATGAGCAGCGGCATCGACCAGCCGTCGAGCAGGATGTGGTGGGTCGTGATGCCCAGACTCCACCGATCCGCGCCCGTCCGGTACAGCGTGAACCGCATGAGCGGCGCGACGGCCATGTCGAAGTGCGTCCGGCGATCCACCTCGACCAGCCGCTGCAACTCCGGAAGTCGTTGCGGCTCGGGCAGATGCGTGAGATCCGCCTCCCGCCACGGCGCCTCCACCCGATCGAGCACGACCTGCACGGCGTGGCCGTCGGAGTCGGTGACGAAGGCGGTGCGCAGGTTCGGGTAGCGGTCCAGGATCGCCTGCGCCGCCGCCCGCAACCGGGCCACGTCCAGCGTGCCGCCGAGGTCGACGACCGCCTGCATGGTGTACACGTCGACCGTCGCCTGCGTCATCAGCGCGTGGAACAGCAGACCCGACTGCAACGGCGACAGCGGCCAGACATCGTCGAGCGCGGGGTAATCCCGTTCCCACACTTCGATATCCGACTGCTCGACCGTCACCAGCGGCAGATCCGACGGGGTGAGACCACCGGCGTCCGGCCGTCGCGCGTGCCGCGCCAGCGCGGTCAGCGCCGCGACCCACAGGTCGGCGAATTCGGCCACCCGCTCACGGGTCAGCAGACCCGTCGGGAAGGCGAACGAGGCGCCCAGGCGCGGACCGTCCGCGCCGTCGGTGACGATCGCGTTGATATCGATCGTCGCGTTGGCGGGCATGTCGGTGTCCATCTCGGCGTCGAGACGACCCAGGTCGGCGGTCGGCACCCAGCCCAGTTCCGCGAACCGCGACACCGCGTCACCGTCCGCGCCCGCGACGCGGCCCAGGTAGTTGAAGCTGATCTGGCCCGCGCCGCCGAGTTGATCGGCGGTCTCCGGATTGAGGTAGCGCAGCAGGCCGTAGCCGAGCCCCTTGTCGGGCACCGCCAGCAGCTGCTCCTTGATCGACTTCACGACCTCGCCCAGGGCCGCGCCCCCGGCGAAGGCGTCGTCGAGGTCCGCGCCCGCCAGATCCAGCCGCACCGGGTACGCGCTGGTGAACCAGCCGACCGTGCGGGACAGATCCGCGCCCGGGACCACGTCCTCCTCACGTCCGTGACCCTCGAGCTTGACCAGCGTCGCGTCGCCGCGGTCCGCGCCGCGCCAGCGCGCGACCGCCAGCGCCAGCGCCGACAGCAGGCCGTCGTTGACGCCGCCGCGGTACAGGCCCGGGATGGCGGTCAGCACCGCGTCGGTGACGTCCTCCGGCAGGCTGACCTCGACCCGGTCCACGGTCGCGAACGTGTCGACGGCGGGATCGAACGCGCGGTCGCCCAGCAGCGGATCCGGCGTGGCCGAAACCCGTTGCCAGAACGGCAGTTCCGCGACCCGATCGGCGTCGGTGGCCGCGTCGGCGAGGGCGTGCGCCCACCGCCGCATCGAGGTCCCGTTGGCGGGCAGGGCCACCGGCTGACCCGCGGCCAGCTGCGACCAGGCCACGGCCAGATCCGGGATGAGGATGCGCCACGACACGCCGTCGACCACGAAGTGGTGCGCCACGACCAGGAGGACGTCCCGCCGCCCTGCGCCCTCGAACGCGAACCACACGAACTGCGCCATCGCCGCGTTCGCCGGATCCAATCGTCCCAGCGCCGCGTCGTATTCGACGCTCGCCCGCCGCGTCAGCTCCGCGTCGGAGATGTCGCCAGGCAGGTCGACCCGGCGCACCAGCGCCTCGATATCGACCGCGTGCCGGTCCAGCGCCTCGAAGACCCACCGATTCTCGGTGCGCCGCAATCGGGTTCGCAGCACATCGTGGTGCTCGAACACGGCCGCGATGGTCGCGACCAGGGTCGGCCGGTCGATGCCGTCGGGCAGCCGCAGCTCCATCGACTGCGAGAAGCGTTGGTAGGACGACCCGCTCGACAGGATCGAGCTCATGATCGGCGTCAGCGGGATCTCGCCCACGCCGCCGCCGGGCAGTTCCGGCAGGCGCTGCTGCTCGGTCTCCGCGCCGAAGGTCGCGATCTCGGCCAGGGCGGCGACGCTGCGCCGCTCGAACACGTCGCGCGGGGTGAACTGCACACCGCGCGCCTTGGCCCGCGACACCAGCTGGATGGACAGGATCGAGTCGCCGCCGAGGGCGAAGAACGAATCGTCCAGGCCCACCTGCTCCACGCCGAGCACCTCGGCGAAGACGGCGGCGATGACCGCCTCGATCTCGCTGGCGGGGGCGCGGAATTCGCGCGGGGCGAGTTCCGGTTCCGGCAGCGCCCACCGATCCAGCTTGCCGACCGGGGTGAGCGGGATCTCGTCGAGCACCACGATCGCCGAGGGCACCATGTGCGGCGGCAGCGTGCGCGCCACGAACTCGGTCAACCGGGCCGGATCGACCGCGCGGTCCGGCGCGACGAGCACGTAGGACACCAGAATCGTTGCGCCCGCGGCGGTTTCGCGGCCCATGGTGAACGCGAACTCGACGTCGGGATGGCGGCCCAGCACCGCGTCGATCTCGCCGAGTTCGATGCGGAAGCCGCGGATCTTCACCTGGAAGTCCGAGCGGCCCACGTAGTCGAGTTCCCAGTGCACCCGCGGCGAGGCCAGATTGCCGTGCCGCTCATCGGGTTCGGCGAACCAGCGCACCACGTCACCGGTGCGGTACATCCGGCTGCCCGGCGCACCCCACGGATTGGCGACGAACCGCTCCGCGCTCAGCCCGGCCCGGTTCTGGTAGCCGCGCGCCACCGCGCCGCCCGCCAGGTACAGCTCGCCCGCCACGCCCGGCGGCACCGGATTCATCCGCGCGTCCAGCACCAGCGCCGACATGCCGTGCACCGGCGTGCCGATGGTGATGTGACGGCCCGGGAACAACCGCGCGTAGGAGGAGATGATCGTGGTCTCGGTCGGTCCGTAGGCGTTGAAGTACTTGCGCCCCGGCTGCCACTTGGCCAGCAGTTCCGGCGTGGTGACGTCACCGCCGACGGAGGTGACCAGCAGCTGTTCCTGCCCGGCCGGATCCATCGTGCCCAGCACCGCCGGGGTGATGATGGTGTGGGTGACCCCCTCGGTCCGCAGCAGTTCGGCCAGATCGGGTCCGCCGATGATCGTGCCGGGCACGATGACCAGCGTGGCGCCGATGTAGAAGGCGCACACCCACTCCAGCACCGACGGGTCGAAGCTCGGCGAGCAGATGTGCAGGAACCGGTGTTGCGGTTCCAGCTCGTACAGTCCGGTCGCCACGTCGGCCAGTCCGCCCAGACCCGCGTGGGTCACGGTGACGCCCTTGGGTTTTCCGGTCGAACCCGAGGTGTAGATCACGTACGCCGGATGCGACATGCGCAGCGGCGCGAGCCGGTCGGCGTCGGTGATCGGGTCCGCCGATTCGGCCGCGCACAGGGCGTCGGTGGCCGGATCGTCGAGCAGCAGCCAGTCCACGTCGTCGGGCAGCCCGTCGACGTGCGCCGACCCGGTGATGCCGAGCACCGCCGCCGAATCGGTGAGCATGTGCCGCACCCGGTCCTCGGGGTAGTTCGGGTCCACCGGCACGTGCGCGCCGCCGGCCTTGGTGATCGCCAGGACCGCCAGCACCATCTCGTAGGAGCGCGGGAACGACACGGCCACAAGACGTTCCGGCCCGACCCCGCGGCCGATGAGCACCCGCGCCAGCCGCGAGGACTGTTCGTCGATCTCACCGTAGGTGATGGAACGCCCGTTGTAGCGCACCGCGATCCGGTCGCGGCCCAGCCGCAGCCCGTTGGTCATCAGGTCCGGCAGCAGCCCGGTCGCCATGACCTCGTCGCCGTGCACCTGGGTGAGCAGTTCGTATTCGCTCGCCGCCAGCAGCGGCAGGTCGCCGACCGGGGTGTCCGGCCGCGCCACGATCGCCTCGAGCAGGCGGCTGAACCGCTGCGCGAACACCTCGACCGTCGCGTCGTCGAAAAGGTCACGGGCGAACGAGAATTCGGCGTACATGCCGTTGGTCTCGTCGTCGGATTCCCGCATGGTCAGCGACAGGTCGAACTTGGCGATGTCGACGTCGAAGTCGACCGCCCGCACGTGCAGGCCGGGCAGTTCGAACGAGCTCTCCGGCAGGTTCTCGAACGACAGCGCCACCTGGAACAGCGGATGCCGCGCGGTGGAGCGCTCGGGTTCGAGCAGATCCACCAGCCGTTCGAACGGGATGTCGGCGTGGGCGAAGGCCGCCAGGTCCGCCTCCCGGGCGTGCGCCAGCAGTTCACCGAAGGTCAGCTCGCCCCGCACGTGGGTACGCAGCACCAGCGTGTTGACGAACATGCCGATCAGATCGTCGAGTTCGGCCTCGCCGCGGCCCGCGATCGGGGTGCCGATCGCGATGTCGTCGGTACCGGACATCCGCGCCAGGAACACCGCCAGCGCGCTGTGCACGACCATGAACAGCGTCGCGTTCTGCTCGCGGGCGACGCGTTGCAGGCCCTGGTGCAGGTCGCGGCGGACGGGGAACACGACCCGGCCGCCCGCGAAGGACTGCACGGTCGGGCGCGCCCGATCGGTCGGCAGGTTCAGCTCGTCGGGCACCCCGGCCAGCGCCTGACGCCAGTAGTCGGCCTGCTGCGCCAGCAGGCTGTCCGGGTCGTCGATCGGGCCGAGCAGATCGCGCTGCCACACCGAGTAGTCGGCGTACTGGACCGGCAGCGGGGCCCAGGCGGGCGCCTCGCCGGTCGAGCGGGACACGTAGGCCACCATCAGGTCCCGGGTCAGCGGTCCCATGGACCAGCCGTCCGCGGCGATGTGGTGGGCCACGAACACCAGCACGTGCTCGGTGTCGGTGACCCGGAACAGCCGGATGTGGAACGGGATCTCGGTGGTGACGTCGAAGCCGCCGGAGACCAGCTTGGCCACCTCGGCGAGGACGCGGTCCTCGGACACCCGCACCGGGGTCAGGTCCAGCGGCGCCTCGGCGGGCGAGAGCACCTGCTGCACCGGGCCTTCCGGCGTTTCCGGGTAGATCGTGCGCAGTACCTCGTGCCGCACGACCAGATCCGCGGCGGCCTGCCGCAGCGCGGCCACGTCGAGGTCACCGGACAGCCGGATGGCGACCGGGATGTTCTCCACCGACGACGAGGTGTCGAACTGGTTGAGGAACCACATCCGGTGCTGGGCCAGCGACAGCGGCACCCGCTCGGGGCGCGGCCCGGCGACCAGCGGCGGGCGGCCGCCCGCCCCGGCCTGCTGTTCGACCTTGGCGGCCAGGCCCGCGACGGTGGCGGCCTCGAACAGGGAGCGCACGGGGACGCGGGTGTTCAGGGCCGTGCCGAGGCGGGCGGCGACCTGGGTCGCCAGCAGCGAGTTGCCTCCCAGGGCGAAGAAATCGTCGTCCGCCCCGACCCGCTCCACCCCGAGCACCTCGGCGAACACCGACGCCACGACCTCCTCGATCGGCGTCGACGGCGCACGGAACACCGTGCTCTCGAACTCCGGCTCCGGCAACGCCTTGCGATCGAGCTTGCCGTTGACGTTCAACGGCAACGCATCCAGGACCACGAACGCCGACGGCACCATGTACGACGGCAACGCCGCCGACAACGCCGACTTCACCTGCGCCACATCGACTTCCGCGCCGGACGGCACAAGATAGGCGACCAGCCGATCACCGGTTCGCTCATCGGATTTGGCCAGCACGGCCACCTGAGCGAGCTCGGGCAATGCCAGCAGCGCCGCCTCGATCTCACCGAGTTCGATGCGGAAGCCGCGGATCTTCACCTGGAAGTCGGTGCGGCCCCGGTACTCGAGTTCGCCCTCGTGCCAGGCCACCAGGTCACCCGTGCGGTACATGCGGCTGCCCGGCGCGCCGAAGGGGTTGGCCACGAACCGATCCGAGGTGAGATCGGGCCGCGCGAAGTACCCGCGCGCCAGCTGCGCACCGGCCAGGTACAGCTCACCCGCGACTCCGTCGGGGACGGGGTGCAGGCGCGAATCCAGCACGTACACCTGGCTGTTCCACTCCGGCGCGCCGATCGACACCGTGAGCGTGTCGGCGTCGGTGACCTCGTGCGAGGTGATGGAGACCGCGGCCTCGGTGGGGCCGTACAGGTTGAACAGCGCGATGTGCGGGTTGGCGGACCGCAGCCGCCGCGCGGTCGCCGGGGGCAGCGCCTCGCCGATGGCGAGGACGCGGCGCAGCGAACGCGCCAGTGTCCCACCGGATTCCACCAGCAGCGCGTCGAGCATGGAGGGCACGACGTGCAGCGTGGTCACGTTCTCCCGGACCATCAGGTCGTTCAGGTAGGCCGGATCACGGTGGCCGTCGGCCGTGGCGATCACGAGCCGCCCGCCCGACACCGCCGCCGACCAGAACTCCCACACCGACAGGTCGAAGGTCGCCGCGGTCTTCAACAGCACCGCGTCGTCCACGCCCAGCCCGAATTCGGCCGTCTTCCACAGCAATTGGTTGACCACGGCCGCGTGCGGCACCGCCACACCCTTCGGCCGCCCGGTCGAACCGGAGGTGAAGATGATGTACGCGGTGTGCTCCGGCCGCAGCGGGCGCACCCGCTCGGCGTCGGTGACCGGGGTGTCCGCGAGTTCGCGCGCGGTCAGGTCCTCGAGCCACACCACGGGCGCGATGTCGGTCTCGAAGCCGACGGCCGCGTCGGTCAGCACGCAGACCGGGGCCGAGGTCTCGAGGATGTAGCCGGTGCGCTCGGCGGGCTGATCCGGATCGACGGGCACGTACGCGCCGCCCGCGACCGCCACCGCGTACATGGACACGACCAGATCCGTCGAGCGGCGGAACGCCAGCGCCACCCGCGACTCCGGGCCCACGCCCAGCGAGATCAGATGGCGCGCAAGGCGATTCACGCGACGCGACAGTTCGGCGTAGGTGAGCACCGCGCCGTCGGGACCGATGAGCGCGACCGCCGTCGGGTTGGCCGCCGCGGTGGCGGTCAGGAGCGACGCCAGGGTCGCGTCCCAGCCTTCGGCGGGACCATGAGCGGGCCGCTCGAGAGGACCATGAGGGGGCCGCAGGGCGTGCTCGGTCGCGTTGCGGGCCTCGACCACCTCGGCGCGCTCGGCCGGGGCGAGCAGCTCGATATCGCCGACGGGCGTGCGCGGGGCGGCGATGATCGTGCCGAGCAGCCGCGTGAACCGATCCACGAAGCCCTGCACCGTGTCCCGCTCGAACATGTCGGTGGCGTAGGTGAAGAACCCGGTGATGCCCTCCGGCTCACCGGTCTCGCCGTAGCGGTCGGTGGCGATCAGGTGCAGATCGAACTGCGAGATCTGGGTGTCGAAGTCGAGTCCCGCGACCCGCAGGCCGGGCAGTTCCAGGCTGGACTGGGCCAGGTTCTGGAACGACAGGCCGACCTGGAACAGCGGGTGCCGCGCGGTCGAGCGGACCGGGTTGAGCACCTCGACCAGCCGCTCGAACGGCACGTCCGCGTTGGCGAACGCCTGGATGTCCACCTCGCGCTGGCGGGCCAGCAGGTCGGTGAACGGCTCGTCGGCCGTCATCCGGGTGCGGAACACCAGGGTGTTGACGAACATGCCGATCAGATCGTCGAGCACCGCCTCGCCGCGCCCGGCCATCGGGGTGCCGATGGCGATGTCGTCGGTGCCCGACAGCCGGGCCAGCAGCACCGCCAGCGCCGTGTGCACGACCATGAACAGCGTCGCGCCCTCGGTGCGGGCCAATTCGATGAGCGCCCGGTGGGTTTCGGCGTCGATGCGGACGTCGACCTTGCCACCGGCGAAGGACTGCACCGGCGGGCGCGGGCGATCCGAGGGCAGATCCAGCTGGTCCGGCAGCCCGGCCAGCGCCGTCTTCCAGTACTCGACCTGCTTGGCCGCCAGCGATTCCGGATCGTCGTCGCTGCCCAGCAGCTCGCGCTGCCAGATCGAGTAGTCGGCGTACTGCACCGCGAGCGGCGCCCAGTTCGGGGCCTCCCCGATCGAGCGGGCCGCGTAGGCGATCATCAGGTCCCGGGTCAGCGGGCCGACCGAGGAACCGTCGCCGGAGATGTGGTGGACCACCATCGCCAGCACGTATTCGTTTGCGGCGCCGTCGAGTTCGAACAGCGCGATCCGGACCGGCACCCGGGCGGTGACGTCGAAGACGGTGTTGGTCAGCGCGACCACGGCCTCCTCGACGCCGTCGAGCGCGACCGTGCGCACCTCGAGCTCCGGAACCGCTTGCGCGGCGGGCAGAATCACCTGCACCGGGCCGTCGCCGGTCTGCGGGTACACCGTGCGCAGGATCTCGTGGCGGGCAACCAGATCCGCGATCGCCGCGCGCAGGGCGGCCACATCCAGTTCGCCGGACAGCCGCACCGCGATCGGCACGTTGTAGGCCGCGGACTGGGTGTCGAAGCGGTTGAGGAACCACATCCGCTGCTGCGCCAGCGACAGCGGGATCCGCTCCGGCCGCGGGCCCGCGGTGAGCGCCTTGCGCCCGCCCGCGCCCGCGTGCTGCTCGACCCGCACCGCCAGCGCGGCGACCGTGGACGCCTCGAACAGCATGCGCACCGGCACCCGGGTGTTGAGCGCCTCGCCCAGCCGCGCGGCGACCTGGGTGGCCAGCAGCGAGTTGCCGCCGAAGGCGAAGAAGTCGTCGTCGCGTCCCACGCCGCCGTGCTCGATCCGCAGCACCTCGGCGAAGACGTTCGCCACGATCTGCTCGATCGGCGTCACCGGGGCCCGGAACACCGCCTTCTCGAACACCGGCTCGGGCAGCGCCCGGCGATCCAGCTTGCCGTTGGCGTTGAGCGGCAGGGCGTCCAGCCGCATGAACAGCGACGGCACCATGTAGGACGGCAGTTCGGCCGCGAGCGCCGATTGCAGCGCCTGTTTGTCGAGTTCGCCGGGCCCGCTCGCCACCACGTACGCCACCAGCCGGTCGCCGGTGTGCGGGTCGCTGTGCGCGAGCACCGCCGCCGCCGCGACGGCGTCCTGCCGCAGCAGGGCCGCCTCGATCTCGCCGAGTTCGATGCGGAAGCCGCGGATCTTCACCTGGAAGTCGGTACGGCCCAGGTACTCCAATTCGCCGTCGGCGGTCCAGGCCACCAGGTCGCCGGTGCGGTACATGCGGGCGCCCGCGTCGTCCCCGAAGGGGCACGCCACGAACCGGTCCGCGGTCAGATCCGCCCGCCCGAAGTAGCCGCGCGCCAACTGGGCACCGGCCAGGTACAGCTCACCCGGCACACCCACCGGCACCGGCCGCAGCCGCCCGTCGAGCACGTAGACCCGGCTGTTCCACTCCGGCGCGCCGATCGACACCGACACCTCGTCGGCGTCGGTGACCCGATGGCTGGTGATCGACACCGCCGCCTCGGTCGGGCCGTACAGGTTGAACAGTTCGGCGGTGTTGGCGCGGCGGAACCGCCGCGCGGTCGCCGCGGGCAGCGCCTCGCCGATGGCCAGCACCCGGCGCAGCGAATCGCTCAGCGTCCCACCGGCATCGGTGAGCAGCGCGTCCAGCATGGACGGCACCACGTGCAGGGTGGTCACCGAGGTGGTGAGCATGAGCTCGTTCAGGTACGCCGGATCGCGATGCCCCTCGGGCGCGGCGATGACCAGCCGCCCGCCGCACACCGCGGCGGTCCAGAACTCCCACACCGACAGGTCGAAGGTGGCGGCCGTCTTGAGCAGGATCGCGTCGGCCGGACCCAGATCGAATTCGGCCGTCTCCCAGCGCAACTGGTTGACGATCGCGCCGTGCGGCACCGCCACGCCCTTGGGCCGCCCGGTCGAACCGGAGGTGAAGATGACGTAGGCGGTGTTGTCCGGGCCGAAGCCGCGCACCAGCTCCTCGGCGGTGAGCGGGGTGTCGGCGTACTCCGCGAGATCCAGTTCGTCGAGCCGGACCGCGCCGGGCGCGTCGAACCCCTCCGCCGAGGTGGTCAGCACGCACGCCGGGGCGGCGGTCTCGAGGATGTAGTCGACGCGCTCGGCGGGCAGGGCGGGATCGATCGGGACGTAGGCCGCGCCGGCGCGGGTGACCGCGTACATGGCGACCACCAGATCCACCGAACGCCGGATGGCCAGCGCCACCCGATCCTCCGCGCCCACCCCGCGCTCCACGAGGTACCGCGCCAACCGGTTCACCCGGGCGTCGAGTTCGCGGTAGGTCAGAACCTGTTGCGGCGCACCGGAACCCGTCTCGTCGGCGACCAGCGCCACGGCGTCGGGCTGCGCGGCGACCGAGGCGTCCAGCAGTTCGGCGAGCGTGCCGGAGGGGAGGTCGCGGCCCGTCTCGTTCCAGGCGCGCAGGATGCGGGCGCTCTCGTCGGCGTCGAGCAGATCGATATCGCCCACCGGCACCGCGGTGTCGGCGATGATCGCGTCCAGCACCCGCACGAAGCGGTCGGCGAAGCCCTGCACCGTCGCCTCGTCGAACAGGTCGACGGCGTAACCGAATTCGGTGACGATCTCGGCGGGGGTGCCGTCCTCGTGGTACCGGTCGTACAGCGTGACGTGCAGATCCGTCTTGGCCAGCTGCGAATCGAAGTCGACCGCGCTCACCGACAGGCCGGGCAGCTCGAAGGCGGTCTCGGCCAGGTTCTGGAACGACAGACCCACCTGGAACAGCGGGTTGCGCGCGGTCGAGCGCACCGGGTTGATGACCTCGACCAGCCGCTCGAACGGGACGTCGGCGTTGGCGAACGCCTCGAGGTCGCGCTCGCGCACCTCGGCGAGCAGCGCGTCGAAGCCCGCGCCGCCGTCGACCCGGGTGCGGAACACCAGCGTGTTGACGAACATGCCGATCAGATCGTCGAGTTCGCGTTCGCCGCGGCCCGCGATCGGGGTGCCGACCGCGATGTCGTCGGTGCCCGAGAGCCGGGCCAGCAGCACCGCCAGCGCGGCGTGCACGACCATGAACAGCGACGCGTTGTTGGCGCGCGCCAGCTCTTGCAGCCGGACGTGCCGGTCGGCGTCGATCTCGAAGCGGATCGCCTTGCCCTGGAACGACTGCGCGGGCGGGCGCGGCCGGTCGGTGGGCAGCTCCAGCTGGTCGGGCAGTCCGTCCAGCGTCCGGGTCCAGTACGAGACCTGTTGCGCGGCAAGCGAATCCGGATCGTCCTCGGAACCGAGCACGGCGCGCTGCCACAGCGCGTAGTCGGCGTACTGCACCGGCAGCGGCGTCCACTGCGGCGCCTCGCCCCGCACCCGGGCCATGTAGGCGGCCATGACGTCGCGCGCCAGCGGGCCCATCGAGGAGCCGTCGGCCGCGACGTGGTGCACGGTGAAGGCGAGCACGTGCTCGTCGGTCCCGGTGACCTGGAACAGCGCCACCTTCAGCGGCACCTCGGCGGTCACGTCGAAGGTGGTGAGCGCGAATTCGATGATCCTGCCGATGATCTCGGCCTCGTCGACCGGCTCCGGCGTCAGCGACGGCGCGGTCTCGGACGCGGGCAGGATGACCTGCCGCGGTCCCTCGGGCGAACTCGGGTAGGTCGTGCGCAGCACCTCGTGCCGGGCGAACACGTCGCCGATGGCCTGCTCCAGCGCGGCCACGTCGAGCGTGCCCGACAGCCGCACGGCCAGCGGGATGTTGTCGACGGCCGAGGTGGCGGTGTCGAACTGGTTGAGAAACCAGTAGCGCTGCTGGGCCGGGGACAGCGGAATCCGTTCCGGCCGTTCGCCCGCCACCAGCCGCGGCCGATGACGGCCGGTGCCCGCGCCCTGCTCGAGCCGGATCGCCAGCGCCGCGACCGTGCTGGCCTCGAACAGATCGCGCACCGCGAGCTGGGTGTCCAGGGCCGCGCCGAGCCGCGCGGTCACCTGGGTGGCGATCAGCGAGTTGCCGCCCAGTTCGAAGAAGTCGTCGTCCACGCCCACCCGGGCCAGGCCGAGCACGTCCTCGAAGGTGCCCGCCACGATCTCCTCGATCGGGGTGGACGGGGCGCGGAAGACCTTGGCCTCGAACACCGGCGCGGGCAGCACCCGGCGGTCCAGCTTGCCGGAGGCGTTGAGCGGGAAGGCGTCCAGCACCACGAACGCCGACGGCACCATGTACGCGGGCAGTTCCTCGGCCAGCGCCGCGCGCACGGCGTCGAGGTCGATCGCGCCCGCCGCGGGCACCAGGTAGCCGACGAGCTGATCGCCGAGCCGGTCGTCCGAGCGCACCACCACGACGGCCTGCGCGACCGCGGGCAGCGCGGTGAGCGCGGCCTCGATCTCGCCGAGTTCGATGCGCAGGCCGCGCAGCTTCACCTGGAAGTCGGTGCGGCCCAGGTATTCGATCTCCCCGGCCGCGGTCCAGCGCACCAGGTCGCCGGTGCGGTACATGCGGGAACCGGACCGCCCGTCCCCGAAGGGGTTCGCCACGAAGCGGTCGGCGGTCAGATCCGGCCGCGCGACGTAGCCGCGGGCCAGCTGCGCGCCCGCCAGATACAACTCACCCGCGACCCCCGGCGCGACCGGGTGCAGGCGCGAATCCAGCACGTACACACCGGTGTTGAACACCGGGCGGCCGATCGGCACCGACGCCTGATCCGCCGCGGTCACCTCGTGATAGGTGACGTCCACCGCGGCCTCGGTCGGGCCGTACAGATTGTGCAGCCGCGCGCCCGTCAGCTCGATGAGCTGCTGCGCGGTCGTCGCGGGCAGCGCCTCACCGGAGGCGAAGACGTTGGCGAGCGTCGTGCACTCCGCGGCCTTCGGCTCCGCGACGAACACCGACAGCATGGACGGGACGAAGTGCGTGGTGGTCACGCCCTCGGCCGTGATGAGGTCGGCCAGGTACGCCGGATCGCGGTGCCCGTCGGGCTTGGCGACGACCAGGCGCGCGCCGATCTGCAACGGCCAGAAGAACTCCCACACCGACACGTCGAAGGTGGCGGGCGTCTTCTGGAGGACCACGTCGTCCTCGTAGAGGTCGTACTCGTCCTGCATCCACACCAGGCGGTTGACGATCGCCTCGTGGCTGACGGCCACGCCCTTGGGGCGGCCGGTGGAACCGGAGGTGAAGATGACGTACGCGGTGTTCGACGGGCGCAGCGGCGCGACGCGATCGGCGTCGGTCACCGGACCGTCCGCGCGCGCGGACACGTCCAGGGTATCGATCTCGAGGGTGTCGATCTCGATTCCCGCGGTGAATGCGTCGCGCGCCGTGGTCAATACGCACACCGGGCGCGCGGTCTCGAGCACGTACTGGTTGCGTTCGGCCGGGTTGTCCGGATCCAGCGGCACGTACGCGCCGCCCGCGACGGTCACCGCGTACATGCCCACGACCAGTTCGATCGAGCGCCGCATCCCCAGCGCCACCATCGAATCCGGGCCGACGCCCCGCGAGATCAGTTCGCGCGCAAGACGATTCACCCGCGCCGCGAACTCCGCGTAGGTGAGCGTCTCGCCCTCGAAGGTCAGCGCGGGCGCGTCCGGGGTCCGCTCGACCTGCCGCTGGAACATCGTCGCCAGGGTCAGCGGCGTACTGCCCGCGGCCTTTCCCAGCACCACGCGGTCGATGTCGTAGGCGGTGGCGTTCCAGTTGTCGAGGACCTTGCGGCGTTCGGCGTCGTCGAGCAGTTCGACGTCGCCGACGACCACGGTCGGATCGGCGGCCACCGCGGCCAGCATCCGCACCAGCCGCCGCGCGAACGCCGCGACCGTGGCCGGGTCGAACATGTCGGTGGCGTAGGCGAATTCGGCGCTCATGCCCTCGGCCGCGCCGTGCGCGTCGAAGCGTTCGGTCAGGTTCAGGTGCAGATCGAACTTGGCGGTGACCACGTCCAGCGGCACCCCGGCCACCTCGAGGTCGGGCAGTTCGAACGACGCCTGGCCGGTGTTCTGGAACGACAGCATCACCTGGAACAGCGGATGCCGCGCCTGCGACCGGGCCGGGTTGAGGATCTCCACCAGCCGCTCGAACGGCAGATCCGCCTGCCCGAACGCCGTGAGGTCCGCGTCCTTGGTGCGGGCCAGCAGCTCGGTGAACGGCTCGCCCGAGTCGACGGCCGTGCGCAGCACCAGCGTGTTGACGAACATGCCGATGGCGTCGTCGAGCGCGGCCTCGCCGCGGCCCGCGACCGCGGTGCCGACGGCGATGTCGTCGCCGCCCGACAACCGGGCCAGCAGCGCCGCGAACACCGCGTGCACGACCATGAACAGGCTCGCGCCGTGATCGCGGGCGAGGGCGTTGAGCCCGCGCACCAGGTCGGCGTCGATCGAGAACTCGTGCACGTCACCGCGACCCGACGCGACCGCCGGACGCGGCCGGTCCGAGGGCAGGTCCAGCTGGTCGGGCAGCCCGGCCAGCGTGCGCGACCAGTAGGCGACCTGCTGGGTGATGAGCGAGGCCGGATCGTCCTCCGAACCGAGGGTCTCGCGCTGCCACAGCGCGAAGTCGGCGTACTGCACCGGCAGCGGCGCCCAGCCGGGCTCCTCGCCGCGCGAGCGGGCCGCGTAGGCGATCATCACGTCGCGGGCCAGCGGCCGCACCGACCAGCCGTCGCCGGAGATGTGGTGCACCACGAAAACCAAGACGTGCGTGGGCCGTTCGGCGTCGGTGACGCGGAACAGCCGGGCGCGCACCGGAACCTCGGCGGTGACGTCGAATCCGGTGAGCACGACCTCGCCGACGCGGTCGGCGATCTCGGCCTCGGTCGCCGGAATCGGTTCCAGCTCCGCGATATTCGTGCCGACCGGCAGGATCACCTGCACGCCCTGGCCCTCGGCGTCGGCCGGGTACACCGTGCGCAGCACCTCGTGGCGGTCGACCACATCGCGCACGGCGGCCCGCAGCGCGTCCACATCCAGCGTTCCGGTCAGCCGGACGGCCAGCGGGATGTTGTTGACCGCGCTGGCGGTGTCGAACCGGTTGAGGAACCACATGCGCTGCTGCGCCAGCGACAGCGGGATCTCCTGCGGTCGTGGTCCCGCGGTGAGTTCGCGGCGGCGGCCCGAACCGGCGTGGCTCTCTACGCGGGCGGCCAGCGCGCCGACCGTCGGGGCCTCGAACAGCACCCGCACCGGGACGCGGGCGTCCAGGGCCGCGCCGAGGCGGGCGGTCACCTGGGTGGCGATCAGCGAGTTGCCGCCCAGTTCGAAGAAGTCGTCGTCCAGGCCGACCGGTTCGCCCAGGCCCAGCACCTCGGCGAAGGTGTCGGCAACGATCTCCTCGACCGGCGTGGTGGGTGCGCGGAATTCGCGGGCCTCGAAGACCGGTTCGGGGAGGGCGCGGCGATCGAGTTTGCCGTTCGGGTTGAGCGGCATGGCGTCGAGCACCACGAGCGCGGCGGGCACCATGTAGGACGGCAGCCGCCCGGCCAGGTGCGCGCGCAGCGCGTCGACGTCGATGTCGGTGCCCGCGGGCACGACATAGCCGACCAGCCGATCGCCGGTGTGCGCGTCGGAGCGGACCAGCGCGACGGCCTGCGACACCGAATCGTGTTCGGTGAGCGCGGCCTCGATCTCGCCGAGCTCGATGCGCAGGCCGCGCAGCTTCACCTGGAAGTCGGTGCGGCCCAGGTAGACGATCTGGCCGTCGGCGGCCCGGCGCACGAGGTCACCGGTGCGGTACATGCGGGAACTGCCGTCCCCGTCCCCGAAGGGGTTGGCGACGAAGCGATCCGCGGTGAGGTCGGGGCGGCCGAAGTAGCCGCGCGCCAGCTGATCGCCCGCGAGGTACAGCTCACCCGCGACGCCCGGCGGCACCGGATGCAGGCGGCCGTCGAGCACGTACGCCTGCGCGTTCCACACCGGCAGGCCGATCGGCACCGCGCCCTGCACGTCGTCGGCGACGGGCGCGTGCGTGGCGTGCACGGTGAACTCGGTGGGGCCGTACAGGTTGTACAGCTCGATCCCGGAGCTCAGCGCCCGGAACTTCCGCACCGCGTCGGAGGTGAACGCCTCACCGGCGATCAGCAGCGCGCGCAGCGACGCCACCGCCTCGGGGGTCACCGCCGCGGCGAACACGGTCAGCATGGACGGCACGAACGAGGTCATGGTGACCCGCTCGGCGGCGATCACCTCGGCCAGGTACCGCGGATCGCGGTGCCCGTCGGGGCTCGCCACGACCATCCGGCCGCCGACGGCCAAGGGGGCGAACAATTCCCACACCGACACGTCGAAGGTCGCGGGCGTCTTGAACAGCACCACGTCGTCGGCGTCGATGCCGTATTCGCCGGTGATCCAGCGGATCTGGTTGACCACCGCCGAATGCGGCACGGCCACGCCCTTCGGGCGGCCGGTCGAACCGGAGGTGAAGATCACGTACGCCGGATTCGAATCCCGCAGCGGGGCAATCCGTTCCGCGTCGGTCAGCGGCGCGGCGGATCCGTCGCCGTCCTCGGCGTCGACCCGCACCACGGGCAGCTCGCCCGCGGCGAAGTCGTCGGCGGCGTTGGTCAGCACACAGACCGGTCGCGCGGTGTCGAGCACGTATCCGATCCGCTCGGCGGGCTGATCCAGATCCAGCGGCACGTAGCCGCCGCCCGCCTCGAGCACCGCGTACGCGGCGACAACGAAGTCCAGCGAGCGCCGAAGTCCCAGGGCCACCAGGGTTTCCGGCCCGACCCCGGCCGCGACCAGGCGCCGCGCGAGCCGGTGCACCCGGTCGCCGAACTCGGCGTAGGTCAGGGTCCGCCCGGCCTCGCGGTCGACGATCGCGACGGCGTCCGGCGTGGCCGCGGCCTGCGCCGCGAACAGCTCCACCAGCGTGGCGCCCGCGCCGAGCTCGTGCCCGGTCGCGTTCCAGCCGCGCAGTTCGTGCAGCGCCTCCCGCGCGTCCAGCAGCGGGATGTCGCCGACCGGCCGGTCCGGCGTCGCGGCCAGCGACTTGAGCAAGCGGGTGAACCGCCGCGCGAACTGCGCCACCGTATCGGCGTCGAAAAGGTCGGTGGCGTAGATGAATTGGGCGTCGATGCCCGCTCCCGGCTCCTCGGTGAGCACGAGTTGCAGATCGAATTTGGCGGTGTCGATGGGCAGGTCCACGCCGCTGACGGTCAGCCCCGGCAGCTCGAGCGAGCTCTGGCCGAGGTTCTGGAACGCCAGCATCACCTGGAACAGCGGATGCCGCGCCTGCGACCGCGCCGGGTTCAGGATCTCCACCAGCCGCTCGAACGGCAGATCGGCGTGCCCGAAGGCGGCGATGTCGCCGGTCCGCACGTCCTGGAGCAGATCGGTGAACGAGGTGCCCGGCTCGATCTCGGTCCGCAGCACCAGCGTGTTGACGAACATGCCGATCAGATCGTCGAGCGCCCGCTCGCCGCGGCCCGCCACCGGCGTGCCGATGGCGATGTCGCGCTCGCCCGACAGCCGCGACAGCAGGACGGCCAGCGCGGCGTGGGTGACCATGAACAGCGTCGCGCCGCGCGCGCGGGCCAGCTCCGCGAGCCGCGCCTGGATGTCGGCGTCGATACGGAACGAGTAGGTCGCGCCGCGGCCGGAGGCCACGGCCGGACGCGGCCGGTCCGCGGGCAGGTCCAACTGCTCGGGCAGTCCGCGCAGCCGGTCGCGCCAGTACGAGATCTGCTGGGCGATAACCGATTCCGGGTCTTCCTCGCGGCCCAGCACCGCCCGCTGCCACAGCGCGAAGTCGGCGTACTGCACCGGCAGCGGCTGCCAGGCCGGTTCGCCGCCGTCGACGCGGGCGCCGTAGGCGGTCATCACGTCGCGGGTCAGCGGTCCCATGGAGAAACCGTCGGCCGAGATGTGGTGCACCACCAGCGCGAGCACGTGCTCGGTGGGGCTGACCTCGAACAGCCGGGCCCGGAACGGCACCTCGGCGGTGACGTCGAAGCCGGTCAGGAACAGTGCCGAAAGCGCGTGCGGCAGTTCGGCCTCGGTGACCTCGACCGGGGTCAGGTCGGGGATGACCCGGGCGGTCGGCACGACCTCCTGGTAGGCCGTGCCGTCGGCCTCCGGGTAGTAGCTGCGCAGCGACTCGTGCCGGGCGAGCACGTCGGCGACGGCGATCTGCAACGCCTGCCGGTCGAGCAGGCCCGACAGCCGCACCGCCGCCGGGATGTTGTCCACGGCCGATTCGGGATCGAAGCGGTTCAGGAACCACATGCGCTGCTGGGCCAGCGACAGCGGCACCCGATCCGGGCGCGGCTGCGGCGTCAGCGCGGCGCGTCCGCCCGCGCCCGAACCGGATTCGGCGCGGGCCGCGAGCGCGGCGACGGTGGAGCCCTCGAAGATCTCGCGCACGCCCAGGCGCATGTCCAGCGCGGCCGACAGCCGCGCGGCGACCTGGGTGGCGATGAGCGAGTTGCCGCCGAGCGCGAAGAAGTCGTCGTCCAGGCCGACCCGTTCCACGCCGAGCACCTCGGCGAACACCCCGGCCACGATCTCCTCGACCGGTGTGGTCGGGGCCCGGAACACCGCGGCCTCGAACACCGGCGCGGGCAGCGCCTTGCGGTCCAGCTTGCCCGAGGCGTTCAGCGGGAACTCGTCGAGCACCAGGAACACCGACGGCACCATGTAGGCGGGCAGGCGTTCGGCCAGCTGTTCGCGGACATCGTCGACGTCCACCGAAAGCCCTTGTGCGGGAATCACATACGCGACGAGCTGATCGCCGGTGTGCGCGTCGCCGCGGACCAGCACCACCGACTGGGCGATCTCGTCCAGCGCGGTCAGCGCCGATTCGATCTCGCCGAGTTCGATGCGCAGGCCGCGCAGCTTCACCTGGAAGTCGGTGCGGCCCAGGTACTCGAGTTCGCCGTCCTCGGTCCACTGCACCAGGTCACCGGTGCGGTACATGCGGGAACCGCTGCCCCCGAACGGACTTGCCACGAACCGGTCCGCGCTGAGGTCGGGCCGGGCCACGTACCCGTGCGCCAGCTGGACGCCCGCGAGATACAGCTCACCCGCGACACCCACCGGAACCGGCCGCAGGCGGCCGTCCAGCACGTAGACCTGGGTGTTGAACACCGGCCGCCCGATCGGCACCGACTCGGTGTCGGCGTCGACCACCCGGTGATAGGTGACGTCGACCGCGGCCTCCGTCGGCCCGTACAGGTTGTGCAGCTCCGCCCCGGTCAGCTCGCGCAGACGATGGGCGGGCTTGGGCGACAACGCCTCACCGGAGGCGAACACCATCCGCAGCGAACCGCATTGCGCGGCGGCCTCTTCCGCGACGAACACCGCCAGCATGGACGGCACGAAGTGGGTGACCGTCACGCCCGCGGCGGCGATCAGCTCGGCCAGATAGACCGGATCGCGATGCCCGTCCGGCTTGGCGACGACCAGCCGCGCGCCGATCTGCAAGGGCCAGAAGAACTCCCACACCGACACGTCGAAGGTCGCCGGGGTCTTCTGCAACACCACGTCGTCGGCGGTGAGCTGGTACGCGGACTGCATCCACACCAGGCGGTTGACGATCGCCGAATGCGGCACCGCCACACCCTTGGGCCGACCGGTCGACCCGGAGGTGAAGATGACGTACGCGGTGTCCGACGGCCGCAGCGGGTGGCGCCGGTCGGCGTCGGTGACGGGCTCGCCGGAGTGGTTCGCCAGATCCAGCAGATCGATGCGCACCTGCGCGGTATCGATCGGCAGATCCTCGCCGGAGGTCAGCACGCACACCGGATCGGCGGTGGCCAGGATGTACTCGGTGCGCTCGGCCGGATGATCCGGATCCAGCGGCACGTACGCGCCGCCCGCGACGGTCACCGCGTACATGCCGACGACCAGATCGATCGAGCGCCGCATACCCAGCGCCACAAAGGATTCCGCGCCGACGCCGCGTTCGATGAGCCAGCGCGCGAGCCGGTTCACCCGGTCGGCGAACTCGGCGTAGGACAGACTCGTCCCCTCGAAGCCGACCGCGATCGCGTCGGGGGTGCGGGCGACCTGGTCCTGGAACCGCGACACCAGGGTCGCGGTGGTGTCGAGGTCGAAGTCGGTGGCGTTCCACCGCTCGACCACCGTCGCGCGCTCCGTGGCGTCGAGCAGATCGATCTCGCCCACCGGCGCCTCGGGATCGGCGGTGATCGCCGTCAGCACCCGCACCAGCCGGTCGGCGACGCGCCGAACGGTGTTCTCGTCGAACAGATCCCGCAGATAGCCCGCGCGCACGCGCAGGCGGGAGTCCAGCTGCGCGATGAGGGTCAGCGGGTAGTGCGTGGCGTCGGCGGCGTCCAGGCCCGTCACGCTCATGCCGTCGATATCGGCGGCCTGGCGTTGCAGGCCCTCGGCGTCGACCGGGTAGGACTCGAACACCACGAGGGTGTCGAACAGCCCGCCGATTCCCGCCGCGGACTGGATGTCGGCCAACCCGATGTAGTGGTGATCGAGCAGATCGGCCTGCTCGCCCTGGGTGCGGGTGAGCAGCGAGCGCGCGGACTCGGCCGGATCGAACCGCACCCGCACCGGGACGGTGTTGATGAACAGGCCCACCATCGACTCCACGCCCGCCAGCTGCGGCGGACGGCCGGAGACGGTGGTGCCGAACAGCACGTCCTCGCGACCGGTCATGCGGCCCAACAGGATTCCCCACGCGGTCTGGAGCACGGTGTTCGGGGTGACGCCCAGACGCGCGGCCAATTCGGTGAGCCGCCCGGTGGTGGTCTCGTCGAGTTCGAAGAAGTACTCGCCGGACAGGCTGGTGATCTCGTGCGCCGAATCGGGCCGGGTCAGCAGCGTCGGCTCCGACACCCCCGCCAGGGCGGTCGTCCACGCCGCCAGCGAGGCCGAATGATCCTGGCGCGCCACCCATTCCAGGAAGTGGCGGTAGGACCGCACGGCGGGCAGCGCGGCGGTGTCGCCGTGGGTGGCGTACAGCACCAGCAGATCCCGCATGAGCAGCGGCATGGACCAGCCGTCGAGCAGGATGTGGTGATTGGACACGACCAGCGACCAGCGCTGCTCGGCCACCCGGATCAGGGTGAACCGGATCAGCGGCGGTTCGGCGAGGTCGAACCGGCGCATCCGGTCGGCCTCGATCAGATCGGTCGCGTCACCGCCGCGGCGGCGGTCGTGTTCGGCCCAGGTCACCGGGACGCCGTCGAGCACGACCTGCACCGGGTTGCCGTGCGCGTCGGTCACGAACGCGGTGCGCAGATTCTCGTAGCGGTCCACCAGCGCCTGCGCGGCGGCCCGCAGCCGCGCCGCGTCCACGCGACCGGTGAGGGTCAGCACGGCCTGCGCGGTGTAGACGTCCACCGATTCGGCGGCGAGCTGGGCGTGGAACAGCAGGCCGCCCTGGAGAGCGGACAGCGACCACACGTCGGTCAGCTGCGGGAAGCGCCGCTCCCAGCTGTCGATATCGGTCTGCGCGACCCGCACCAGCGGGAAGTCGGACGGGGTGTGCCCGCCCGCGTCGGCCGAATCGGCGTGGCGGGCAACGGCTTCCAGCGCCCGCACCCACAGCGCGGCGAATTCGGCGACCTCGTCGGCGGCGAGCAGCGTGGTCGGGTAGCCGATCTGCGCGCTGAGCCGGTCCCCGGCCACGATGGCGTTGATGTCCAGCGGGGCCATGGCGGGCATATCGGCGTCGTAGGCGCCGCCCAGCTCGCCCAGTTCGGGGGCGGGCACCCAGCCGAAGCCGCGCAACGCCTCGGGCACGCTGGAATCGGAGACGCGGCCCAGGTAGTTGAAGCTCACCTGGCCGGGCAGCCGCTCCGGCAGCAGCGGCGCGGTCTCCGGGTTCAGGTAGCGCAGCAGGCCGTAACCCAGCCCCTTGTCGGGCACGGCGAGCAACTGCTCCTTGACCGCCTTGACCGCGCGGCCCATGGCGGCCCCACCGGCCAGCGCGGCGTCGATGTCGATGCCGGACAGATCGAAGCGCACCGGGAAGATCGCGGTGAACCAGCCGACCGTGCGCGACAGGTCCGCGCCCGGCACCAGCTCCTCCTCGCGGCCGTGGCCCTCCATCCGGATCAGCAGCGAATCCGCCTCGCGGGCACGCCATTTCGCGACGGCCAGCACCAGCGCGGTGACCAGGCCGTCGTTCACGCCGCCGTGGAACAGCGCCGGGACGGTGGTCAGCAGCGAGCGGGTGACCTCGGGTGAGACCTCCACCCGATGCTTGTCGATCACCCCGGTGACGTCCACGGCCGGATCGAACGGCCGCTCGGTCAGCGGCGCGTCCGGTCCCTCGACCACCGCGCGCCACCAGTCCAGTTCGTGGCCGCGTTCGGCGGCGGCCCGCTCCAGCGCGTGCGCCCAGGTGCGCATGCTCGTGGCGGGGGCGACCAGTTCGGGGGTCTGCCCGGCCGAGAGCTGTCCCCAGACCGCGACGAAGTCGGGCACCAGGATGCGCCAGGACACGCCGTCCACCACCAGGTGGTGCGCGACGACGACCAACCGGCCCGCGCGGGCGGGGTCCGAGGGTTCCAGCCACACGAACCGGACCACCACGCCCGCCTCGGGATCGAGCCGGTCCAGCGCGGAATCCACTGCGGCGGAGGCGATCTCGAGCAGCGCGGCGTCGTCGGCCGCGGCGTCGAACTCGGTCCGCTCGATGAGCGCGTCGATGTCGACGGTGCCCGGGGCGGCGGTCTCGACGATCCACTCCGCGCCCGCGTGGCGGCGCAGCCGCGCCCGCAGCATGTCGTGCCGGTCGACGACCGCGCCGACCGTGGCCGCGATCCCGGCCCGGTCGATGCCGAGCGGAAGTTCCAGGGCGAGCAGCTGATTGAAGCGCCGGAACGAGCCGGGCCGCTCCACCATGAACCGCACCACCGGGGTGAGCGGCATGGCGCCCACGCCGCCGCCGGGCAGTTCCACCAGCGCGGGCGCGGAATCCCCGCGGCCCTCGGCGGATTCGGCGACGGCGGCCAGTCCGGCGACGGTGCGCTGTTCGAACACGTCGCGCGGGCTGAAGACCACCCCGCGCGCCTTGGCCCGCGACACCAGCTGGATGGACACGATCGAGTCGCCGCCCAGCGCGAAGAACGAATCGTCCACGCCGACCCGTTCGACGCCGAGCACCTCGGCGAAGACCTCGGCGATGGTGTGCTCGACCGGGGTGCGCGGCGCGCGGAAGGTGACCTCGGTGGCGAAGACCGGTTCGGGCAGCGCCCGGCGGTCCAGCTTGCCGACCGGGGTCAGCGGGATCCGGTCGATCACCATGATCGACGACGGCACCATGTAGGCGGGCAGGCGCTGTTCGACGAATTCGGTCAGCACCGCCACGTCGATCGAATGACCCTGCGCGGCAACGACATACGACACCAGCGAGGTCGCCCCGGCGGAGCTCTTGTGGCCGACGGTGACGGCGAAGTCCACGCTCTCGTGCGCGGCCAGCGCGGCGTCGATCTCGCCCAGTTCGATGCGGAAACCGCGCACCTTCACCTGGAAATCGGAGCGGCCGACGTATTCGACCTCACCGTGCTGGGTCCAGCGCACCACGTCGCCGGTGCGGTACATGCGGGCGGTGCCGCTGGCCTCGTCGCCGTAGGGGTTGGCCACGAACCGCTCGGCGGTCAGGCCCGGCCGCGCGTGGTAGCCGCGCGCCAGTTGCACGCCCGACAGGTACAGCTCACCCGCGACACCCACCGGCACCGGCCGCAGGCGGCCGTCCAGGATCAGCGACTGCATCCCGCGGATCGGGCCGCCGATGGTCACCGGATCGCCCGGCGCCAGCGGATCGCTGATATTGGTCATGATGGTGGTCTCGGTCGGACCGTAGCCGTTGTGGAAGCGGCGGCCCGAATCGTCCGGGGAGCCACCCCATTTCGCGACCAGATCGGCCGGGACCGCCTCGCCGCCCGCGACGATCACCTTCATGTCCGCGAGCGCGGCGGCCGGATCCAGCGAGGCCAGCACCGACGGGGTGAGGAAGGTGTGGGTGGCCCGCTCGCGGCGGATCAGCTCGGTCAGCTCCTCGCCGCCGTAGACGCCCGGCGGGACCACCACGAGGGTGCCGCCCGCGCCGATGGCGAGCAGGAACTCCAGCATCGAGGCGTCGAAGCTGGGCGAGGCGAAATGCAGTGCGCGCGTGTCGGAGTCGACGTGGTAACGCTCGTTCTGCTCGGCCCGGAAGTTGGCCAGACCGGCGTGGGTCACCACCACGCCCTTGGGCACGCCCGTGGAGCCGGAGGTGTAGATGACGTAGGCCGGATGCTCCGGCCGCACGGGCCGCACCCGGTCGGCGTCGGTGATCGCGGCCGCGCTCACCTCGGTGGCGTCCAGGTCGTCGAGCACGAGCCAGTCCACCGACTCCGGCAGTTCGCCGCGCACCGCCGACACGGTCAGGCCGACCGGCGAACCGGAGTCGGTGACCATGTGCGCGATGCGGTCGGCGGGGTAGGTCGGGTCGATCGGCACGAACGCCGCGCCCGACTTCGACACCGCCCATTCGGCCAGATACGACAGCTCCGAGCGCGGGATCGCGACGGCCACCAGATCCTCGGCGCCGATGCCGCGCCGAATCAACAAGCGCGCCAAGCGGTTCGAGCGCTCGTCCAGCTCGGCGTAGGACAGACTCCGCCCCTCGAACACGACCGCGGGCGCGGCCGGATCGATCGCGGCGGCCTCGGCCAGCAGCTCGGGCAGGGTGCGCGCGGGTTCGGCGGGCAGGCCGGCGCGGCGGACCAGATCGGCGCGTTCGGCGGCGTCGAGGATGTCGACGGCCCCGACGGCGATGCGCGGGTCGCGCGCGATGGCCTCGAGCACCCACACCCAGCGCTGCACGATCTCCGCGGCGGTGGCCTCGTCGAACAGATCGGTGGCGTAGGTCAGCGCCAGCGCCATACCGCCCTGTTCGGCGGCGATCTCCGATAGCGTGAACTGGAGATCGAAGCGGGCGAAGTTCTCCTCCAGATCCAGCGACGACACCGTGAGCCCGGGCAGTTCCAGGGTGGCGCGGTCGAGGTTCTGGAAGGCCAGCATCACCTGGAACAGCGGGTTGCGGGCCTGCGAGCGCTCCGGCGCCAGCAGTTCCACCAGCCGTTCGAACGGCACGTCGGCGTTGGCGAACGCCTCCAGGTCGATATCGCGAATGCGGGCCAGCAGGGCGGTGAACTCCTCGGCGGGGTCCAGCCCGGTGCGCAGCACCAGCGTGTTGACGAACATGCCGACCAGGTCGTCGAGCGCGGCCTCGCCGCGCCCGGCGATCGGGGTGCCGACGGCGATGTCGTCGCCGCCGGACAACCGGCCCAGCAGCACCGACAGCGCGCCGTGCATGACCATGAACAGCGACGAACCGTGTTCGCGCGCAACGCCTTCCAGCGCGCCCACGAGTTCGGGCGCGAGCGTGCGGTGCAGGGTCGCGCCGCGATGGGACGCGACCGCGGGCCGCGGCCGGTCGGTGGGCAGGGCCAGCTCGTCGGGCACGCCGTTGAGCGCGCGCTGCCAGTAGCCGACCTGGCGGGCCAGCAGCGACTCCGGATCGTCCTCCGAGCCGAGCACCTCGCGCTGCCAGATGGCGAAGTCGGCGTACTGCACCCGCAGCGGCGCCCAGCCGGGGGCGCTGCCCTGGGTGCGGGCGGTGTAGGCGGTCATCACGTCGCGCGCCAGCGGGGTCATGGAGAAGCCGTCGGCGGCGATGTGGTGCACGACCACGACCAGCACGTGCTCGTCGGCCTGCACCTGGAACAGCCGGGCCCGCAACGGCACCCGGTCGGCGACGTCGAAGCCGGTGGCCACGAACTCGGTGACCGCGGTGAGCAGTTCGGTGTCCTGCACCGGGTAGGCGCGCAGGTCCAGCGCGATCTGCTCGGCCGGGACCACCACCTGCATCGGGGTGCCGCCGTGCTCGGGGTAGCGGGTGCGCAGCGACTCGTGCCGCCGCACCACGTCGAACACCGCCAATTCCAGTGCGGCCGTGTCGAGTTCGCCGGACAGCCGGATGGCCAGCGGCAGGTTGTAGGCCGCGGAGGTCTTGTCGTACTGGTTGAGGAACCACATGCGCTGCTGCGCGAACGACAGCGGCACCAGCTCCGAGGCGGAGCGGGCGCGCGCGACCAGGCGCGGGCGCGACTCGCCGCCGGTGTGCGACTCCAGCCGCGCGGCCAGCGCCTCCACCGTCGGGGCCTCGAACAGCATCCGGACCGCGACGGTCGTGCCGAGCGCGGCGCCCAGCCGCGAGACCACGCGGGTCGCGACGAGGGAGTTGCCGCCCAGGGCGAAGAACTCGTCGTCCAGGCCGACCCGGTCGAGCTCGAGCACCTCGGCGAACACCCCGGCCACCGTCTCCTGTACGGGGGTCTCCGGCGCCCGGAACGCGCGCGACCGCGCCGCGGGGGCGGGCAACGCGCGGCGATCGAGTTTGCCGTTGACGGTCAACGGGATTCGATCCAGCACCACGAACGCCGACGGCACCATGTAGGACGGCAGCCGGTCGGCCGCGCCCTCGCGGACCGCGTCGATGTCCGGCGCTCCCGTCGCCACCACGTACGCCACGATCCGCTGATCGCCGGGCTGGTCCTCGCGCACGACGACCGCGGCCTGCGCGATGCCCGGCTGGGCCAGCACCGCGGCCTCGATCTCGCCGAGCTCGATGCGGAAGCCGCGCACCTTCACCTGATCGTCGGCGCGGCCGAGATACTCCAGCTCGCCGTGCCGGTTCCAGCGGGCCACGTCGCCCGAGCGGTACAGGCGACCGCCGCCCCCGCCGGAGGCTCCCCCGCTGTCCCCGAAGGGGTCGGCGACGAACCGCGCGAAGGTCAGATCGGGGCGGCCGAGGTAGCCGCGCGCCAATTGCGGTCCGGCGACGTACATCTCACCCGCGACGCCGACCGGCACCGGGTGCAGGCGGTCGTCGAGGACGTACACCCGCAGCCCCGCGATGGCCCGGCCCACGACCGAACCCGTTGCGGCGGCGATGGTCTCGGCGTCGAGCACCCGATGCGAGACGTGCACCGTGGTCTCGGTGATGCCGTACATGTTCACCAGGCGCGGCCCGACCGGCGCGACGGTCCCGGCCGCGGTGGGCGGGGCGACGGGGCGGCCGTCGCCGTGCCGGGCGACCCAGTCGGCCAGGCGGCGCAGCTCCAGCGCCTCGCCGCCGAACACCACGTAGCGCAGGTTCAGCCGCTCGCGCGCCTGCGCGGCGTTGCGGTCGGCCTCGGCCAGTTGGTAGAAGGCCGACGGGGTCTGGTTGAGCACCGTGACCCGTTCCCGGCGCAGCAGTTCCAGGAACTGCTCGGGCGAGCGGGAGGTGTAGTAGTCGACCACGACCAGGGTGCCGCCGTAGAGCAGCGGACCCCACAGCTCCCACACCGAGAAGTCGAAGGCGAAGGAGTGGAACAGGGTCCACACGTCGTCGGGTCCGAAGCCGAATTCGCGATCGGTGTTGGCGAACAGCCGCACCACGTTCCGGTGCGCGACCGCGACACCCTTGGGGCGGCCGGTCGACCCGGAGGTGTAGATGACGTAGGCGATGCTGTCGGCGGTGAGCGGGGCGCGCCGGTCGGCGTCGGTGATCGGCCGCTCCCCCGCGTCCACCAGATCGGGGGTCTCCACCCCGAAGCCGTCCATCGACACGATCGACAGGCCCGCGGGCAGTTCCACCTCGGTGCCGCCGTCGACGATCACCGTGGTGGGCTTCGAGTCGGCGAGGACGTAGGCGATGCGGTCGGCCGGATAGGTCGGATCGATCGGCACGTAGCCCGCGCCGGACTTGATCACCGCCAGCAGCGCCACCACCAGATCCAGCGAGCGCGGCAGCACGACCGCGACCAGGGTCTCCGGTCCGGCGCCCTCGGCGATCAGCTTGCGCGCCAACTGATTCGAGCGCTGATCCAGTTCGGCGTAGGTGAGCTTGTCGTCGCCGAACCGGACCGCCACCCGGTCCGCGTGCGCGGCCGCGGCGGCGTCGAACAGGTCCGACAGGGTGACGGCGGGGTCGCCGAACAGCCCATGGCCGCCGTCGATGCCGGAGGACACCCAGCGCTGCGACACGTCGAGCCGCTCGCCCTCGCCGAGCAGGTCGATATCGCCCACCACGACCGCCGGGTCGTCGGCGACGCCGCGCAGGATCCGCACCAGCCGGTCGGCGAACGCTGCGACGGTCTCCGGATCGAACAGATCGGTGGCGTAGTTCCACGACAGCGACAGTCCGCCGTCGGGGGTCTCGGCGACGGTCAGCTGGATATCGAATTTCGCTGTGCTGTCGTCGAATTCGACGACGTCGAGATCCAGGCCGGGCAGCGAGACGCGGCCGAGGTCGCGCTGATCGGCGGCGGCGAAGGTGAGCGCCACCTGGAACAGCGGATGATGCGCCTGCGAACGCACCGGGCTGATGACATCCACCAGCCGCTCGAACGGCACGTCCGCGTGCGCGAAGGCCGCCACGTCGGTCCGGCGCACCTGGTCGAGCAGCTCGGCGAACGAGGCCGAGCTCGCCACCTCGGTGCGCAGCACGAGGGTGTTGACGAACATGCCGACCAGCTCGTCGAGCGCGCGCTCGCCGCGGCCCGCGATCGGGGTGCCGATGGCGATATCGCTGCCGCCGGACAGGCGGGCGGCCCAGGTCGCCAGCGCGGCGTGCATGAGCATGAACAGCGTCACGCCGCGCGCCCGCGCCAATTCGGTGAGCGCGGAACGCAATTCGGCGTCGATCGAGAACGCGTGCGTGCCACCGGCGTTGGAGGCGATCTCCGGGCGCGGCCGGTCGGCGGGCAGCTCGAGCTGATCGGGCAGATCGCGCAATCGCTCGGTCCAGTAGGCGATCTGGCGGGCCGCGGTGGACTCCGGATCGCCCTCGTCGCCGAGCACCTCGCGCTGCCACAGGGCGAAGTCGGCGTACTGCACGGGCAGCGGCGCCCAGCCGGGGGCCTCGCCGCGAGTGCGCTCGGTGTAGGCGGCGACCACGTCGCGCAGCAGCGGGCGCATGGAGAAGCCGTCGCCGCTGATGTGGTGCAACACAAGCACGAGCACGTGATCGCGTTCGCCCAGGGTGAGCAGGTTCGCCCGGAACGGCAGTTCGCGGGTGACGTCGAAGAACACCCCGGCCAGCGCGGCGATACGCGCGGGCAGCTGGGCGGCGGTGACCGGTTCGGGGGTCAGCTCGACGGTGACGTCGGCGGCGGACAGCACGCGCTGATAGCCGACGCCCTCGACCTCGGGGTATACCGTCCGCAACGTCTCGTGCCGCGCGATCACGTCGTGCACGGCCGCGGTGAAGGCCGCGAGATCGAGCTCACCGGTCAGCCGGACCGCGACCGGGATGTTGTTGACCGCGGTGCGGTTGTCGAACCGGTTGAGGAACCACATCCGCTGCTGCGCGGGCGACAGCGGCACCAGCTCGGGCCGCGTGCGCGGCGTGAGCGGCACCCGGACGCCCTGTCCCGCTTGGCTTTCCAGGCGCGCGGCGAGCGACTCGACGGTGGTGTTCTCGAACAGCAGCCGCACCGGCACCTCGGTGTCGAGCGCCTCGCCGAGGCGCGCGGTCACCTGCATGGCGACCAGCGAGTTGCCGCCCAGTTCGAAGAAGTCGTCGTCGAGGCCGACGCGCTCGACGCCCAGCACCTCGGCGATGGTGTCGGCCACCGCCTGTTCGACCGAGGTGGCGGGGGCGCGGAAGGCGCGCGCGGCGAAGGTCGGCGCGGGCAGCGCGCGGCGGTCCAGCTTGCCGGAGGCGTTGAGCGGCAACGCGTCCAGCACCACGAACGCGGCGGGCACCATGTAGCTCGGCAGGCTCTCCGACAGCGCGGCCTTCACGGCGTCCACGGCGATCGACGCCCCGGCCGCCGGAACCAGGTAGGCCACCAGCTGATCGCCGACGCGCTCGTCGGCGCGCACCACCGCCACGGCCTGGCCGACCTCCGGCAGGGCGGTCAGCGCCGACTCGATCTCGCCGAGTTCGATGCGCAGGCCGCGCAGCTTCACCTGGAAGTCGGTGCGGCCCAGGTACTGCAACTCCCCGGCCTCGGTCCACATGACCAGGTCGCCGGTGCGGTACATGCGCGATCCGGCGCCCGCGGCCGCGGTGTCGTCGCCGAACGGGTTGGCCACGAAGCGTTCCGCGCTCAGCCCCGGCCGCGCCACATAGCCGCGCGCCAGCTGGGCGCCCGCCAGGTACAGCTCACCCGCGACACCCACCGGAACCGGCCGCAGCCGCGCGTCGAGCACGTAGGCCCGGGTGTTGAACACCGGCGCGCCGATCGGCACGGTCGCGGTGTCGGCGTCGGTGACCTCGTGCGCGGCGACCTGCACCGCGGTCTCGGTCGGACCGTACAGATTGTGCACGCGCGCACCGAGTTTCGTGCGCACCTGCTGGGCCAGCGCCCCGGGCAGGCCCTCGCCGCCCGCGAACACCAGCCGCAGCGTGTCCACCCCGGCCGCTCGCGGCGCGGCGACGAACTGCTGCAACAGCGACGGCACGAACTGCGCCACGGTGACGTGCTCGGCGGCGATGAGCCGGGCCAGGTAGGCCGGGTCACGGTGCCCGTCGGGCTTGGCGACCACCAGCCGCGCGCCGACCTGCAAGGGCCAGAAGAACTCCCACACCGACGCGTCGAAGGTGACCGGGGTCTTCTGGAGCACCACGTCGTAGGCCGCCAGGCCGTACTGGGCGTGCATCCACACCAGCTGGTTGACGATCGCCCCGTGCGTCACGGCCACGCCCTTGGGGCGGCCGGTGGAGCCGGAGGTGAAGATCACGTAGGCGGTGTTGTCCGCGCGCAGCGGGGCGCGGCGGTCGGCGTCGGTGAGCGGGGTGTCGGCGAAGCCGGACAGGTCCAGCTCGTCGATCCGAACCTGGTGCGCCGCACCGGTTTCCAGGTCGTCGCCGGAGGTGAGCACGCACACCGGGCGCGCGGTGTCGAGGATGTACTCGATGCGGTCGGCCGGGTGATCGGGATCCAGCGGCACGTAGGCGCCGCCCGCGGCGCTGACCGCGTACATGCCGACCACCAGATCGATCGAGCGCCGCATCCCCAGGGCCACCAGGGAATCCGGTCCGATCCCGGCGTCGACCAGCCAGCGCGCCAAACGCCTTACGCGGGAAGCGAATTCGGCGTAGGACAGACTCGTCCCCTCGAAGGTGACCGCGCCCGCGTGGGGGGTGCGGGTCACCTGCGCCTCGAACAGCGACGGCAGGGTCGCGGCGGTGTCCTCGGACACGGTCGGCAGGGCGGCGTCGATCGGATAGTCGGTCTCGTTCCAGCGTTCGAGCACGCGGGCGCGTTCGGCGTCGTCGAGCAGCGGCAGCTCCCCGACCGGCGTGGCCGGGTCGGCGCCGATCGCGGCCAGCACGCGCAGGAACCGGCGGCCGAAGGCGGTGGCGAAGCGCGCGTCGAAAAGGTCGGTGGCGAACACCAGTTCGGCGTCCATCGCCGACGCGTCGCTCTCCATCAGCGACAGTTGCAGATCGAATTTCGCGGTCTGCTGGTCGATGGGGAGTTCGGCGACGGTCAGGCCGGGCAGCTCCAGTTCGGTGCGGCCGAGGTTCTGGAACGACAGCATGACCTGGAACAGCGGGTGCCGCGCCTGCGACCGCACCGGGTTGAGCAGCTCCACCAGCCGCTCGAACGGCACGTCCGCGTGCGCGAACGCGGCCAGGTCGCGCTGGCGCACCTGGGACAGCAGATCGGTGAACCGCGCGCCGCCGTCCACCTGGACGCGCAGCACCAGCGTGTTGACGAACATGCCGACCAGATCGTCGAGCGCGCGCTCGCCGCGCCCGGCGACCGGGATGCCGATCGCGATGTCGTCGCCGCCGGACAGCCGCGCCAGCAGGGCCGAGAACGCGCCGTGCACGACCATGAACAGGGTGGTGCCCTGCGCGTGCGCGACCCGGTTGAGCGCCTCGATGGTCTCGCCGGGCACCCGGAAGCGGTGTGTCGCGGCGCGATTGGAGGCGACGGCCGGGCGCGGGCGGGTCGACAGCCGCAGTTCCTCGGGCAGTCCGGCGAGGGCGTCGTGCCAGTAGCCGAGCTGCTGGGCCAGCAGCGAGCCGCGGTCGTCCTCGGAGCCGAGCACCTCGCGCTGCCACAGCGCGTAGTCGGCGTACTGCACCGGCAGCGGCGTCCAGCCCGGTTCGGTTCCGGCGGCGCGGGCCACGTAGGCGGTGATCAGATCCCGCACCAGCGGCCGCATCGAGAAACCGTCGCCCGCGATGTGGTGCACGACCACGACGAGGACGTGGTCGTCGGCGCCCAGCCGGTACAGCCGCAGCCGCGCGGGGGTCTCGTGGGTCACGTCGAAGCCGCGGCCCGCGAAATCGGCCACGGCGCTTGCCAATTCGGTCTCGGTGACGTCGACGATCGCGACCTCGGGCAGGGCCTGGGTGGACGGCAGCACCTTCTGGTAGGCGATGCCCTCGTGCGAGGGGTAGATCGTGCGCAGCGACTCGTGCCGGGCGACCACGTCCGCGACGGCGCCGCGCAGGGCGTCGGCGTCCAGCGCGCCGGTCAGCCGTACGGCCGCGGGGATGTTGTTCGCGGCGGAGTCGGTGTCGAACCGGTTGAGGAACCACATCCGCTGCTGGGCCAGCGACAGCGGCGGGTACTCCGGGCGCGGGCGCGCCGTGAGTGGTTGGCGCGCGGCCGATCCCGCGCGGGACTCCACCCGCGCCGCCAGCGCCTCCACGGTCGGGGCCTCGAAGACCGTGCGCACGCCGACCTCGGTGCTCAGCGCGGCGCTCAGCCGGGCCACCAGCTGGGTGGCGACCAGGGAGTTGCCGCCCAGTTCGAAGAAATCGTCGTCCACGCCGACGCGCTCGGCGCCGAGCAGATCGGCGAAGATCTCCGCCACGATCTCCTCGATCGGGGTGGACGGCGCGCGGAACTGCCGGGCCTCGAACACCGGGGCGGGCAGCGCGCGGCGGTCCAGCTTGCCGGAGGCGTTGAGCGGGAAGGCGTCCAGCACGACCAGCGCGGCCGGGATCATGTACGCCGGAAGCGTCTGCGCCAGAGCGGCTTTCACCGCGTCGGTGTCGATGGCGGCGTCCGGGCGGCGCACCAGGTAGCCGACCAGCTGATCGCCCGCGTGCGCGTCGGTGCGCACCACGACCACCGACTGCGCCACGCCCGGCTGGGCCAGCAGGGCGGCCTCGATCTCGCCGAGTTCGATGCGCAGGCCGCGCAGTTTCACCTGGAAGTCGGTGCGGCCCAGGTAGTTCAGTTCCCCGTCGGCGGTCCAGGTGACCAGGTCGCCGGTGCGGTACATCCGCGCGCCGGGCTCGCCCCGCAGTTCCCCGAAGGGGTCGGCGACGAACCGGTCCGCGGACAGATCCGGGCGGCCGAGGTAACCCCGCGCCAGCTGATCGCCCGCCAGGTACAGCTCACCCGCGATACCCGGGGCGACCGGATGCAGCCGCGAATCCAGCACGTAGACCCGGGTGTTCCAGACCGGCCGGCCGATCGGCACGCCCGCGACATCGGCCTCGCCCACCTCGTGATAGGTGACGTCCACCGCGGCCTCGGTCGGCCCGTACAGATTGTGCAGCCGCGCCCCGGTCAGCTCGATGAGCTTGCGCGCCGTCGGCGCGGGCAACGCCTCCCCGGACGCGAACACCTGCCGCAGGGGCATGGCTGGAGCTGCACCCTCTTGTCCCTCGACGCCGGAGGCGGTGAGGGCGCTCACGAACACCGAGAGCATCGAGGGCACGAAATGGGCCGTGGTGATGCCCTGCTCGGCGATGATCCGCGCCAGGTACACCGGGTCCCGGTGGCCGTCGGGCTTGGCGACCACCAGGCGGGCCCCGACCTGCAAGGGCCAGAAGAACTCCCACACCGATACGTCGAAGGTGGCGGGCGTCTTCTGGAGGACCGCGTCGTCGGGGCCGAGCCCGTATTCGGCCTGCATCCACAGCAGCCGGTTCACGATCGCGCCGTGCGCGACGGCGACGCCCTTGGGGCGGCCGGTGGATCCGGAGGTGAAGATGACGTAGGCGGTGTTGTGCGACCGGATCGGTCGCACGCGTTCGGCATCGGCGATCGGGCCGTCGGCGAAGCCGTCCAGCGGCAGCGAATCCACCTCGAGCACGGTCACATTGCGACCTGTGACGAAGTCGTCGCGGCCGGTGGTGAGGATGGCCGCCGGGCGGGCGACGTCGAGCACGTAATCGATGCGATCCGCGGGCTGATCGGGATCCAGCGGCACGTACCCGCCGCCCGCCTCGAGCACCGCGTACATGGCGACCACGAGATCGACCGAACGTCGAATGGCCAGCGCCACAAGGGTTTCCGGACCCACCCCGGCGGCGATGAGCCGCCGCGCGAGCCGGTGCACGCGCCCGGCGAACTCGCCGTAGGTGAGCCGCTCGTCCTCGAACACGACCGCGATCGCGTCGGGGGTGGCGGCGGCCTGCCGCTCGAACAGCGAGACCAGCGTCTCGGCCGGAACGTCGTGTTCGGTCTCGTTCCAGGCGGTGAGCACCCGGACGCGCTCGTCGGCGGACATCAGGTCGATGTCCCCGATCACGGCCTCCGGATCGGCGGTGACCACGGCCAGCACCCGATCCAGGCGGCGCGCGAACGCGGCGATGGTCGGCTCGTCGAAAAGGTCCAGGGCATAGGAGAATTCGGCCGACATGCCCCCGGCCTCGCCGCCGATGTCCTGCGCCTCCTGCAAGGTCAGCTGGAGATCGAACTTGGCCAGGCGGGCGTCGTACTCGATGCCGTTGACCCGCAGACCGGGCAGTTCCAGGGTCGCCTGCCGGGTGTTCTGGAACGTCAGCATCACCTGGAACAGCGGGTGCCGCGACTGCGAACGGGCCGGGTTGAGCACCTCGACCAGCCGCTCGAACGGCACGTCCGCGTGCGCGAACGCGTGCAGATCGGTGTCGCGCGAGCGGGCCAGCAGATCGGCGAAGGTGGCCGAGCCGTCCACGGCCGTGCGCAGCACGAGCGTGTTGACGAACATACCGATGAGGTCGTCCAACGCGGCCTCGCCGCGACCGGCGACCGGGGTGCCGATGGCGATGTCGCCGGTGCCGGACATGCGGGCCAGCAGCACCGCGAGCGCGCTGTGCATGACCATGAACAGCGACGCGTTGTGCTTGCGCCCCAACTCGATCAGCCGGCGCTGGGTCTCGGCGGAGATCACGAACGGATAGGTGCCGCCGCGGTAGCTCGCGACCGCGGGCCGCTGCCGGTCCGCGGGCAGCACGAGTTCGGCGGGCAGATCGGCCAGTTGCTCGGTCCAGTAGCGAATCTGGCTGGAGATCAACGAGTGCGGATCGTCCTCCGAGCCGAGCACCTCGCGCTGCCACAGCGCGTAGTCGGCGTACTGCACGGGCAGTTCGGCCCACGCGGGCTGTTCCCACGAGGTGCGCGCGGCGTAGGCGACCATGACGTCGCGGGCCAGCGGACCCATGGACCAGCCGTCGGCGGAGATGTGGTGCACGACCATGCCGAGCACGTACTCGGTCTCGCTGATCTCGAACAGCCGGGCGTGCAGCGGCACCTCGGAGGTGACGTCGAAGGCCATCGAGGCCAGCTCGACCAGGTGGTCGATGAGGTTGTCCTCGGTGACCGGCACCGGGGTGAGGTCCGGGACGATCTGCGCGGCGTCCAGCACGACCTGCACCGGGCCGTCGCCGGTCTCCGGGAACACCGTGCGCAGCGATTCGTGCCGGTCGATGACGTCGATGACGGCCACCTGCAAGGCGGCCACGTCCAGTTCCCCGCTGAGCCGGATGGCTACCGGGATGTTGTTGACCGCGGAACCGGTGTCGAAGCGGTTGAGGAACCACATGCGCTGCTGGGCCAGCGACAACGGCACCCGCTCGGGCCGTTCGCGAGCGACCAGCGCCTTGCGCGCGCCGTCCCCGGCGTGCGATTCGATGCGCGCGGCCAACGCCGCGACGGTGCTGGCCTCGAACAGCATCCGCACCGGCACCCGGGTGTCGAGCGCGGTGCCCAGCCGGGAGGCGACCTGGGTCGCGATCAGCGAGTTGCCGCCCAGTTCGAAGAAGTCGTCGTCGACGCCGACGCGGGCGACGCCGAGCACCTCGCCGAAGGTCTGGGCGACGATCTCCTCGATCGGGGTTGTGGGAGCGCGGAATTCGCGGACCTCGAACACGGGGGCGGGCAGGGCGCGGCGGTCGAGTTTGCCGGAGGCGTTGAGCGGCAACGCTTCCAGCAGCACGAACGCCGAGGGCACCATGTAGGCGGGCAGGGTGCGGTGCAGGGTGTTCTTGATGTGGTCGAGGTCGACCGGTCCGGGGCTGGTGACGAGGTAGGCGACGAGCTGATCCCCGGCGACGGTGTCGATGACCAGCACGACGGCCTGGCTGACGGCGGGGTGGGCCAGCAGCGCGGTCTCGATCTCGCCGAGTTCGATGCGCTGGCCGCGGAACTTCACCTGGAAGTCGGTGCGGCCGATGTACTCGATGACCCCGTCCCCGCGCCAGCGCACGAGGTCGCCGGTGCGGTACAGGCGGGTGCCCATTCCACTGGCGGCGTCCCCGAAGGGGTTGGCGATGAATCGTTCCGCGCTCAGGTCGGGGCGGCCGTGGTAGCCGCGCGCGACCTGCGCGCCCGCGAGGTACAGCTCGCCCGGCACTCCGGCGGGCACGGGCCGCAGGCCCTCGTCGAGCACGTAGGCCTGCGCGTTGGCGACGGGGCGGCCGATCGGCACCGAGGCCGGATTCGGTTCGGCCAGATGCCAGGCGGTGGCGTGGACGGTGAATTCCGTTGGGCCGTACAGGTTGTGGACCGCGGCGGTGGAGAACTTGCGGAACGCGGTGACGGTCGCGGGGGGCAGGGCCTCACCGGCGACGAGGACCGCGCGCAGCGACAGGCATTCCGCGGGCGAGGCGCTGGTGGCGAACACCGACAGCATCGACGGCACGAACGAGGTCATGGTGACCCGGTGGCGGCCGATGATCTCCGACAGGTACATCGGGTCGCGGTGCCCGTCGGGCGCGGCGATGACCATCCGCGCGCCGACGGCCAGGGTGGCGAACAGCTCCCACACCGACACGTCGAAGGTGACCGGCGTCTTCTGCAGGATCACATCGGTGTCGTCGATGTCGTATTCGGCGGTGATCCAGGCGATCTGGTTGACCACCGCGGAGTGCGGGATCGCCACGCCCTTGGGGCGGCCGGTGGAGCCGGAGGTGAACAGCACGTAGGCGGCGTTGTGCCCGCGCAGCGGCCCGCGCCGCTCGGCCGGGGTGACCGGTGCGTCGGAGTAGTCGGACAGGTCGAGCGTGTCGATGGTGAGCACGTCGCGGTCGGTGCCCAGATCCTCGGCGTCGCGGTCGGTGCTCAGCACGACCACCGGATCGGCGGTGTCGAGGATGTAGTGGATGCGTTCGGCCGGGTAGTCCGGATCGATCGGCACGTAGCCGCCCCCGGCGACCATGGTCGCGTAGATCGCCACCAGCATCTCCGGCGAGCGCCGGATGCCCACGGCGACAAGCGATTCCGGACCCACACCGGCCTCGACCAGTCTGCGGGCCAACCGGTTGACCCGCGCGGCGAACTCGGCGTAGGACAGCTCGACCAGCGGGCCGAACTCGCCGCCCGAGCGTTCGCCCGGATCGAAGATCAGCGCGGTCGCCTGCGGACGCTGCCGGACCTGCGCGGCGAACAGCTCGGCGACCGTGGTCACCGCGGGCAGGTCGCGGGCGGTGCGGTTCCACGCCTCGAGGACCTGGACGCGTTCGGTGTCGTCGAGGATCTCGATCTCGCGCACCCGCGCCGCGGGGTCGGTGACCGCCGCTTCCAACACCCGCAGATAGCGGCGGCCGAACTCGGCGACGGTCTCGGCGTCGAACAGATCGGTCGCGTAGGAGACGACCGCCGACACCCCGGTCGGCTCGCCGCTCGAGCCGCGCTGTTCGGTCAGCGTCCATTGCAGATCGAATTTGGCGATGTCGACCTCGAGTTCCTCGGCCGACACCGACAGCCCCGCCATCTCCATCGTGGCGTGCGAGAGCTCCTGGAACGACAGCATCACCTGGAACAGCGGGTGCCGCGCCTGCGAGCGGGTCGGGTTGAGCACCTCGACCAGCCGCTCGAACGGGACGTCCGCGTGCGCGAACGCCGCCAGATCGGTCTCCCGTGTGCGGGTGAGGAATTCGGCGAACGACTCCGCGCCGTCGACCTGCGACCGCAACACCAGCGTGTTGACGAACATGCCGATCAGATCGTCGAGGGCCTGCTCACCGCGCCCCGCGACCGGGGTGCCGATGGCGATGTCGCTGGTGCCCGACAGCCGGGCCAGCAGCACCGCCAGCGCCGAATGCAACACCATGAACAGCGAAACGCCTTGCGCGCGAGCCAAACCCGCGAGCCGGGCGTGCAACTCGGCGTCGATGTCGAACGCGACCCGGCTGCCGTGGAAGCTCTGCACCGGCGGGCGCGGACGATCGGCGGGCAGATCCAGCTGATCGGGCAGACCCGCCAATACCGAACGCCAGTAGGCGATCTCGCCCGCGGCCATCGACTCCGGATCGTCCTCCGACCCCAGCACCTGACGCTGCCACAGGCTGAAATCGGTGTACTGCACCGGCAACGGCTCCCACCCGGGGGCCTCGCCGTTCGCGCGCGCGAGATAGGCGGCGGTGACGTCGCGGGCCAGCGGCCCGAACGAGAAGCCGTCGGCGGCGATGTGGTGCACGACGAACGCGACCGCGTAGTCGGCCCCGTGCCCGTTGGAGCCCGCGGTCTGGTAGATCCGCACCCGGATCGGCAGCTCCCGCGACACGTCGAAGCCCTGCGACGCGAACGCGGCCAGCTCACCGGGCAGTTCGGCCGCGGAGATGGGCCGCACCTCGACACCCAGATCGACCCGGTCCATGGGCAGCACCTGCTGGTAGCCGCCGTCGCCGGACTCGGGGAAGATCGTGCGCAGCGACTCCTGCCGCTGCATCACATCGCGCAGCGCCGCGGTCAACGCGTCGATATCGACCCGCCCGCGCAACCGCACCACGAACGGCAGGTTGTAAGTGGGCTGGCTCGGATCGAACTGGTTGATGAACCACATCCGCTGCTGCGCCAGCGACAACGGCACCCGCTCGGGATGCCGCTGCGCCACCAGCGGCGGCCGCACCACCGCGGGAACCTCACTGGCCGTGGCGGATTCGGCGCGCGCGGCGATCCCGCCCACGGTCGGGGTCTCGAACAGCGCCCGCACCCCGAGCTGGATGCCGAACGCCGCGGAGATCCGCGCCACCACCTGCGTGGCGACCAGGGAGTTACCGCCCAGGTCGAAGAAGTTGTCGTCGACGCCGACCCGTTCCTGGCTCAGCACATCGGCGAACACACCGGCCACGATCTCCTCGGCCTGTGTGCGCGGCGCCCGGTACCCGGCCGCGTCGGCGCTGAACACCGGTTCCGGCAACGCCTTGCGATCCAGCTTGCCGGAGGTGTTGAGCGGGAAGGCGTCCAGCACCATGATCGCGGCGGGCACCATGTAGCTCGGCAGCTTCTCCGCCACGAACCGCGTCAGATCCGCCGGATCCACCGAAAGTCCCGGCGCGGGAACGACATACGCCACCAGCTGCTGACCGGTCGCGGTGTCCATCACCAGCACCGCGGCCTGGCTGACCGCCGGATGCGCGAGCAGATCGGTCTCGATCTCGCCGAGTTCGATGCGCTGGCCGCGGAACTTCACCTGGAAGTCGGTGCGGCCGATGTACTCCAGGGCGCCCGACTCGCGCCAGCGCACGAGGTCGCCGGTGCGGTACATGCGTTCGCCCTCTTGTCCCCCGAAGGGGTTGGCGACGAACCGATCCGAAGTGAGATCGGGGCGGCCGCGGTACCCGCGGGCGAGTTGACGGCCCGCGAGATACAGCTCACCCGGCGCGCCGATCGCGACCGGTCGCAGCCGCGAATCCAGTACGTAGACTTCGACATTCCACTCCGGCACGCCGATCGGCACGGTGGTGGTGTCGGCCTCGGTCGCCTCCCAGTAGGTCACCGAGACGGCGGCCTCGGTGGGGCCGTAGAGGTTGTGCAGTCCGGCGGTGGTGAGTTGCCGGAATCCGGCGGCCGTCTCGGGGGGCAGGGCCTCGCCGATGACGAAAACCGCTCGCAGCGTTTCGCATTGGGCGGCGGTGGCGTGCGAGACGAACACCGTGAGCATCGAGGGCACGAAGTCGGTGACCGTGACCTTGTGGCGGGCAATGGTTTCCGCGACGTAGATCGGGTCGCGGTGCCCGTCGGGGGTGGCGACGACGAGTTTCGCGCCGACCATGAGCGGCAGGAAGTAGCCCCACAGCGACACGTCGAAGGTGGTCGCGGTCTTCTGGAGGTAGACGTCGTCGCCGGTCAGCCGGTATTCGTGCAGCATCCACAGCTGCTGGTTGACGATCGCGTGATGGGTGACCGCGACGCCCTTGGGGCGGCCGGTGGAACCGGAGGTGTAGATGACGTAGGCGGTGTTGCCCGCGCGCAGCGGGGCGCGGCGGTCGGCGTCGGTGACCGGCTCGGGCGAGTGCGCACTGGTGTCGAGGGTGTCGATCTCCACCCGGCGCACGGTCTCCGGGAGCTCCAGGCCATCGGTGGAGACGGTGAGAACGCAGACCGGAGAGGCGGATTCGAGGATGTAGGCGGTGCGGTCGGCGGGGTGATCCGGATCGATCGGCACGTACGCGCCGCCGGCCTTCAGCACGGCGTGCATACCGACCACCAGGTCCAGCGAACGCCGCATACCCAGCGCCACAAGCGATTCCGGCCCGACGCCGTCGGCGATCAGGTAGCGTGCGAGTCTGTTGACCCGCGCACCGAATTCACCGTATGTCAGTTGTTCGCCCTCGAACTCGAGCGCGACATTGTCCGGCGTGCGCGCGATCTGGGCGTCCAGCAACTCCGGCAGCGTCGTCGTGGGCACGTCGTGGTCGGCGTCGTTCCACGCCGCGAGGGTCCGATCCAGTTCGGCCTCGGTGGTGATCGGCAGATCCCACAGCGCGGCGTCCGCGCCCGCGGACAGGAACCGGTCGAAGAACTCCAGGAACCGCGAATGATGCTGGCGGGCTTCGGTTTCGGAGTACAGGTTCGGATTGGTCTCGAAGTCGATCCGCGACCGCGCCCCGCCCTCGGACTGGTAGAAGTTGACGCCCAGATCCTCGATGGCGCCCGTCGACAGGACGTGCAGCTTGCCGACCTCGGCGCCCAGGGCGAGCTCGTCGTGGAACAACATGATATTGACCCACGGACCGAAGAACTCCTTGGTGACCGCGCCGCCCCCGGCGCTGTCGCGGCGGATGTCCTCGTGCCGGTACCGCTGATGCCGCAGCGCGCCCGACACCTCCACCTGCACGGCCTTGAGCAGATCGCCGACGGTGTCGTCGAAGCCGACGTGCAGGCGCAGCGGCACGATGTTCGACGACGCGCCGCCGGAACGCCGCATCACCGCGGTGGTACGGGCGGTCACCGGCAGGCTCAGGATGACGTCCTCGCTGCCGGTCCACTGCGCCAGATACGCGGCGAACGCGGCCAGCAGCAGACCCGCGGGCGACGAATCATGCCGTCGCACGGCCTCGTTCAGCACCGCGCCGAGCTCGTCGGACAGCGCGGCGGTCACCACGCCGTTCAGCGGGGCGGGCGCGGCGTTGCGGCCGGTGAGGCTGGTGCCCTCCTCGAGCCCCTCGACGCGCTGGGCCCAGTACTGCTTGTCGGTCTGGAAGCGGGTGCTCTCGCGGTAGGCGAATTCGGATTCGACCAGCGTGCGCAGGTCGGCGGCCTTGGAGGGGGTGGGCTCGGCGCCCGCCAGATACGCCGTGTACAGCTCGGCGATGCGGTTCATGTTGGTCATCGCGCCGAAGCCGTCGAGCGCGATGTGGTGGGCGCGGGTGTACCAGAACCAGTGGTCGTCGGCGAGCCGCAGGGCCGCCATCTTGATCAAGCGGTCGGTGACCAGGTTCAGCGGGGCGCTGTACTCGGCGCGCATCCACTCGTGCGCGGCGGCCTCGGGATCCTCGGCCGAGCGCAGGTCTACATAGACGACCTTGTCGTAGTCGCCGATCGAGTGATCGACGAACTGCATGGGCTCACCGTCGCGCTCGACGATGCGCAGGAAACCCGAACCCAGCTCGTGCGAGGCGTCGATACCGGCCCGCTCGAGCACCTCGACGTCCAGTTCGCCGCGCAGATCGACGTACTGGGCGATTGTGATCGGCACCTGCGGATCCAGATGCTGGGCATACCAGATGCCGAGCTGCGCCGGAGACAGCGGGAAGAGTTCCTCCCCCGATTCGCCGTTTCCGCCGAAATCCAGCCGGTCCAACCGTAACCTCGCTTCCGAAACGCCCTACAGCGCTCCCCGACGGCACACCGACGCCGACGCTCACTCAATTGTGGCGTCCGGCGGTCGGGGCTCACTTCGAAACTCAATCAGACAAAGATGTTCATAGGACCTATACGCCCCGTAGGCCGATCTTGTTACATGGCCCTGACCATGCCGGTCGGCCGCGGATCGGTCACACACTGAACCTCGCTGATGAACACCGAACCAATCTACCGTTTACGAGCCCCCGGCGGCCAAAAAGCGCCATAGCCGAAGGGCATCGGCGCTGGTCTTCCCGGGTGTCGCCCGAAAATTTCGGGATGCGGACATACCCCTCGGTCTCACTCGCCCCCGGACCTGCTCCGGGCCGGATCGTAGAGGTGCGATTGGACACAGTGCACGGACGGTTCGAGCGCGCGACCCACCAGGATCACCGCCGCCTGCCGCAGCCCCGCCTCCCGAACCCGGTCGGCGATGGTCGCGAGGGTCCCGCGCAACACGAGCTGTTCGGGCTGGCTGGCCCGGTACACGACGGCCGCCGGACAGTCGGCGCCGTAGTGCTCGGCCAGTTCGTCGGCGAGTTCCGCGACGCGGGTGATGGCCAGATGCAGGACGAGGGTGGCCCGGGTGCGAGCGAACCCGGCCAGCGCCTCCGACTCGGGCATGGCCGTCGAGCGGGCCTGCGCGCGGGTGAGCACGACGGACTGCGCCAACTCGGGCACGGTGAGTTCCGCACCGAGCACGGCGGCCGCCGCCGCGTACGCGGGCACGCCGGGCGTGACGTCCCAGGGGATGGCATGCGCGTCGAGGCGGCGGGCCTGCTCGGTGACGGCCGAATAGATCGAGGGGTCCCCGGAACACAACCGGGCCACATCCTTGCCCTCGGCGTGGGCTCGGCGGCAGTGGGCGATGATCTGGTCGAGGTTCAGGTGCTGGGTGTCGATCAGCTCGGCGTTCGGTGCGCTGTGGGTGAGGATGTCGGGGTCGAGGTAGGTGCCGGGGTAGAGGCAGACGGGTGACCGTTGGATCAGGTGGACTGCGCGGAGGGTGAGCAGGTCCGCGGCGCCGGGGCCTGCGCCGATGAAGTGGACGGTCATGGGGTGAGTGTAGGGGTGGGGGTGGGGACGTCCGGAAACGTTCGATGCCCGTCGCAGGGAGATCGACTATCGTCATTTCCCGGACATTCAGGACCAACAGGCGGGGAGTTGGCGTGCTACAGGCCGACATCGATGAGCTTCACAAGCTGGCGGGCACGGCAGCGGCCCTTCGTCGCCCCCTGTACCACCACCCTGCTCCTCGCCAAGGTGGAGAAGTGGCGGACATCCGCATTGTCCGACTTCGCGACCGCGCTGGCGACCGCCAACAGCGACACCTCCCGCACCAACATCGACAACCCGAAGAGGTTCTTCACCGAGGCCGGAAACAGTTGGCAGGGTGCGGCTTACGACTGGGTCGGCGAGGATCACATTCAGGCATCCAAGGTCTGGGCGTACGTGGATGACGTGGTCACGGAGGTGAACCCCGCCGCCCCGACCGTCGAGTCGTACCGAAACGTGTTGTTGGCCAAGGTGAACGAGGCCCGGTCGGCCAGTCTCACCGTCGCCGACAACTGGCTGGTCGCCGAAAAGGACGGCGTCTCGGCACGTGTCGTGCAATCGCACCAGGACGCGATCAGCGGCGCCCTGCGGCCGTTCTTCGACGCTGTCGCCACCGCATGCACCAAGATCGGCGAGGCGGCCGAATTCGTCCGCATCTCAGGCGATCTCTTCGGCTCCGACATCGACCGGCCGCGCGGTAGCGGACGCCTCCTGCAACCACGACACGGCCAAACTCGACGAAATCGCTTCGCCTCTACCGACTCACGCGCTGACGCCGGATCGGATCCAGGCCTTGTCCAACGGACAGGATGTTCCGACCATGGCAAAACGGAACGGTCAGTTTTCAGTCGATTTCGCTGTCGCGCAGAAGGATTACCCGTCGGGCGATAATGCTCGCAGCAGGCAGTCGAGTGAGCGGTTGGGCGCAGGATCGATGTTCGGTCGTACGACACCGCGGACGAGAAGGGTGGATGATGTTCGGCCACAGCGTATTTCAGCGAACGGCGCGATGTGTACATCAAGGTCGAGCCCGACCCGAAGAGTCTCGCGATCGACCCGGCCCGCCCGGACGACGGGGTGTGCAATCGACTCACGCCAATTGTCACGAACGTGATCGAGGACCATTTCGCACGATCAGGAGTAGTGCTGTCCGACTCCTCGGACTCACTCCCATGGCCGAAGTGAAGGGATACGTGCTCTATTCGTTCGGCTTCTTGCTAGCCGCGTCTCTTGCCGCCGGGTGCGGTGCGGAAGGGCAAGGGAAAAAGCAGACCTTGCCGAGAGAGATTCCGTCCTCGTTCGATCCTTGCCGGGACATACCGCTGGAAATAAAAGCCGAGCAGCAGTTCTTGGACAATCCCGAGGTGTGGCCCGAGCATGAGAACGGGGAGGTGAAGCTGCGCGGATGCGAATACCGCCGATCTTTTGAAGTAGCGAAAGAACGTGGCCTGGGGGTGATGATCGAAGTCACTAATATGAATGCCAGGTACTTCCTTGATGTCGATTCGATCGACCCCACGGGTAGACATCATGGTCATTCGATAAAAATCGGTAACCGAGAAGCAGCCGTACGACGAGATTCGACGACTCTCTGCGATTTGGTGGTCGATATCAAGGGCGGCGGAATCGAATTTATCGGCTCGAATAACAAGGACGACCCTTGCGAGGATCTGGAGAATCTAGCCGAAAGACTGGTACCGGTACTGCCCCCTTCGCAATAGCCCCGCATCGGGGACATACGTCAGACTGAGCGAATGAAGCTCGCAGGACGAATCTCAGAGGCCTCCCCAGCCGCGAATCAGTTTCGCCGTACGTCGATGACCGATACGAATTGGTCAAGGGTACGGTGAATCCTGCGCAATCAGCTATCGGACGGATCCTCGACATGGCTCGGGGATGTTCTTTCGGTTCTCGGCGTATCCGGCCGTGGCGAACGGTGAGCAGGTCCGCGGCGCCGGGACCTGCGCCGATGAAGTGCACGGTCATGGGGGTGGGCATGGAACGATTCAGAGATGTTCGGCCAGGAAGGTCGCCGCCAGGGCGGTCGCGAACAGTGCCATCGTCGTGACGACCGCGACCGCGAGTCCGGTGCCGATCTCGCGAGCCCGCCCGCCCAGCGCGCACAGCACCGCGGCGAGGACGGTCTCCGCGAGGTATCCGACGGCAAAGAACAGTGTGAGCGCGGGCAGGATCGTCAGCGGGACGATGTTCGAGAACATCACGACCAACGCGGTCCCGAAAGACGCCGGACCGAACCAGGAACGAGAGCGATCGCGCCGCGAGTGGGATGGTTCCTCCATCGTCATGGAATCGACCTCAGCTTCCCTGAAGGACGACGATCGCCGAGAGCGATGACAGCACCCACATCCCGGTCGTGCCGACCGCGGCGAGGGTGAGCGGATGCCGCCGGACGCCGCCGAGCAGCCCTCGCGCCAACGCCGCCACCAAAATGCTTGCGGCAGCGGCGATTCCATACGCGACGAGCGGCACGGCCCGATCGGAATCGTCGCCTCGGAACGCCGCGGTGGCGGCCACCAGAACCAGCAGCTGTCCCATGAAGAACACCGCGGCTCCGATCGTCGCGACCCGCCAAAATCGGGAGCGAACCATCAGATCATCCCCTTCGGAATCGGCACGGGCGGAACGGAGGGCGCGGCGCCGACCGGACCGAAGGGAGTCGACGGTTTCGGGCCGCCGGGTTCGCGGACATCGTACTGATAATTCCAGCCGTCGGGTTCGTCGAACGCGTGGAACGCGCTCCCGCCTCGGGGGCCGAGGTCGTGATGAAAGGGCAGATTCATCCCGGGCCCGCCCGAATTGCCCGCGGCCGCCGGGTCGATCACGAGCGTGTTCGTTCTTCCGTCCGGCCAGTCCTGGTATGCCTCGAGCGAGGGATAGTTCGTTCGCGTCCCGTTGATCTCGACCCCGTGCTGCCCCGGGGAGAACACCAGGTCGCCGTTGACCGTCATTGCATGATCGCCAAGCAACGGCGGATTCTTGGATATGCCGGGCGCGAACGGATTCGCCGCCGAGTACTGGACACGTACGGAACCGTCGGGATTCTGCCAGACGCGGCCCTCGGGCTCGGTCACCTTGGCCGCGCCCGGGCTACCGTCGCTGTTCTGCTCCACCGACGGGTTCTGCCGCATGACGACGATCCCGTTCTCGTAGTCGACGTACATCGTCACGCGAGCGTGCTCGGGGTCGAAATCAGCGGCGGCCGTTCGGTCGTCGCCGCGATCACGGGCGACGGGATTCAGGGAATCGCCGCCATTGAACGGATTGCTGACATCTCGCTGCTCGATGTATTGACTGGTGCGGACCACGCCCTGGCCGGGCACGGGACGGATCCGGACCACCCGGATCGCCGGATCGACGCCCTGGTACTTCGGGTCGTAGCTTTTCGGATTCAGCGCCTCGGCGGTCGTCCAATCGGTGGGCGTCACCGGCGGGCGGCCGAACATCTGTTGAAAAGCGGCCGCGGAGGTGCGGATTCGATCGGGATCGGCGCGGTCGTCTCGCTGCTTGTCCTGCTGCACAGCGGAATTCGCCGCGGCGAGCGCGGCTGCCGGGGCCAGCGCGGCCAATTCGCCATTGGCCGCGGCGATCGCGGCGGACCAGGTCGTGTCCGCCCGCGCGAGCGAGTCCACGAGGGCGGGCAATCGCGAAAGCTGAACGCCCGCTTCCGAATCCCAGTCCTCGACACCGGTGACCGTCCAGTCGTCCGCGACCGCCACGGGCGGCACGGCATAGTGCTGGAGGATGGTCTTCGCTTCGGCGATGGGGTGCTCCAGATCGCGGGCGGCACCGGCGCACGCCGCCCCGAGGTCGTCGTAGGCGGTGGCGATCGCGCGCATCTGCGTCTGCTCCCGATCGGCCTTGTCACCCGCCGCCTGACGGGCCACACCCTGCCACGCCAGATCGTCGTGGATGGTGGTGTGCATGGCATTGGACACCTTGACGATCGCGTCGGCGATGCGGACGGCACGATCGGCGACCTCGGCCAGCCCGGACACGTCCATCACGAGCAGTTCGCGGGGCGTCGGCATCGCTACTTCCCTCCGTGCGGATCACCGGAGTTCAGATCGGCGACGGCCGCGAGGCGCTGTGCCGCGTCGAGATCCGTACCGGCGAAGGTGTCCGCGGACACCAGCAGCAGGGCGGCGAACTGATTCAGCCGGGCCTTCAGCACGTCCTTCGCCTGCTGGCTCGCGGCATCCGACTTGCCGAGTTCCAGCCCGACCGCCAACCCCGCCAGCCGCCCGGCGACCGGAGCGGCGCCGAGCTTCGGCGCGTTGTCGACGTCCGCGGTCGACAAGGCCAGCGCTCCGGCCGCCGCGCGCAGGCCATCCGGATTCACCGCGAAACCCATACTCCCCCTCCTTCGATCACGCTGGTCGAGCCTAGCGAATCCGGGGACGTGCGGTCGAGAGCGCGCGGCTCACGCGCGAATCCATTCGACCCGAATGCACCATTCGGAGTCCTCGGCGGGCCGCATCCCCTGGCCATAGACTCACCCCATGGCAGTGGAAGCAGTTCGGGTGCAATCGGTTTCGCCGTACATCGATGACCGGTACGAATTGGTCACGGGGACGGTCGGGTTCGCGGTGGATCCGGGGCATCCGGCTAACGCACGGATCGTGGATCTGGATCGGGTGAAGCGGGAGCTCGATGGCAAGGTTCGGTTCGATGCCGATCTTCGGGTGTTGCGGCCGGTGGGTGGGGGGAACGGGGATTTGTTGTTGGTGGTGCCCAATCGGGGGCGGTTGGGGACGTTGCCGTTCAGTCGGGGGGCTGTGGTGGATTTCCGGGATCTCGAGCGGGTCGATCCGGGGGATGGGTTTTTGTTGGAGCGGGGGTGGACGATTGTCTGGTGTGGGTGGCAGTGGGATGTGCGGAGGGGGGTGGGGAGTTTGGGGGTGACCGTGCCGGAGGTTGCGGTGGGGCCGGGGTGGATGCGGGTGGAGTGGCGGGGGGACAGTGATGAGCGGCGGCATTCGGTGAGTGACACCATGCCGGGGATGGGGGTGTTCTTTCGGTTCTCGGCGTATCCGACGGTGGATGTGGATGATCCGGAGGCGGTGTTGACCGTGCGGACCGCGCCGGACGGGGAGCGGACCGAGATCCCGCGGGGGGCTTGGCGATTCACCGATTCGACGCATGTCGAGCTGGAGGGGGGATTCAAGGCGTTTCACTGGTACGAGTTGTTCTACCGGACCGATCGGGCACCGGTGGCGGGGTGCGGGTTGCTGGCGGTTCGGGATGTGGTGGCGCACTTGCGGTCCGAGGGAGGGATCGAGCGGGCCTTCGGGTTCGGGATTTCGCAGTCGGGGCGGTTTCTGCGGCAGTTCCTCTGGGACGGGATGAATCTCGACGAGAGTGGGCGTCAGGTTTTCGATGGGGTGTTCGCGCATGTGGCGAGCGGGGCACGGGGAGAGTTCAACCATCGGTACGCGCAGCCGTCGTTGACGGGGGTGGACGGGTTCGGGAGTCTGCCACCGTTCGACAGTGCGGGATTGCTTGCGCGGCAACGGGAATCGGGTGGCGTGCCGAAGGTGCTGCTGAGCAACAGCGCCTCGGAGTATTGGCGCGGCGACGGCTCGTTGGTGCACGCGCCGGAGGGTGTGGACGCGGGCGAGGACCCCGACGTGCGGGTCTACTCGATCGCGGGGACGGATCATTTCGGGCCGAATCCGCTGAAAAGCGTTATGGCGGGCAGCAATCCGCCGCACGACCTCGATTCCCAGCCCGTGCTGCGCGCGCTGATGATGGCACTACAACGCTGGGTGTCCGAGGGCGTGCCCGCACCGGCCAGCCGGGTCCCGCGCGTGGCCGACGGAACCGCCGTCCCGCCCGAGCGGGCGCTCGACCCGTTCGCCCATGTCCGCCACCCGGATCCGGCCCTGCTCCCCCGCATCCATCACCTGGACCTCGGCCCGGACGCCGACCACGGCATCGGCCGCTGGCCGGTCGTCCGCGGCGAGCCGTACCCGAGCCTCGTCTCCGCCACCGACGAGGACGGCAACGAGATCGCCGGTATCCGCCTCCCGGCCGTCGCCGCCCCGCTCGCCGTCTACACGGGCTGGAATCCCCGCCGCCCGATCGAGGGCTTGCCGAACGTCCTCTACGAACGCCTCGGCAGCAAACTCCCCTTCCCACCCGACCGTCCCACGGTCCAGGAGCGCTACCCGACCCGCGCGGCATATGCCGACGCCGTGCGGGCCGCGGCGGAACAACTCGTCGATCAAGGGTTCCTATTGCCGGAGGACGTCGAGACGGTGATCGAGGAAACCGTCGCCGATTATTGAGTCGACCTTATTTCAGGGCGACCCGGGCGCCGCCGGAAAACGCGGAATCGTGAAATTCGACTGCCGCCGGAACGGTACCTCTGGGCAGGTCGAAGACAATGGTTACCGAGAGTTTGTTGCCCGGGTTGATCTCGGCGGTGATGTCACGATTCACGTTCATCTCGGCGGCGGTGTCGTTGGTGTAGGACTTGCCCTGATCGTCGATCAGCTTCTGATTGTCCCCGAAATAACTCTGCGCCGCGTCTCCGACATTCGTGACATCGACATGGACCAGCACGTATTCGCCCTGCGCCTGCTTGCGCAGATAGGGGTTGTCCCCGACCGTGGCCACCGCCGGATCGATTCCCGTGACCCGGAAGGCGAATTTGCCGTCACGCACCTCGGATCCCACCGGAGCCGCGGTGGTGCGCTTGTCCTCCACCTTCGAAGCCTCGTGCACGGCGCCGCCGAGCAGGGCGAAACACCCACCGAACATCAAGACGATCAGCGCCAGAACGATCCACGGCCATACGCGCCGCTTCCGTTGTTTCGGCGGCACCGGATACTGCTGCTGATAAGGAGGCGGCGGATATTGTGGACCGTTCTGGGCGGGATACTGCGGCTCGGTCATGGAATTCCCCTGTCTGTGCGAAAGGCAGGGGTATCCCCTGCGCATCGAATGAGATACGGCGAGTGGCCGCATCGACACCCGATGCATAGGAAAGACCGCCGGAACTGTTACAGTGAAACAAGCCCGTTTTGATAATGGCCGAAATCAGCAGGCTATTCCGTCATATTCAGACCGCCCAGGATCTTCGTCGGCCGGACCCGGACCACCAATTCCCCCGGTACCCCGTTCCGCTTGCCGAATTCCTCCGCACGTTCCTGCCCCATGTACCGGGCGGCGATGGCGGTGGCGGTGCGGAGGAGTTCGGTGGGGTCCTCGGAAGTCGTTGCGGTGCCCTGGATTTGGAAGTAGCCGTAGGGGGGTTCCTCCAGGTCTACGCAGAGGGCTACGCGGGGGTCGCGGAGGATCGCCTTGCCCTTGGCGGTGGCTTTGCCGGTGTTGAAGATCAGGGTGTCGTCTTCGACTATGAACCAGACGGGGTTGATGACGGGGCGGCCGTCGGTGGTCACGAACGCGAGTTTGGCGGTGCGGGTGCCCTCGGAGAGGAAGTCGCGGACCTGCGGGTCGGTGAGTGAGGCCATGGGGGGAGCGTACGGGGCGCCGGCGGGAACGGGGGTGAAGCGCGGCGGGGTCAGATCGCGCCGCGTTCGCGGGCGCGGGCCACGGCGGAGGTGCGCGATTTGACGCCGAGCTTCGAATAGATGTGCACCAGATGGGATTTCACCGTGGTCTCGCTGAGGAACAGGCGTTTGCCGATCTCCCGGTTGGAGTGGCCGTCGGCCACCAGGCGCAGCACCTCGATCTCGCGCGGGCTCAGGGTGGTGTCGGGTTTGCGGACGCGGGTCATGAGTTTGGAGGCGACCGACGGGGACAGCACGCTCTCCCCGGCCGCGGCGCCGCGCACGGCGGCGAGGAGTTCGGCGGGTGGGGTGTCCTTGAGGATGTAGCCGCACGCGCCCGCCTCGATCGCGCCGAGGATGTCGGCGTCGGTGTCGTAGTTGGTGACCACGAGGACGTTCGGCGGGTCGGGCAGCCCGCGCACCGCGGCGGTGGCGGCCACGCCCGAGGTGCCCGCGCCGAAGCGCAGGTCCATCAACACCAGGTCCACGGGGTGCGCGCGACAGAAGGCGACGGCCTCCTCCGCGGTGGCGGCCTCGCCGACGACGAGGATGTCCTCGCCCGAATCCAGCAGCGCCTTCAGCCCGGCGCGGACGATGGCGTGATCGTCGGCGAGCAGCAGCCGGATCACGGCTCCTCCAACGGGAACGAGACGGTGACCGCGGTGTGGCCGGGTTCGGATTCCACGCTCATGCCGCCGCCTTGCTGTTCGACGCGGCTGCGCATGGCGTTGAGCCCGAATGTGCCGCGCCCGAACACCTCCGGGTCGATCCCGACGCCGTCGTCGACCACGTCCAGATGCACGGCGTCGCCCGCGTAGGTGAGCGTGATGCGCATGCGTTCGGCGCGGGCGTGCCGGACCACGTTCGACACCGCGCCCTGGGCGACCCGCACGAGCGCGGCCTCGACGGGCATGGGCAGCCGCTCGGGTTCGCCCTCGACCAGTACCTGCGCCCGCACCCCGGCCGCGCCCGCGCGCTGGGCGATGCGGTCGAGCGCGTCGGTCAGCGATTGGCCGTCCAGCGGAGCGGGCGTGAGTTCGGCGATGAGCTGGCGGGTTTCGACCAGGCTGTCGGCGGCGGTGTCGCGGGCCAGGCGGATCTGCGGCAGCGCGGGATGATCGGGGGCCGCGCGTTCGGCGGCGTGCAACAGCAGCTGGATGCTCGACAGGCCCTGCGCCACCGTGTCGTGGATCTCCTGGGCGAGCCGTTCGCGTTCGGCGAGCTTCCCGGCGGTGCGTTCCTGTTCGGCGAGAGTGGCTCGGGTGGTGAGCAATTCGTCGATGAGGCGCTGCCGGTCGGCGGCCTCGCGAAACAGGGCCCGGTAGCCGAGGCCGATCGCGATCGCCACCAGCGCGGCGACGATCGGGCCGATCACGCCGCCGACGTTCCAGCCCTTGTGCAGTTCGTAGCCGAGCACGGCCGCCGCGGTGGCGATCGCGACCGCGAGCACGCCCCACAACCGGGGCAGCAGATGCAGATACAGGAAGTACAGCGGGAACACCAGGTAGACGGCGTCCGGCACGATCGCCACCAACCCCACCCACAGCAGGGTCAGCACGCCCAGCCAAATCCGGGCCGCAATGGGCCGCCCGCGCAGCCGGACGCCCGCGAAGTAGGTGAGCAGGAACACCGCGGCCAGCACGCCCACGGCCCACCGATGTCCGCTGTCGAGCAGCAAACCCCGCACGACCACCACGACCGTCAGCGCCACCATGAGCGCGTGCAGGCCGACCTGCAACGCGGCGAAGACGGGGGCGAGCGGCGAGCGGTGCACCGTGTCAGCTTATGCGGGGTTATCGGGACGGCATCCATCGAAAGACGGATTCGGCGGCCATCGCGCGATGGGCCGCGAATGGTTCCCGCGCCCGATGGCACGCGCGCCGATCGCCGACAGGGTGGAGGCATGTTCGTCGCACTCCGGGATCTGCGGGCCGCCCGCGGCCGCTTCCTGCTCATCACCTCGGTCGTCGTGCTGGTCGCGCTGCTGGTGAGCTTCCTGAGCGGGTTGACCGCCGGGCTGGCCCATCAGAACATCGCCGCGGTGCAGCGGATCCGCGGGGACGCGGTGGTCTTCGCCGATACCGGGTCGTCGCCGTCGTTCGACGCGTCGGCGCTGAGCGCGGAACAGGTACGGGAATGGCACGATTCGGGTGGGGTGGTCGACCCGGTGGGCATCGGCCGCGCGCAGGCGACCCGCGACGGCGGCGCGCCCACGCCGATCGCCGTGTTCGGGGTGGACGGCGACGCCTTCGGCAATCGCATGGCAACCGAGCCGGGGACCGTGGTGCTGAGCGCGCCCGCGGCCGACCGGCTGGGAGCCACGACGGGGGATCGGATCACGATCGGCCCGGCCGAGTTCACGGTGTCCGCGGTCGGCGGCGACGACTGGTACGCGCACACGCCGGTGGTCTGGACGACCCTGGCGGACTGGCGAACCGTGCTGCCGCGCGGCGGCGCGGCGACGGTCCTCGTGGTCTCCGGCGTCCCGCACCCCCCGGCCACCGGCACCCGCGCGATCCCCGTTTCCGATGCGCCGCAGGCGATCTCGTCGTACCAGGCCGAGAACACCTCCCTGACCCTCATGACGGTCCTGCTGTTCGCGCTCTCCGCGTTGGTGATCGGGGCGTTCTTCGTGGTGTGGACGATTCAGCGCACCCCCGACGTAGCGACGCTGAAGGCCCTGGGCGCCACCACCGGATCCCTGGTGCGCGACGCGCTCGGCCAGGCGCTGCTGGTGCTGGTGCTCGGCGTCGGGCTCGGGGTGGGGGTGACGGCGATGGCCGCCGGATTCCTCGGCGACGCCGTGCCATTCGCGCTGACCGCCGCCACGACGCTTACCCCCGCGGCCGCGCTGATCGGGCTCGGCCTGCTGGGCGCGGCGGGCGCGGTGCGCTTCCTCGCCACCGCCGATCCGCTGACCGCCCTAAACCGGAACCGTTGAGCGACAGGGTATTTCGATGACCACACTGACCGTGACCGACCTGACCCTCACCTACCCCGACGGCGCCGGGCGCGTCACCGCGCTGGACGCGGTGAACCTGCGGGTGCGCGGCGGCGAGATCGCCGCCGTGACCGGCCCCTCGGGATCGGGGAAGTCGAGCCTGCTCGCCGCCGTGTCGACGCTGATCCGCCCGGACTCCGGCCGCATCGACCTGGAAACCCCTTCCGGCGCAATCGAACTGACTGCGCTGGGCCGACGGGAGGCCGCGCGGCTGCGCCGGGAGCGGATCGGCATCGTCTTCCAGCAGCCGAATCTCCTCCCCGCCCTCACCGCCCTCGAACAGCTCGAGGTCATGGCCCACCTCGGCGGCCGTCCGCTGGTGCCGCCGCGCGAACGCCGCCGAATCCGTTCGCGCGCAACCGATCTCCTCGCCGCGGTCGGTCTGGCGGGGCACGAGCACAAACGCCCCGAGCAACTCTCCGGCGGACAACGCCAGCGCGTCGACATCGCCCGCGCCCTCGTGCACGATCCGGACCTGCTGGTGGTCGACGAGCCCACCAGCGCCCTGGACCGCGAGCGCGGCGCGGCCGTCCTGGACCTGCTGCTCGACATCGCGCGTGCCCACGGCACCGCGACCCTGCTGGTCACCCACGACGTGGACCACCTGGACCGGATGGACGCGGTTTACCGCATGGTGGACGGGACGCTCAGCACGGCGGGGTCACCGCCGCGTACCAGTCCAACAGCGCCGGATCGTCGACGGCCGTGCGCTCCACCACCTTCGCCGGATCCGCGCCTTGGAACAGCCGTTTGATCGGCACCTCGAGCTTCTTGCCCGTGCGGGTGTGCGGGACGCCCGGCGCGGGGATGATCGCGTCGGGCACGTGCCGGGGCGAGACCTCCGCGCGGATCACGGCCTTGATCCGGTCGGCCAGTTCGTCGGTGAGTTCGGCCCCCTCGGCGGGCACCACGAACAGCGGCATCCAGTAGCCGCCGTCCGGCCGCTCGACGCCGATGACGAGCGACTCCGCGACCTCCGGCAACGCCTCCACGGCCTGGTAGATATCGGCCGAACCCATCCGGATGCCGTGCCGGTTGAGGGTGGAGTCGGAGCGGCCGTGCACCACGAAACTGCCGTGGTCGGTGATGGTGATCCAGTCGCCGTGCCGCCACACGCCGGGGAACATGTCGAAATACGCCGCGCGATACCGGGATCCGTCCGGATCGTTCCAGAACTTCAGCGGCATGGACGGCATGGGTTTCGTGAGCACCAGCTCGCCGACCTCACAGCGCACCGGATGCCCGGTGACGTCCCACGCGTCGACCGCCGCGCCGAGGAACGGCACCGACAGTTCGCCGGGCCACACCGGGACCGTGGGCACGCCGCCGAGGAAGGCCGACACCACGTCGGTGCCCCCGCTGATCGAGGACACCTGCACGCGCTCGCCGACGTTCTCGCTCAACCAGAGCGACGACGACGGCGGCAGCGCCGAGCCGGTGATGCCGACCGCGCGCAACGCGGACAGATCGTGGTCGCGCTTCGGCACGACACCGGCCTTGACGCACGACAGCACATAGCCGGGGCTGGTGCCGAGCACCGTGGTTCCGGTGCGAGCGGCCAAGTCCCACAACGCGTCCGGCGTCGGGCAGGCCGGGCTGCCGTCGTAACAGACGATGGTCGCGCCGACCAGCAGGCCCGCCACCTGGAAGTTCCACATCATCCAGCTCGGGCTGGTGTACCAGAAGAACACGTCGTCGCGGCCGATATCGGCTTGCAGCGCAACGGCTTTGAGATGCTCCAGCACGACGCCGCCGTGGCCGTGCACGATGCCCTTGGGTTTGCCGGTGGTGCCCGAGGAGTACAGCACCCATAGCGGGTGGTCGAAATCGACCTCGCCCGTATTGATCTCGGCCCCGGAGGGTGCGGTGATCTCGGCCCAGTCCTGCGAGTTGGGCACCGTCGCACCGAGCCGGGAGACCACGACGGTGTCGCGCAGGGTCGGCAGGCCCGCGCGCAGCTCGGCGATTTCCGCGGTCTTGTCGTGCGCCTTGTCGCCGTAGCGGTAACCGTCGGCGGTCACCAGCACGACCGGTTCGAGCTGGCCGAGCCGATCCAGCGCGGCCTTGGCCGAATAGTCCTGGCCGCAGGCGCTCCACACCGCGCCGAGGCTGGCGGTGGCGAGGAAGGCGATCACGGCCTCGGGGATGTTGGGCAGATAGCCGACGACCCGATCGCCGGGCTGCACGCCCCGCGCGCGCAGCACCGCCGCGAAGGTCGCGGTGCGGCCCAGCAGCTCGGCCCAGGAGATCTCGGTCGCCGCGCCGCCCTCGCTCAGATACACGATGGCGGGCCGATCGGTGCGCGCCTGCCGCGCCACCTGATCGACGTAGTTCAGGCGCACGCCCGGAAACCATTGCGCGCCCGGCATACTCGTGTCGGACAGCACCGTCTCCGGGGTGGGGCCGAGGTCGAAGTACGCCCACAGCGCACCCCAGAAGCCGGACAGGTCGTCGACCGACCAGCGCCACAGCGCGTGGTAGTCCGGGAAGTCGAGTCCGGTTCGCGCACCGGCGAACCGGGCGAAATCGGTGACGCGCGCCCGCGCGACGTCCCGCTGATCCGGCACCCACTGCGGCTGCATCGCGATCACTCTCCTGTCCTAGCCCGCGCGCCGGACGATCCGTTCGGCGTGGCGGATGACCGGGCCGTCGACCATGCGGCCCTCGAATGCGAAGACGCCCCGATTGTCCGGCACCGCGGCGAGTATCCGCCGGGCCCAGGACAATTCGTCGTCGGTGGGGGTGTAGGCGGCGCGGATGACCGGCACCTGGGTGGGGTGGATGGCCACCTTGGCGTCGAAGCCGACCGCCACCGCGTCCTCGGTCTCGGCCCGCAACCCGTCCAGGTCGCGAATGTTCAGATACACCGAGTCGAGGGCGAACTTGCCGTACGCCTTGGCCGCGAGCAGGGACGCCGAGCGGACGTGCCGGGCGACGTCGCGGTACTCGCCGTCCGCGCGGCGGCTGGCGTTGCCGCCGAGCGCGGCGACCAGATCCTCCGCGCCCCACATCACGCCGATGGCGGTGTCCGAGCGCATGATCGCGTCGACGGCCAGCGCGCCCAGCGGGGATTCGATGAGCGCGACGGCCTGGTACGGCAGCGCCGAAAGCTGTTCGGCGCTCTCGCATTTGGGGACCATGACGCGCTCGTAGGAGGTGCGGGCGAGGGTCTCCAGGTCGAGCGCGTGGTCCGCCCCGCCGGGGGCGTTCACGCGCACGAGCGTGTGCCGCGGATCCAGCGGTGTGGACAGCAGCGCCTCCCGGGCGGCGGCCTTGTCGGCGGGGGCCACGCCGTCCTCCAGATCGAGGATCACCACATCGGCCGCGGCGGCGGCCTTGGCGAAGCGTTCGGGGCGGTCGGCGGGGCAGAACAGCCAGGCCGGACCGGCCATCTCCCACGTCATGCGGGCCTCATCCGGACGAGCGTCTTGCGCACGGCGGTGGCCACCACGTCGCCGTGCTGATTGCGGCCGGTGTGGGCGAAGGTCACGATCCCCTCCCCCGGGCGGCTGCGCGACTCCCGCTTGTCGGTGACCACGGTCTCCGCGTACAGGGTGTCGCCGTGGAACAGCGGCTTGGGGAAGGCGACCTCGGAGAAGCCGAGATTGGCGACGATCGTGCCCTGGGTGAGCTGGGTGATGGACAGCCCGACCAGGGTGGACAGCGTGAACATCGAATTGACCAGCCGCTGATGGAACGGCGGCTGCGCCTCGGCGAACGCCGCGTCCAGATGCAGCGCCTGGGTGTTCATGGTGGCCGTGGTGAACTGCACGTTGTCGGCCTCGGTGATGGTGCGGCCGGGGCGGTGCTCGTAGATCACGTCGGTGGCGAACTCCTCGAACCACAGGCCGCGTTGCACCTCGCGGCGTAGCGGTGCGCTCACAGGCCCAGCTCCCGTCCGATCAGCATCAGCTGCACCTCCGTGGTGCCCTCACCGATTTCCAGAATCTTGCTGTCCCGATAATGCCGTGCCACAGCGTATTCGTTCATGAAACCGTAGCCGCCGAAGATCTGCGTCGCATCGCGCGCGTTGTCCATCGCGGCCTCGCTGGCGACGAGTTTGGCGATCGACGCCTGCTTCTTGAACGGCTTGCCCGCCAGCATGAGCGCGGCGGCGTCGTAGTACGCCGCGCGGGCGGCGTGGGCGCGCGCCTCCATCCGCGCGATCTTGAACGCGACCGCCTGATTGCGGCCGATGACCTGACCGAACGCCTCCCGTTCGCCCGCGTAGCGCACGCTCTCGTCCACACAGCCCTGCGCCGCGCCGACGGCCAGCGCGGCGATGGCGATCCGGCCCTCGTCGAGGATGCGCAGGAAGTTGGCGTAGCCGCGGCCGCGTTCGCCGAGCAGATTCGCCCGCGGCACACGGACATCGGTGAAGGTCAACGGGTGGGTGTCGGAGGCGTTCCAGCCGACCTTGCTGTAGGCCGGTTCGGCGGTGAAGCCGGGCGTGTCGGTGGGGACCAGGATGGTGGAGATCTCCTTCTTGTCCCCAGAGCGGCCGGTCACCGCGGTCACCGTCACCAGGCGGGTGATGTCGGTGCCGGAGTTGGTGATGAACTGCTTGTTGCCGTTGATGATCCAGTCGTCGCCGTCGAGGACCGCGGTGGTGCGGGTGCCGCCCGCGTCGCTGCCCGCCCCCGGTTCGGTGAGGCCGAACGCGGCCAGGGCGTGCCCGCTGGTCAGCTGCGGCAGCCACTCCCGCTTCTGCTCCTCGGTGCCGAACCGGTGAATCGGCATGGCGCCCAGCGAGACTCCGGCCTCCAGGGTGATGGCCACGCTCTGGTCGACCTTGCCGAGTTCCTCGAGGGCCAGGCACAGGGCGAAGTAGTCCCCGCCCATCCCGCCGTACTCCTCGGGGAACGGCAGGCCGAACAGGCCCATATCGGCCATGCCCGCGACCACCTCGTAGGGGAAGCTGTGCTCCTCGTCGTGTTTCGCCGCGACCGGGGCGACCACTTGGCGGGCGAAGTCGCGCACGGTCAGGGCCAGATCGCGGTAGTGGTCGGGAAGCGTTCCCGTGGACAGGAATTCGGTCATGCGGGGGTGTCCTTCGGATCGGTGTCGGGGACGATGCGGGCGAGGACCTGGTCGACCCGCACCTGATCGCCCGGTCCGGCCAGCAGTTCGACGGTTCCGGCGATGGGGGCGGTGAGGGTGTGTTCCATCTTCATGGCCTCCACGACGACGACCGGGGCGCCCGCGGGGACCACCGCGCCCGGGGTGGCCGGGACGGCGATCACGGAACCCGGCATGGGACTGCGGATCTCGGCGTCGGCGGCCTGTTCGGTGGTGGCGCGCGGACTCGCCTCGGCCACCTCCCGGATGAGGGTGACGGCGGTGCGATCGGCGACCCAGATCTGATCGTCGTGGTGGGCCACGAGGTAGGTGGTGCGGACGCCGTCGAGGGTCAGGGTGAGGTCGCGGCCCGAAGTCACGGCGAGAGAACGCTTTTCGCCCTCGTCGAGCCACACCCGCGCGTCGGCCGGGGTGCCGGTCAGCGAGACGTGCACGGTGCGGTCCCCGCCGGTGAGGCGGAAGATGGTCGGGGCCGGGGCGCCGAGTCGCCAGCCGGTGGGCTGGTCCCAGGGCGTGGCGGGGTCGGTGGGCCAGTGGGCGAGCCAGCGCAGCGCGGCCGCGGCGATGAAATGGCCGTCGCCGGGGTCGGCAGGGTGGAAGTCGGCGGCGCGGCGGTCGAGCAGGGCCGTGTCTAGGCGGCCCGCGCGGACATCGGGGTCGGCGAGCAGGAAGCGGAGGAAATCGGTATTGGTGCGCACCCCCAGAACGGCCGTATCCGCCAGGGCGCGATCGAGTTTCGCGAGGGCCCGGTCCCGGTCGGGGGCGTACGCGATGACCTTGGCGAGCATCGGGTCGTAGTCGCTGCCGACCACGGTGCCCGCGCGCAGACCCGAATCCACCCGCACGCCGTCGCCGTCCGGTTCGGCCAGCGCGAGCACCGTGCCGCCCGTGGGCAGGAAGTCGCGGCCCGGATCCTCGGCGTAGACGCGGGCCTCGACGGCGTGCCCGGTGAGGCGGATGTCGTCCTGTTCGGCGGCGAGCTTCTCCCCGGCGGCCACCCGGATCTGGCATTCGACCAGATCGACGCCGGTGACCAATTCGGTGACCGGATGCTCGACCTGGAGGCGGGTGTTCATCTCCATGAAGAAGAACTCGTCGGGGCGGTCGGCGGAGACGATGAATTCCACCGTGCCCGCGCCCACGTAGTCGACGCTGCGGGCGGTGTCGCAGGCCGCCGCGCCGATCCGCGCCCGGGTCTCGGCGTCCAGCAGCGGGGAGGGCGCCTCCTCGATGACCTTCTGATGGCGGCGTTGCAGGCTGCATTCGCGCTCGCCCAGATGCAGCACCCCGCCGTAGCGGTCGGCGAGGATCTGCACCTCGATGTGCCGGGGGCGGGTGACGAACCGCTCCAGGAACAGGGTGTCGTCGCCGAAGGCCGCGGCCGCCTCGCGCCGGGCGCTCACCAGCGCGTCGGGCAGCCCGGCGGGCTCGTGCACCAGCCGCATCCCCTTGCCGCCGCCGCCCGCGGACGGCTTCACCAGCACCGGATAGCCGATTTCGGTTGCGGCGCCGATCAATTCGTCGTCGGTGAGACCGGGCCGGGCGATGCCGGGCACCACGGGGACGCCGAACGCGGCGACGGTGTTCTTGGCGGCGATCTTGTCGCCCATGATCTCGATGGCCCGCGCGGGCGGCCCGAGGAATACGACGCCCGCGGCCGCCAGCGCGGCGGCGAAGGCCGGATTCTCCGACAGGAAGCCGTAACCCGGGTGCACGGCCTGCGCGCCGGTGCGCAGCGCGGCGTCCACCACGCGCTCGATGTCGAGATAGCTCTGCCGCGCCGGGGCCGGGCCGAGGCGCACCGCGACATCGGCCTCGCGCACATGGCGGGCGTCGGCGTCGGCGTCGCTGTAGACCGCGACCGAGGCGATGCCCAGGGCGCGCAGCGTGCGGATGACGCGCACCGCGATCTCGCCGCGATTGGCGACGAGGACGGTGTCGAAGGGGAGGGGTTGGGTGGTCCGCATCATCATCGCCATCACATCCGGAAGACGCCGTAGGAAACGGGGGCCAGCGGCGCCTGCGCGCACACCGACAGGGCCAGGCCCAGCACCGTGCGGGTGTCGGCCGGATCGATCACGCCGTCGTCCCACAGCCGCGCCGTCGAGTAGTACGGATTGCCTTGGCGCTCATACTGTTCGCGGATGGGCGCCTTGAACTCCTCCTGTTCCCGCTCGCTCCAGGAGTCGCCGACTTGATCGCCGCGCACGGTCGCCAGCACCGAGGCGGCCTGCTCGCCGCCCATGACCGAGATGCGGGCGTTGGGCCACATCCACAGGAAGCGCGGGGAGTACGCGCGCCCGCACATGGAGTAGTTGCCCGCGCCGTAGGAGCCGCCGATGACCACCGTCAGCTTGGGCACCCGCGCGCAGGCCACGGCGGTCACCATCTTCGCGCCGTGTTTGGCGATGCCGCCCGCCTCGTAGTCGCGCCCGACCATGAAGCCGGTGATGTTCTGGAGGAAGATCAGCGGGATCGAGCGCTTGTCGCACAGTTCGATGAAATGCGCTCCCTTGAGGGCGGATTCGGCGAACAGCACGCCGTTGTTGGCGACGATGCCGACCGGGTGGCCGTGGATGCGGGCGAAACCCGTGACCAGGGTGCGGCCGTATTCGGCCTTGAACTCGCCGAATTCGCCGCCGTCGACGATCCGGGTGATGACCTCGCGCACGTCGTAGGGGGTGCGCGCGTCGACCGGGACGACGTCGTAGAGCTCCTCCTGCGGCGCGATCGGCTCGACGGTGGGCGAAACCTCCCACGGCGCAGCGGATTTCGGGCCGAGCGTGGCGACGATGCGGCGCACGATGCGCAGCGCGTCCTCGTCGTCCTCGGCCAAGTGATCAGTGACGCCCGAGACGCGCGAATGTAGTTCGCCGCCACCGAGTTCCTCGGCCGTGACCACCTCGCCGGTGGCGGCCTTCACCAGCGGCGGGCCGCCCAGGAAGATGGTGCCCTGCTCGCGCACGATGACGGCCTCGTCGCTCATCGCGGGTACGTACGCCCCGCCCGCGGTGCACGAACCGAGCACGGCGGCGATCTGGGCGATGCCCTGGGCGCTCATGGTCGCCTGGTTGTAGAAGATGCGGCCGAAGTGGTCGCGGTCGGGGAACACCTCGTCCTGATGCGGCAGGTGCGCGCCGCCCGAGTCGACCAGATAGACGCAGGGCAGCCGGTTCTGCAGCGCGATCTCCTGCGCGCGCAGATGCTTCTTGACCGTCATCGGGTAGTAGGTGCCGCCCTTGACCGTGGCGTCGTTGGCCACCACGACGCATTCGCGCCCCGAGATCCTGCCGATGCCGCCGATCACGCCCGCGCCCGGACAATCCCCGCCGTACATGCCGTCCGCGGCCAGCGGGGACAGCTCGAGGAACGGGCTGCCCGGATCGAGCAACCGGTCCACGCGCTGGCGCGGCAGCAGCTTGCCGCGCGCCACATGCCGCTCGCGGGCCCGCTCGGGACCGCCCAGCGCGGCCGTCGCGAGCCGGTCCCGCAGCTCGGCCACCAGCGCTCGATGCGCCTCCCGGTTGCCGACCCGGGTGTCCTGGGTAACCGTCATCACGCCATCCTGCCCGATCGGTTAATCGCCAATAACTGAAATTCAAGATAATGTGGATTAACCGAAATGTCGAGGGTCGAGGAGAGGAGGCGCGATGACCACCAGCGATCCCGTCGCGCCCACCCGCCGCGAACAGCTCAAGGCGCAGCGCCGGGAGCAGCTGTTGCGGGCCGGTGCGCGGCTCATCGCCGATCGGGGCTTCCCCGGGGTGCGGCTCGAGGATCTGGGCGCGGCCGCGGGGATCAGCGGACCGGCGGTGTACCGGCACTTCCCCAACAAGGAGGCGGTGCTGGTCGAGCTGCTGGTGGGGATCAGTCGACGGCTGCTCGCGGGCGGGGAAGCCGTTGTCGCGCAGTCCGATTCGCCCAAGCGGGCGCTCGCCGGGCTGGTCGATTTCCACCTCGACTTCGCGCTGGGTGAGCCGGAGCTGATCCGTATCCAGGATCGCGACCTGGAGAATCTGCCCGACGCGGCCCGACGCCAGGTGCGCCGGTTTCAGCGCCGGTATGTCGAGGTCTGGGTGTCGGTGCTACGCGAGATTCGGCCGGATCTCCCCGAGGCGTCGGCGCGCGTGCAGGCCCACGCGGCCTTCGGCCTGCTCAACTCCACCCCGCACAGCGCCCCGGCCGCCCAGGCCAACCGGGCTCGGCCCATCCTGCGGGCCATGGCCCTGGCGGCGCTCGGCTGAACCCACGCCGAGGAGCGCTACGTCGATACCGAGTTTCGGAGTTCGGTGATGGCGGATCTGTAGCGGGCGATCTCTTGGGCGCGTTCGAGGTAGAGGTCTCCGATGTGTTCTTCGATGTGGACGATCGGGGGTTGGGTCATGCGGGATTTGGGCATCATCGGGAACTCCAGGAGCGTGAAGGAGCCGAGTAGCGCGCCAACATGGTTGCGGGTGGTGAAGGGGACGACTCGGATCGACACGTTGGGGCGCTGATCGAGTTCGGTGAGGTGTTGGCGTTGTTCGGCCATGACGGCAGGGCCACCCCATTCCTCGCGCAGCGCGGCCTCGGACAGGAAGATCTCGGCGGCGAAGGACGAATCATCAAGGCGGGCTTGGCGTTTCAGCTGGCGTTGGACGCGTTCTTCGATCTGGTCGGTGGGTGCGTTGGGGGTGTCGGTCCAGGCCATCGCGCGGCAGTAGTCGGGAGTGCGGACGTGGAGGGGCAAGCGGATGACCGCCCACGCCGTTACGCGGATGGCTTGCTCCTCGAGCGCGATGTAGGGATCCAAGTCGGGAATTTCGCGGTCGAGGTGGGGTTGCCACCACCCGCCGCCCCATTGGGCGGTGCGGCGGGTTTCGCAGGCCAGGGCGAGGATCAGGCGTCGCTCGTCGTCGGTGGCGTGGTAGAGGTTGCAGAGGGTGTTCATGTAGAGGTCGCTGGCCGAGCGTGCGGAGAGTCCTTCTTCGAGGCGGCCCATGGTTTGGGGGGAGATTCCGAGGACGCGGGCCGCGGCGGCTTGGCTCACGCTGGCCTTCTTTCGCAGGGCGCGCAGTTTCTGGCCGAGGGTGCGGCGCGCGGAAGTCGAACCTTCAGCGGGCATTTCAGCTCCTTGATTCTTCGAAGTTGGTTGTATGTCCGAATTCTTTGGATCTGGCGGGCACTCCGCCCGCGAGGGGAGACAATCGGCCCCACGATCAGGAGCCCTCGAAAAGCCGGTGACACGGCAGCAGGCGCATACTCTCCGTCACCGCTGTATCCAGCCGGACCACGGCGCGGTCATGCCAGCGCGCCATTTCGTTCAGAAACACTCGCGCCGCCGTCTCCTCGGCCCGGAAGTGCAGCGGCACAGGGATTTCCGGGAACTGCACCATCACGTGCACCTGCATTCGCAATCGCCCCGGTCCGCCGCGTAAGCGTGCAGTGCGTTCTCGGTGATCTGGACATCTTCGACCATTTCGGCTCGAATCAAGCCAATAACCTTGTTTCCCATAGCAATTCACGCTCTTCCGTCGCGTCTCGGATGGAGAGGAGTCCGCTGGAGAGGAAGCCGGACGGCTGATTCGAACTCCCCAGCGGAGCCACGACCCAGATAACCACGCGATACGACTGGAGATGCGCCGGTCGGTGTCCACATGCGTCCTCAGTGCTCGCTACGCTGGAACTGTGGACCCTGGGGCGCTGTTACGTGCCGCTCGCGAGGCGGCGGGGATTTCGCTGCGCGGGATGGCCGAACGGACCTTCTACAGTCGGACGTACCTGAGTGCGATCGAGACGGGGCAACGTCCGGTCCCTACTGGGGTTACAGTCGCCTACGAAAGGGTGCTGGGCACAACGGATTTAGGGCGACTCACAGCCGCTGTGAGATCAGCTTCCAGAGTGGGTGTCAGCACCCTGTCCGAGGTGGCTTCGATACTGACATCTGCTCGCCGGGTGGAAGATGCGACGGGCGCACTCTCGGTTCTCCCGGTTGTGCGAGGCATATCCGCTATGACCGAGCACTTCGCACGTCATGCACACACCGCCGAGTCCACAGCAGCAGCGGCGCTTGCCTCGGAGGCGACGCAGTATCGCGGCTGGCTGGAGCACGCGGTCGGGGCGGACAATGCCGCCCGGCGCAGTCTGGCCACAGCGGTGGACCTGGCGAGAGAATCCCGTGACCCGGACCGGCTCGTGCACAGCTTGGGCTTTGCCGGTTACGTCGCCTGGAGCGCAACGGGAGACTACGACGAAGTTATCGCCTTGTCGGACGCGGCGCTGAGTGTCCGGAACGCGCACCCGGTCCTTGTCGCCTACGCCCGGATGCGGCGGGCCGAGCTGCTAGCGGCACGTGGCGAGACGCGGGAAGCGCAACGCGCCTTGACAGCAGCCGACAAGGCGGCGGCGTCATCAGGCACGCCACCCGAGGCGATGTATTGGTGGACCCCTGGGTTTGGAGCCGTGCAGCGGGCCGGCGTTCTGGCCCTGCTGGGAAATACCGCCCGAGCGGTCGAGGAAGCCACAGCGGGGCTCGCTGAGATGCCGATCGAGCATCGCGGTACGGAATGGCTCGCGTCGGCGCTGCGCCGGGTCGACCCGGACCTGTCCGAGAGCGATCTTTGAGGTGGGAGTCGCTACCGCCCGAGAAGATCGCCGCCATTCCCGCTCTGGCTTCACGACAATCGAAGCTTTGAAATAGTGTCGAGTTCCAGGTCATCCCAACGGAAGTCGCAGTGCACGACGGCCTGCCGGGCCTACCGACATCGGGGGCTCGTTCGGCCGCAGCCGCAATTCGGCTCACTCCGCCGGTTTCGATCTCGCCCGCCATGGGTTCGCTCCCGGCTGTCAGATTCCTTTCTCGAGCCCTTGCTGCTTGCGGAGTTCCAGCGCCCGTTCGGCGGCGCGGCCTCCCCGCTGCACCTCCGGGGTCTCGGCGGGCGCGCCGGGGAGGGCGATGCCCGGCGCGGGCCTGCCCTGGTTCACCAGTTCCAGGATGGGTCGTAGCTCCGGCGCGTAGCCTCGCTGCCGGGCCCGCTCCTTGGTCGTAATCGTGCCCACGCGCCGGTACCGCGACGGGCTGCCGGTCGACCACCACGCCGTCTACGACAAACTCATGGCCGCAGCGTCGGACACGATCCGGCTGGACTATGACGAGTCGACGCCCGAGGCCCATCAGGTCGGCAGCGAGCGGATGCTCGAGCATGCCGACGAGTTGTTCGCCGTGTGGGGACGGCAAACCCGCCCGCGGCTACGGCGGGACCGCCGATGTGGTGGAGGCGGCACGACGGCAAGGGCTGCCGGTGACCGTCGTATGGCCGGAGGGTGCCGAACGGGACTGACAGTATCTGCGAAGAAGCACTCGGAATCCGGTCCGAAAGGTCAAGGTCAACCGCCACATCGCCCCACGGATGACGCGGCGGGAGCGCCTGTTCGGCGAAGATCCGCGTCGACTCGTCACCTTCAATTAACTCTCAGCAGCAATGGGTGGAAGGTGACGGTCAGCCCCGGTCGGCTTGGGTGCCTGGTGTCCGGGTGTAGGTAGTTCGGCCGTTGTCGAGCGCTCGGAGGGCGGTTTCCAGGCGTCGCCAGATGTCGGGGCGGAGCCGTTGTCTGGCTTGGTTGGTGGTGAAGAAGCCGAAATCGTCGAGTTCGTCGTCGACCACACGGAGGGTCTCGATCTGCGCATCGGTCAGCACGCCGCCGTCGAACACGAACATCAGTTTGTCGTCCCAGTTCTCGTCACGGGGTACCCAGTCGACAACGAGCAAGGGCGGTGGTTCCGGAGGCAGGTGGAGTCCGAGTTCTTCGGCGAGTTCTCGGCGCAGGGTGGCGTCGGGGGCCTCGTTGGCTTCCGACATCCCGCCGGGCAGGTCCCAGAACGGTTTGTAGTTCGGGTCGACCAGCAGCACTCGCCCGGCCTCGTCGCGGAACACTCCGTCGGCGACGACGATCTTCTTGGCCTGTTTGCGGTTGCCCTCCTGCAACTTTCGCTCGTACGCGGCGGGATCGCGGAGGTAGAGCGGTTCGGCGCCGGTCATCGGGTGTCTGCCAATCGGTGCATGGATGTCCTTTCGCAGATCACCGTATCGAGGTGGTCTGCGAATTGTCGCACTGTCGCATTGCGGTGGTAGGGCCGCAGTTGCGCCGCGACACGGCGGAGCTGCGCGGTGAGCAGGTGTGAATTCACCTCGTCGATGCCGTCGAGGGCGTCTTGGGCGACGGTGACCGCTCCGTCGAGCTGGCCCTGATCGATCAGCGTGGACGCGAGGGTGACCTGGGCGAGGGCGCGTGAGCGAGTTCCTTTGGGCCGCAACGCGATGATGCGCTCGGTCCAGGTGGCGGCACCGTGGTGGTCGCCGAGCACGCGCAGACAGCGCGCCGCGTCACTGGCCAATGACGCTTCATCGAAAGGGCTGACCCACGGCGACGGCACCGCGCCGAGGGGACCGGACAAGGCGTCGGCGGCGCGGTCCAGTATGAGCCATCGGGTCCAGCAGCGGCACCCATATCCGCCGTCATTTCCGCGGGTCCCGAGCGGCAGCCGAGGTCGCTACATCCTCAGCTGTCAGCTGGGCTCATCGTTCGTGGCGCGGCGGCGGTTTGTTCGGGCGGCGTGCCAGTTGGGGGTGGTCTAACCTGTGCGGCGGGGGTTGATGCGGGGAGGTTGGCATGGGACGCAGGTGGTTCGGCGCGCTGGGCGTGGCGGTGGTCGCGATCGTGGTGGCCGCTTGCGGGGACTCGGCTTCGGCGGTGACCGATCCCTATCAGTGGCTGGAGGACAACGACAGCGCGCGGGTGCGGGAGTGGGTGCGGGCGGAGAACAACAAGACGCTTGGTGTGCTGCAACAGGATCCGCGTTGGGCCGGGAATCTGGCCGCCGCCCAGGAGGTCGGGAATTCGCCCGATCGGCTGGCCGAGCCGAGCGTGATCCATGGCGAGATCTACAATTTCTGGCAGGATCCGGACCATACTCGAGGTATTTGGCGGAAGACTTCGGTTGCCGATTACGAAGCGGCGCAACCGCATTGGGTCACCGTGCTGGATGTGGACGCGCTTGCGGCCGAGGAGGGCAAGAACTGGGTGTGGCGGGGGGTGGATTGCGCGCCTGCCCGGCAGACCCGCTGCCTGGTGATCCTGTCCGAGGGCGGGGAGGACGCGGTCACGGCTCGCGAATTCGATTTGGAGACAGCGCGATTCGTTCCCGACGGATTCGTGCTGCCGCGCGGCAAACAGGAGGTGTCGTGGTTCGACGACGACACCCTGTTGGTCGGGCGGGAATGGCAGCCGGGCGAGCTGACCAGCTCCGGGTACGCGTATGTGGTCAAGCGCTGGGAGCGCGGGCGGCCGCTGGACGCCGCGGTGGAGGTCGGGCGCGGCGCGCGCGAGGATGTGAGCACCCGCCCGATCGTGTTGACCGATGGGACGAACCGCCGGGTGGCCCTGCTCGACCGCAGCGCGTCGTTCTTCGACCACGAATACCGGCTGCTCGCCGACGGCTCCCCCGCGCTCGCGCTGCCCGCCAAGGCCGAACTGCGTGGCATGGTCGCCGGGCGGATACTGATTGCGCTGCAACAGGATTGGGCCGTTGACGGGATCTCCTTCCCGGCCGGGACGCTGGTCGCGCTCGACGCCGACGCGCTCGTCCGCGACCCCGCCCACCCGCATCCGACGGCGGTGTACGCGCCCGGACCGGCCGACGCCCTCGAGGACGTGCTCACCACGCGCGACGAGGTGGTGGTGCTGTCGCTGCACGACGTGCGCGGCCGGGCGACGGTCTACCACCCGGGGCCGGACGGAACCTGGGCGGCCACGCCGCTGGCCCTGCCCGACAACGCGACGATCTCGGCCACGGCGGCCGACGATCACAGCGGGCTGGCCTACCTGACCGTGACCTCGTTTCTCGAACCGCCCACGCTGTGGCGGCTCGACACCGCGACCAACGCGGCGGCAGCGGTGAAAAGCGTTCCACCGCAATTCGATTCGACGGGTCTGGTGGTCGAACAGCTGAAGGCCACCTCCGCCGACGGCACCCCTATCCCCTATTTCGTGGTGCATCGGGCCGAAATGCCTTACGACGGCTCCAATCCCACGATCCTCAACGCCTACGGCGGCTTCGGGGCCAGCATGACCCCGCACTACGGCGCGGAGACGGGACGGCTGTGGCTGGCGCGGGGCGGGGTGTTCGCGCTGGCGAACATTCGCGGCGGCGGCGAATTCGGGCCCGCCTGGCACGATGCCGCGCTGACCACGAACCGGCAGCGGGCCTTCGACGATTTCGCGGCGGTGAGCCGCGATCTCGCGGACCGGAGGATCACCTCGCCCCGCCACCTCGGCATCACCGGCGCCTCCAACGGCGGACTCCTCATGGGCGTGGCCATGACCCAGCATCCGGAGCTGTACAACGCGGTCGACATCGGCGTCCCGCTGCTGGACATGCTGCGCTACGAGCACATCGCGGCGGGCGCGTCCTGGGCCGGGGAGTACGGCAGCGTCGACGATCCGGCGCAGCGGGCCTTCCTCGAACGGATCTCGCCCTATCAGCAACTGCGCCCGGAGGTCACCTATCCCGAGCCGTTCCTGTGGACCACCGCCAAGGACGACCGCGTCGGCCCGCAGCACGCCCGCAAGTTCGCGGCGAAACTCGCGGCCCAGGGCCATCCGTATCTGTTCTACGAGGGCACCGAGGGCGGACACGGCACCGGCGCGAACATCGACGAGTCCGCGACCACGACGGCGCTGCGGTTCACCTATTTCATGCGGCGGCTGATGTAGCGGGGAGGCGTTCACCTACTTCACGCGTAAGTCAGCGGCGCAGTTCGAAATCGGCGCGGGCGAGCACGCCGCGTACCCCCAGCGACATGATCGGAGCCAGGGCGAGCGTCCACTGGCCGCCGAAAAGCGGTGCGGCGACCTCGAATCGGGCGTGCCAGTGCACGCGCGTGCCCGCGCCCGACTCGGCGAAGGCGAGGAAGCCGTCCTGATAGCGCAGCGGCGGAACGGACTTCAGGAGCTGGTAGCGGACCAGGCGCGGCGGCTCGTATTCGACGATCCGCACGGTGACGCGCACGAGCGGGGTGACGATCAGCCGGACCGCGCCCACGCCGTGCTCGGCGACATCGCCCGGCCGCACCAGCGTGACGCGCCGAATCAGGTGTACCCGTTGGTAATTCGTGGCATCGGACAACCATTCGAACACGTCGGCGATGGGCGCCTGGATGGTGCGTTCCAGGTCCAACGTGCGCATGGGTACTCCGTTCGGGCGACCGGGGGTGGGGATGAGAGAGTTGGGACTGGGGGAGCCTACGGCCCGCGCCGCCGGGCGAACCAGTACAACGGGACGAACCGATGCCGTTTCGATACCGGATAGTGCGGTTTCGCCGAAACCGTCGGTAACACTGATCAGTCACAAAACCGCTGCTCGCTACGATAGCGACCATGAATGTCGAGGAACGCCGCCGTGCCCGTGCGGGCAGCGACACCGTTCCCCAGCCCGAGCGCGCCCGCCGGAACCCGGCGCGACGTGCCGTAACCGAGAGACAGGCCATCACCTTGAGCCGAGGACAGCGCGGGGCCGCGCAGCCGACCGAGCAGCCCGCCGGCGATCCGCCGGAGCGGGTCATCCGTCGACGCCCGAAGAATCGCCGTGCACAAATCGCCGCGACCTCCGCGGCCGCCTTCGGTTCGCTCGGCTACCACGGGGTGAGCATGGAGGACATCGCCACCCGCCTGGGCATCTCCTCCGCGGCACTCTACCGGCACTACCCGAGCAAATACGCGTTGTTCCGGGAGGAACTGCTGCGGCTGAGCGGTGCGACGGTGGCCGCGGTGACGCTGCCCGAGGAGGCCGCGGAGTGGTCCGCGGAGCGGCGGCTGGGGCACGTGATCGACGCCGTCATCGCGGAGACGATCGCCAACCGCCCCACGGTGGCGCTGGTGCGGTGGGAGCGGCGCTATCTCGACGACACCGACCGCGAGACGCTGGACGGCGAATTCACCAGGGCGGTCGCGGTGGTGCGCGACCTCATCGGGGAACTGCGCCCGGAGCTGTCGCGGCGCGAGCGCGGCGTGCGCTCGGTGGCGATCTTCAGCGTGATCAGCAGCATCGGCGATCACCACGCCACGCTGCCGGTGAAACCGCTGGCGGCGGCGCTGAATTCGGCCGCGTGGACGATCGTGCGCGCGGATCTGCCCGCGCCGCAACCGGTTTCGGACACCCATCGGGCGGCGGAGATCCCGCAGTCGTTCAAACATGAACTGCTGCTGAAGAAGGCGGTGGAGCTGTTCCACGAGCGCGGGTACCCGAACGTCAGCGTCGAGGACATCGCGACGGCGGCCGATCTGTCGGCGGCGTCGGCGGTCTACCGGTACTACCGCAGCAAGAGCGATCTGCTGGCCGCCGCGTTCCGCCGTGCGGCGGACCGGGTTTCGGGCGCGATCGGCCCGGCGACGGCGTCGTCGAACAGTCCGGCGGAGGCGTTGGCGAAGCTGATCGACCTCTATGTGGCGGGCTCGTTCGCCGAGCGGGAACTCACCTTCGTCTACTACGCCGAATTCGGGCACGTACCCGCCGAGGAGCGCACGGTGCTGCGCAATATCCAGCGGCTGATCGTGGCCGAATGGGTGAAACTGCTGGTCCAGGTGCGGCCCGAACTGTCCGAGGGGCAGGCCCGCATTCTGGTGCAGGCGGCGTTCGCCCTGGTGGTCGATCTGGGCCGCGCGTTCCACGACGATCGGATCTGCCCGCAGGACAAGGTGATCCGGCTGCTGGAGGTCACGCTGTTCGGCGGTCCGCGGCCGTAGCGAGGGTCGGGGTCAATTGGGTCGTAGCATCGGCGGGTGCAGCACGCGCGCCGGACCCGCCCGGTAGAGCTGCGCCGGGCGGCCGCCGTCGCGGGCGGTGGTGCGGCCGGTGGCCTCCACGAAACCCGGTGTGCTGGTGACCTTTCGGTGGAAGTTGCGCGGATCGATGCTCGTGCCCCACATCACCTCGTACACCCGCCGCAGATCGGCCACGGTGAACTCACGCCCGCAGAACGCGGTGGCGAGCGGGGTGTATTCGAGTTTGGCGCGGGCCCGTTCGACGCCGTCGGCGAGGATGCGGTGGTGGTCGAAGGCCAGCCGGTTGCGGTCGGCGAGCATCTGATCCACCGACCAGATGGCGGCCGCGGCGGCCTCGGGTCCGGCGGTCGGGGCGGGCAGATTCGGCACCAGCGCGAGATAGGCGATGCTGATCATGCGCCCGCGCGGATCGCGACCCGGTTCGCCGTAGGTGGCGAGCTGTTCCAGGTGCAGGCGGTCACCACGGATCCCGGTCTCCTCGCGCAGGACCCGCACGGCCGCCGCGGACAGGCTCTCGTCGGTCTGCACCAATCCGCCGGGCAGTCCCCAGCGTCCGCGATTGGGCGCGAAAAGGCGTTGGACCAGCAGGGCGCACAGCGTGTCGTTGGGGATCTGACGTGCGCCGAGGGTGAGCACGACCAGTTCCACCGCGACCGCCGCATTGAGGCGAAAAGCATTGCCCATGAATCGGAGTGTAATCGTCAAAATGACGATAAAGCGGGGGCGAGCGCTCGATTCAGGTGGGCTCGGGGCGGCTGGCGGCGAGCAGCGCGGCCAGTCGCAGGGCGGTCCAGTGGGTTTCGGCGTAGTCGAGGCAGTCCGTGCGCGGGGCCGGGCCGTGCGCGACGGTCCAGCCGCCGGGGACGGCCGCGAAGGCGGGCCATACCGTGGGGCGGCCGTCGGCGTCGATCAGCACGTAGCAGGGCGGGTCGTCGTCATCCATCGATGGTCTCCCAGTGCGCGGACAGGACGCGGCCGACGCGTTCCAGGGCGGCGCCGGAGGTCATCCGCCAGTGGGTCGCCGGGGTGGCGTGGTTGTGGACGGTGCCGGAGACGGCGTCGAGCCATTCGCCCGCGCCCGTGGCGCCGGTCGGATCGTCGTGTGCGGCGGTGAAATACAGCAGGTTGCCCTTGAACGGGCGGGGCCGGTAGTGGGCGATCAGCGTCAGCGAGCGCAGGCCGTCGGCGAGTACCCGCTCGAGGCGGTCCGCGCCGAAGGAGGCGAACGGTTCGGGCAGGGCCGCGAGGCGGGCGGTGAGCCCGGCGGGGTCGAGGACCGCGTCGGTGTCCGCGGCGGCGTCGCCGAGCAGTCCCCCGGCCAGATCGGCGAGCGGGACGGCGGCGGTCGCGTCCGGGTCGACGCGCAGCGCGCTGTCCATGACCGCCAGCAGCGCCACCCGCTGACCCTCGTCCTGGAGTTGGACGGCGACGGCGTGGGCGAGGACGCCGCCCAGCGACCAGCCGAGCAGATGGTAGGGGCCCTCGGGTTGGACGGCCCGGATCTCGCGGACGTAGCGGCGGGCCCACGCCTCGATCGAATCCGGCGGCGGCGCGGCCGCATTCAGCGCCGGTGATTGCAGGCCGTAGATCGGGCGGTCCTCGACGTGGGCGGCCAGGCCCGCGAAGGACCACGCCACGCCGCCCGCCGGGTGGATACAGAACAGCGGTGCGCGGCTTCCGGTGGTGCGCAGCGGCAGCAGCACGTCGAAGGCGGCGTCGGCGTCGACGCGGGCCCGGCCCGCTCGGCGGGCCTCGAGCTGGGCGGCCAGCCCGGCCGGGGTCGGCGCGAGGAACACCCACAGCGGCGGAACCTGTTCGGCCAGTGCGGCACCCAGCCGCACGCTCAGCCGGGTGGCGAGCAGCGAGTTGCCACCGTGTTCGAAGAAGTTGTCGTCCATGCCGATTCGCGCCACGCCGAGCACGTCGGCGACGGTGGCACGGACCAGTTCCTCGAGTTCCGTTGCGGCTGCGCGTGTTTCGGTGGAGACCGGGCGCGGTGCCGGGAGGGCGGCGCGGTCGATCTTGCCGTTGGCGGTGCGGGGCAGCGCGTCGAGCCGGATCAGGTGCCGGGGCACCATGTAGCCGGGCAGGGTGGCGGCCAGCGCGGTCCGCAGGTCGCCGGGTTCGATCCGGTCGGTGGCGGTGTACCAGCCGACGAGTTGATCCGCGTGCGCGGCCACGACCGCCTCGGCGACCGCGGGATGCGCGCGCAGGGCGTGTTCGATCTCGGCGAGTTCGATGCGGTAGCCGCGCACCTTGACCTGGAAGTCGCGGCGGTCGACGTAACGCAGCTCGCCGTCGGCGGTCCAGCGGACCATATCGCCGGTGCGGTAGAGCCGTCCGCCGCTCTCGTGCTCGCCAGCGGCGCTCTTTTGGACCCCGAAGGGGTTGGCCACGAACCGTTCGGCGGTGGCGGCGGACCGGCCGAGGTAGCCGCGCGCCAGTTGCGGCCCACCGAGATACAGTTCACCGATCACCCCGGCCGGGACCGGGTGCAGGCGGTCGTCGAGCACGTACATCCGGACCCCGGTCTGCGGGGTGCCGATGGGGACGGTCGGATGCGGGGTGGCCGCGGTGACGCGGTGGCGGGTCACCGAGACGGCCGCCTCGGTGGGGCCGTAGAGGTTGTCCAGCCGCGCGTCGGTCAGAGCGCGCACCCGGTCGGCGGTGGCGGCGGGCAGCGCCTCGCCGATCACCAGGACGCGGCGCAGGCTCTCCGGCAGCCGCTCCCCCGCGACCTCCGCGAGCATGGCGAGCAGCGACGGCACCAGAGTGAGGGTGGTGATCCCGGCCCGGTCCACAAGGCACAGCAGACCCCGCGGATCCCGTTGCGCGCCAGCGGGTGCGGCCACCACGCGCGCGCCGGTACGGGGGGCCCACCAGTACTCCCAGATCGACAGGTCGAACGCCGCCGAGGTCGCCAGCAGCACGGCGTCGTCGGCGTCGAGCGCGTATTCGTCCTGCATCCAGGTCAATTCGTGGGTGACGGCGGCATGGGGGACGGCCACGCCCTTCGGGGTGCCGGTCGAACCGGAGGTGAAGATGACGTAGGCGGTGTGGTCCGGGCGCAGCGGCGCGCGCCGATCCGCGTCCGTCAGCGGACCCGGATCGGCATCGCCCGGGACGGACGAGATATCCAGTGTCGCAGGATGTTCCGCGGGCAGCGGCAGGGGATGCGCCGCGGCGGTCAAGACCAGTGCGGGCCGGGCGGCCGCGAGTACCGCGGCGGTGCGGTCGGCCGGATGGTCCGGGTCGAGCGGCACGTACGCGCCGCCCGCCGACACCACCGCGTACATGGCCACCACCAGGTCGGCGCTGCGCGGAATCGCCAGCGCCACGCGGGTTTCCGGGGCCACGCCGAATTCGACGAGGACGCGGGCGAGCCGGTGCACGCGGGCCGCGAACTCCGCGTAGGTGAGCGCGGTCGCGCCGTCCTCGACCAGGATCGCCCCCGGGGTCCGCGCGGCCTGCGCCTCGAAGGCGGCGGGCAAGGTTTGCGGCGGCGCAACCGGTGCGGGCGGATTCCAGACGGTCAGCAACCGCTCGGCCTCGGCGGCGTCGAGGATCGGCAGATCGCCCACGGGCACAGTGGGATTCGCGCGGACCGCGGCGAGCAGGCGGTGCAGCCGCCCGGCGAATCCGGCGACGGTGGATTCGTCGAACAGGGCGGTGGCGTAGGTGAAGGAGGCGGCCAGACCCGCCGGGGTCCCGTCCTCGCCGTACCGATCGGTGACCACCAGATGCAGATCGACCTGGGACACCTCGGAGTCGAAATCGGCCGCGGTCGCGGTGAGTCCGGCGAGCGTGAAATCGACCGCGGTCTGGTTGTGGAAGGAGTAGCCGACCTGGAACAGCGGGTGCCGGGCGGTGGAGCGTTCCGGGTTGAGCACCTCGACGAGCCGCTCGAAGGGAACGTCGGCGTGTTCGAAGGCGGCCACGTCGGCGCGGCGCACCCGGTCGAGCAGGGCGGTGAAATCGGCGGCGGGATCGACCGGGGTGCGCAGCACCAGGGTGTTGACGAACATGCCGACCACATCGTCGAGTTGGGCGTCCCCGCGCCCGGCGACCGGGGTGCCGACCGCGATGTCGGTGCCGCCGGACAGCCGCGCCAACAGCACCGCGAAGGCCGCCTGCACCACCATGAACAGCGTGACCCCGTGCGCCCGCGCCAGCTCGGTCAGTCCCGCGTGCAGTTCGGCGTCGACGGTGAAGTCGAGATGCTTTCCGCGCGTGGACAATACGACCGGGCGCGGTCGATCCGCAGGTAGCTCGAGCTGGGTGGGCAGATCCGCCAATTCGGTTCGCCAGAAGGCGATCTGGCGGGCGACGAGGGAATCGGGATCGTCCTCGGCGCCGAGGACCTCGCGCTGCCAGACGCTGTAGTCGCGGTACTGCACCGGCAGCGGCGCCCAGTCGGGCGCGCGGCCGTGCAGGCGGGCCGTGTACGCGGTCATCACGTCGCGGGCCAGCGGGGCCAGCGAGGACCCGTCGGCGGCGATGTGGTGGATCACCACCACCAGCACGTGTTCGCGCGCGGCATCGGCGGCGACGGGCGCGAACAGCCTGGCGCGCAACGGAACTCCGGCTGTCACGTCGAAACCCTCGGCGACGAGATCGGCGACGGCCACCGGCAGATCGGCGGCGGGGATCTCGACGGCGGTGAGGGTGGGCGTGCCCGCGGCGGCGGGCGGCAGCACGACCTGCACCGGTCCGTCGTCGGTCATCGGGTAGGTGGTGCGCAGCACCTCGTGCCGGGCGGCGACATCGGCCAGGGCGGCGTCGAGCGCGGCCACGTCGAGGTCGCCGACCAGCCGCACGGCCAGCGGGATGTGGTAGGCGTCGGAGTGGCGATCGATCCGGTTGAGCAGCCACATGCGCTGCTGCGCCAGCGACAGCGGCACCGGTCCGGGGTGCGTCCGCCGGGTCAGGGGCGGGCGCGCCGCGGTGGCGTCCGCGCCCACGGCCGCCGCCAGGGCCGCCACCGTGGGGTGTTCGAAGATCACGCGCACGCCGACCGCGACGCCGAGACGGGCCGTGAGCCGGGCCGCCACCCGGGTCGCGGTGAGCGAGTTCCCGCCGAGGGCGAAGAAGTCGTCGGCCGCGCCCACGCGATCGGGTGCGCGGCCGAGCACCTCGGCGACGACATCGGCCACGACGCGTTCGGGACCCGGTGCGGGCGCGCGGAATTCGGCGGCGCGGAACACCGGTTCCGGCAATGCCTTCCGGTCCACCTTGCCGACGGGGGTCAGCGGTACGGCGTCGAGCACGGTGATCGCGGCGGGCACCATGTAGGCGGCCAGCGAGCGGGCGGCGAACGCGGTGAGTTCGTCGGTGTCGATCGTCTTCCCCTCGGCCGGAACGACATACGACACCAGGGCGGTCGCGCCCGCGGCGTCGGCGTGGCCGACGGTCACCGCGAAGCCGACGCCGTCGTGCGCGGTGAGGACCGCGTCGATCTCGCCGAGTTCGATGCGCAGGCCGCGCACCTTCACCTGATCGTCGCCGCGGCCCGCGTATTCGAGGACCGGGCCGTCCGGGCGCGGCACCCAGCGGGCCAGATCGCCGGTCCGGTACAGCCGGGAGTCGGGACCGCCGAAGGGATCGGCGACGAAGCGCGCCGCGGTCAGACCGGGCCGGGCGTGATAGCCGCGCGCCACGCCGGGGCCGCGCAGATACAGTTCGCCGGTCACCCCGTCGGGCACCGGCCGCAGCCGGTCGTCGAGGATCACCGCGGACATGCCGGGAATGGGTGCGCCCATGTCGAAGTCGCCGCCGGGGGTCAGCGCGGCGCTGATCGTGGTGATGATCGTGGTCTCGGTGGGTCCGTAGGTGTTGTGGAAGCGGCGGCCGGGTGCCCAGCGCTCGACCAGGTCCGGGCCGTAGGACTCGCCGCCGACGGTGAGGCGGCGCAGTTCGGGCACGGCGGCGGGGTCGAGGGTGCGCAGCACGGCCGGGGTGAGGAAGGCGTGGGTGACCCGCCGGTCGCGCAGCAGCGCGGTGAGTTCGTCGCCGCCGTAGCCGCCGGGCGGAGCGACCACGAGGGTGGCGCTCGCCGCCAGCGCGAGCAGCAGTTCCAGCATGGCGGCGTCGAAACTCGGTGAGGCGACATGCAATACGCGCGAGTCGGCGGTCACCGCGTAGCGGTCCCGCTGGGCCGCGGCGACGCCCGCGACTCCGGCGTGGGTGGCGACGACGCCCTTCGGGACGCCGGTGGAGCCGGAGGTGTACACCATCCAGGCGGGATTGCGCAGGCGCACAATGGGTTTCGGATCCGGTCCCGCGACGTCGCCCACGGTCTCGTCCAGAATGATCCAGTCGATGTCGCCGGGGAGCGCGGCGCGGCAGTGCGGGACCGTGATGCCCAGCGGCGCACCGGAATCGGTGAGCATGTGCGCGATCCGGTCGCGCGGATAGGTCGGGTCGACGGGGACGAACGCGGCCCCGGCCTTGGCGACGGCCCACACGGCGAGCAGCGATTCGGCCGAGCGGGGCACGGCCACCGCGACGAAGTCCTCCGGGCCGACGCCGCGCGCGGCCAGCAGCCGGGCCAGCGCCGCGGAGCGCTCGTCCAGCTCACGGTAGGTGAGTTCGCGGTCGCCGTCGACGACGGCCACGCCCAGCGGATTCCGCGCGACGGCGGCGGCCATGAGTTCGGCCAGCGTGCGCGGCGGCACCGGGGCCGGGCGCCGGCGACCCAGGACGCGGGCGCGTTCGACGGGGGCGAGGATATCGATCCCGGCCACGGCGGCGTCCGGATCGGCAGTGACCGCGCCGAGGACGCGGCCGAAGCGGCGCAGCAGGGCGGCGGCGGTGGCGGCGTCGTAAAGGTCGGTGGCGTAGGCCAATTCGACCGTCAGATGACCGTCGCCGTCCGGTTCGCCACCGACGGTGAACTGGAGATCGAACCGTGCCACCGGTTCGTCGAAGGGCACCGGTTCCAGCACCAGGCCCGGGACGGCGTGGGCGTGCGCGAGCGGATGCGCGCCGGATCCGGCCGATTCCAGATAGCTCAGCGCGACGGTGAACAGCGGATGCCGGGCCGGATCGGGCGCGACGCCGAGCGCCTCGACCACGCGATCGAAGGGCACCTCGGCGTGGGCGAGGGCGGCCACGTCCTCGTCGCGCACCCGGTCCAGCAGCGCCGCGAACGACTCCGCGCCGTCGACCCGGCCGCGCAGCACGACCGTGTTGACGAACATGCCGACCAGCTCGTCCAGGGCGGCCGCGCCGCGCCCGGCGACGGGGGTGCCGATGACGACGTCGCCGGAGCCGGTGAGCCGGGCCAGCAGGACGGCCAGCGCGGCGTGCAGCACCATGAACGGGGTGGCCCGGTGGGTGCGCGCGAGGTCGTGGATCCGCGCGCCGAGGTCGCCGCCGACGCGGCCGCGCACGACCGCGCCGCGTTTGCTCGCGACGGGCGGGCGGGGGCGGTCGGCGGGCGGCGCGACGTCCTCGGGCAGGTCGCGCAGGCGCTCGCGCCAGAACGCGAGTTGCGCCTCGGCGAGGGTGTCGAGCAGGCGGTGCCGCCACAGGGTGTAGTCGGCGTACTGCACGGGCGGCGGCGACCAGGCCGGGGCGGCGCCCGCGCGGCGCGCCAGGTAGGCCGAGATCAGGTCGCGCAGCAGCGGATTCATCGAGTAGCCGTCGGCGGCGATGTGGTGCAGCACCGCGACGAGGACGTGGCTGGTCTCCGATTCGCGCAGCAGCACCGCGCGGACGGGTACCGCCGCGGCGACGTCGAATCCGTCGGCGAGGAATTCGGCGATTCGGTCGTCCACGGATGCGACGGTCTCGAGCTCGAGGGTGAGGCCGGTGTCGCCGGGGGCGAGGATCACCTGCCGGGGTGTGCCGTCGGCGTCCGCCGGATAGATCGTGCGCAGCGGCTCGTGCCGGGCCACCACGTCCAGGAACGCGGAACTCAGTGCGGCGTGGTCGATTTCGCCGAGGACGCGGACGGCGACGGGGATGTTGTGCGCCGGGGAGGTGGGGTCGAGGCGGTTGGCCACCCACATGCCGTGCTGCGCCGGTGCCAGCGGAATGTGTTGCGGCCGTAGGCCACTCGTCAAGGGTGGCAGCGTTTCGGCGGCGTCGGCGGCGATCGCGGCGGCCAGCGCGTGCACCACGGGCGTCTCGAACAGCCGCCGCACGGGGATGCGGCGGCCCAGCCGCTCCCCCAGCCGGGCCAGCACCCGGGTGGCGATGAGGGAGTTGCCGCCCAGGTCGAAGAAGTCGTCGTCGGCACCGACCGGTTCGACGCCGAGCACCTCGGCGTAGACCTCGGCCACCGCGATCTCGGCGGGGGTCTCCGGCGCGCGGTAGGCGGTCCGGTCGAGCACCGGATCGGGCAGCGCCGCGCGGTCGAGCTTGCCGGAGGCGTTGAGCGGGAAGACGTCCAGCACCACGTAGGCGGCGGGGATCATGTAGGACGGCAGCAGCCGCGCGGCGCCGGCCCGCACCTCGGCGAGGTCGACGCCGGTGCCGGTGAGGTAGCCGACGAGCCGGTCGCCGGTGGCGGTGGCGACGACCCGGGCGGCGGCCTGGGTGACGCCGGGCGCGGCGCCGAGCGCGGCCTCGATCTCACCGAGTTCGATGCGCTGGCCGCGCAGTTTCACCTGGAAGTCGGTGCGGCCCAGATAGATCAGTTCGGGCCGGTCGCCGTCGTGGCCCCAGCGCACGACGTCGCCGGTCCGGTACATGCGCTCCCCGGGCGCGCCGAAGGGATTCGCCACGAAGCGGTCCGCGGTGAGATCGGGTCGGCCGTGGTAGCCGCGGGCCAGTTGCGCGCCCGCCAGATACAGTTCGCCCGGCACCCCGGGCAGCGTGGGCCGCAGCCGCGAATCCAGCACGTAGACCCGGCTGTTCCACTCCGGCCGCCCGATCGGCGCGACGGGCCGCGCGGTGTCGCCGGTGACGTCGCGGTAGGTGATGCTGACCGCGGCCTCGGTGGGCCCGTACAGGTTGTGCAGGCGGGCGGGGGTCAGCGCGGCGAAGGCGCGCACGGTCTCGGCGGGCAGGGCCTCGCCGATCACGAAGACCCGCCGCAGCGACCCGAGCGCGGCGGGGTCCGCCGCGGCGGCGAAGGCGCTGAGCATGGACGGCACGAAATCGGTGGTGGAGACGCGGTGCCGGGCGATGAGCTCGGCCAGGTAGCCGGGGTCGCGGTGGCCGTCGGGGGTGGCGAGGACCAGCGTCGCCCCGACGCGCAGCGGCAGGAACCAGCCCCACAGCGACACGTCGAAGGTGGTGGCGGTCTTCTGGAGGTAGACGTCGTCCTCGGTCAGTCCGTAGTGCGCCTGCATCCAGGTCATCTGGTTGACGATGGCCGCGTGGGAGACGCTGACGCCCTTGGGTTTTCCGGTCGAACCGGAGGTGAAGATCACGTAGGCCGGATGCGCGGGCCGCAGCGGCGCGCGCCGGTCGGCGTCGGTGATCGGGGCGTCGGAGCGGTCCGACAGGTCGAGCCGATCCAGATACAGCGGATCGGCGACGCCCGCGGGCGCGGCGGCGGTGGTGGTGAGGACGCGCAGCGGGCGGGCGACGCCGAGGATGTGGCCGATGCGCGCGGCGGGGTGGTCGGGGTCGATCGGCACGTACGCCCCGCCCGCGGCGAGGACGGCGTAGAGGGCGACGACCAGGTCGATCGAGCGCGGCAGGGCCAGGGCCACCAGCGTTTCCGGGCCGACCCCGAGGTCGATGAGGTGCCGGGCGAGCCGGTGGGCGCGGCGCTCGAGTTGTCCGTAGGTGAGCAGCGTGTCCGCGTAGCGCACGGCGACGCGGTCGGGGGTGGCGGCGGCCTGGGCCTCGAATTCGTCGAGCAGGGTTTCGGGGGCGAACGCGAGGTGTGCGGAGTCGTTCCAGTCGACCACGACGCGGTGGCGTTCGCCGGTGTCGAACAGGTCGATGTCGCCGACGACGCGGTCCGGGTCGGCGACGGCGGCGCGCAGTGTCCGCACGAGCCGGACCGCCAGCAGGGCCACGGTGGGTTCGTCGAACAGGTCGGTGGCATAGGTGCAGCGCAGCGTCCGATCGTCCACGGTCACCTGGAGATCGAATCGGGTTGTCTCCCGGTCGAATTCGGCCTCGGTCACGGTGAGGCCGGGCAGTTCGATCGCCACGGGGGCGAGGTTCTGGAAGAACAGCGCCACCTGGAACAGCGGATGGTGGGCCTGGGAGCGCGGCGGGTCCAGGGCCTCCACGAGCCGTTCGAAGGGGAGGTCGGCGTGGGCGAAGGCGTCCAGATCGGTGGTGCGGACGGCGTCGAGCAGGTCGGCGAAGGTCCCGGTCTCGGCGACGCGGGTGCGCAACACGAGGGTGTTGACGAACATGCCGACCAGATCGTCGAGTTCGGGACGGCCGCGCCCGGCGATCGGCGTGCCGATCGCGATGTCGGCGCTGCCCGACAGCCGGGCCAGCAGCGCGGCGAGGGCCGCGTGCACGACCATGAACGGGGTGACCGCGAACGAGGCCGCGAGCGCGTCGATTCCGGCGCGCAGGCCGGGTTCGAGCGGGACGGTGACCGCCGCGGCGGCGTGGCTCGCCACGGCGGGGCGGGGACGGTCGGTGGGCAGATCCAGGTGAGCGGGCAAGCCGCGCAACGCCTCTCGCCAGTAGGCCAACTGCCGCGCCGCGGGAGTGCCGGAATCGGTTTCCTCGCCGAGGGTTTCGCGCCGCCAGTGCGCGTAGTCGGCGTAGCGGACGGGCAGGGCGGGCCAGTGCGGCGCGGCGCCGGTGCGGCGAGCGGCGTAGGCGGCGGCGAGGTCGCGGGCGAGCGGGCCGAGAGAGAAGCCGTCGGCGGCGATGTGGTGCACCGCCAGGGCCAGCAGATGCTCGTCGGCGCGCACGGTGACGAGGCCGATCCGCAGCGGCACCGCGGCGGTGACATCGAAGGGGGCGGCGACGAATTCGACGAGTTCGGCGGCGGGGACCGCGACGATGTCGGGCACGGTGGTGGCGGGAAGGACGCGCTGGTACCCGACGCCCTCGATGTCCGGATAGACCGTGCGCAGAGTGTCGTGGCGGGCGACGACATCGGCGACGGCGGCGCGCAGCGCGGCCCGGTCTAGATCGCCGGTCAGGCGCAGCACGACCGGGACGAGGTGCGCGGTCTCGTCCGGATCGAGGCGGTTGAGGAACCAGAGGCGCTGCTGGGCGGGTGCGAGCGGTTCCAGGTCGGCGGGCGGCCGGGCGCTGGGTCCGGGCACGGTCTCGGTGTGCGCCACCGGGATTCGTTCGGCCAGCGCGGCGACGGTCCTCGCCTCGAAGACGATGCGCACGGGCAGATCCGCGCCGAGGCGGGCGATGAGCCGGGTGGCGAGCAGGGAGTTGCCGCCGAGCGCGAAGAAGTCGTCGTCGCGGCCCACGCGGTCGAGTCCCAGCAGGTCGGCGACGGTTTCGGCGACGACGCGTTCCAGGGCGGTGGCGGGGGGCCGGTAGGCGCGGGTCTCGGCGGGCGGTTCGGGCAGGGCCCGGCGATCGATCTTGCCGGTGGGGCCGAGCGGGAGGGCGTCGAGGACGACGATCGCGGCCGGGACCATGTACTCGGGCAACACGGTGGCGAGGTGGTCGCGCAGCGCGGCCGGATCGGGCGCCGCGCCGACCACATGGGCGACGAGCCGATCGCCGGAGACGGTCACGATCGCCTGGGTGACGGCGTCGGTGGCGGTGAGCGCTGCCTCGATCTCGCCGGGTTCGATGCGCAGGCCACGCAGCTTCAGCTGGAAGTCGGTGCGGCCCAGGTACTCCAGCTCCCCCGCCTCGGTCCAGCGCGCGAGATCCCCGGTGCGGTAGAGCCTTTCGGAGTCGCCGAAGGGGTCGGCCACGAACCGTTCAGCGGTCAGCTCGGGGCGGCCGAGGTAGCCGGTGGCCAGCTGGACCCCCGCGAGGTACAGCTCGCCCGCCACGCCGATCGGCACCGGCCGTAGCCGCGAATCCAGCACGCGCACAGCGGTATTGAAGACCGGCGCGCCGATCGGCACCGAGTCGGTGTCGGCGTCGGTGACCTCGTGGCAGGTGACGTCCACGGCCGCCTCGGTCGGGCCGTACAGGTTGTGCAGGCGGCAGCCGGTGGCCGCCCGCAGCCGCCGGGCGGTGTCGGCGGGCAGCGCCTCACCCGAGCAGAACACCTGCCGCAGCGTGGTGTCGGCGTGGGCATGGCCGGTCTGGAGGAAGGCGGCGAGCATGGCGGGCACGAAATGCAGGGTGGTCACCCGTTCGGCGGCGATGAGCCGGGCCAGGTAGGCCGGATCGCGATGGCCGTCGTGGGCCGCCACGACGAGGCGCGCGCCGATCTGCAAGGGCCAGAACAGTTCCCACACCGAAACGTCGAAGGTGGCGGGGGTCTTGTGCAGGACGACGTCGGCGGCGGTGAGGCCGTACGCGGACTGCATCCACACGAGCCGGTTCACGATGGCCGCGTGCGGGACGACCACGCCCTTCGGCCTGCCGGTCGAACCGGAGGTGAAGATGACGTAGGCGGGGTGGGCGGGTCGCAGCGGGGTGCGGCGGTCGGCGTCGGTGACCGGGTCGGCGGAATACCCGGACAGGTCGATATCGAGGTCGGCGAGGATGTGCGCGGGGCGCGCGGTCGCGAGGGCGTGCCGGTTGCGCTCCCGCGGGTGGTCGGGATCGAGCGGCAGATAGGCCGCGCCCGCGGCGATCACCGCGTACACGCCGAGCACCAGGTCCAGGGAGCGGCGCAGCGGCAGGGCGACCACATCGCCCGGCCCCACGCCGAGCGCGATCAGGTGGCGGGCGAGCCGGTGCACGCGCGCGGCGAATCGCGCGTAGGTCAGCGTCTCGCCGTCGAAGGTCACCGCCGGGGCGTCCGGGCTGTCGGCGGCGCGGGCGGCGAACATCGAAGCGAGCGTGAGCTTTCCGTCGACCGGGTGCCGGGTGTCGTTCCAGGCGTGCAGCACCCGGAGCCGTTCGTCGTCGTCGAGCAGGTCGATATCGCCGATCCGGATCTCGGGGTCGGCCACGGCCGCCCGCAGCACGCGGGTGAAGCGGCGGGCGAAGGCGCGCGCGGTCGGGGCGTCGAACAGGTCCGTGGCGTAGCGCAGCACGGCGTGCAGGGCGTCGCCGTCGGGGGTGGCGTATTCGGCGAGGGCCAGCGACAGGTCGAACTGGGCCGTGGTGTTCGGCATCGGCACGCCGCTCACCTCGAGGCCGGGCAGCCGCAGCACGGTGTCGTCGCGGTGTTCGAAGGTGAGCAACACCTGCACCAGCGGCGAATAGGCCGGGGAGCGTACCGGATTCAGGTCCTCGACCAGGACGTCGAACGGAATGTCGGCGTGGGCGAAGGCGCGCACGTCGGCGGCGCGCACCGCGGTGAGCAGTTCGGTGAAGGTGGCCCCGAGCGGCACGGCGGTGCGCAGCACGAGGGTGTTGACGAACATGCCGACCAGATCGTCGAGTTCGGCGTGGGCGCGCCCGGCGATGGGGGTGCCGACGGCGATGTCCTCGGTTCCGGCCAGCCGGGCCAGCAGGGCCGCGAAGGCGGCGTGCACGACCATGAACACCGAGGTGCCACCGCGGCGCGCCAATTCGCCCAGGGCCGTGGTGATTTCGGCGTCCAGATCGAATTCGACGCCCGCGCCGCGCCCGGACGCCACCGGTGGGCGCGGGCGGTCGGCGGGTAGTTCCAGCACCGGGGGAAGTCCGGCGAGGGTGGTGCGCCAGTGGGCGAGTTGGCCGGCCAGCACGGAGTCCAGCAGGTCGCGTTGCCACAGCGTGAAGTCGGCGTACTGCACCGGCAGCGGCGCCCAGTCGGGGGCGTGGCCCGCGGCGCGGGCGACGTAGGCGGTCATGAGGTCCCGGGCCAGCGGGCCGGTCGACACGCCGTCGGCGGCGATGTGGTGCACGACGACGACCAGGATGTGGTCGTCGCGGTCGACGCGGAGCAGCGCGACCCGGACGGGCGGTTCGACGCGCAGATCGAATCCGCGCGCGGCGACCTCGGCGGCGGCGTCGGCCGGTGCCGATCCGGCGGGCCGGACGTGCGGGGCGAGCGGCGGCAGGTCCGCGGTGGCGAGCACCACCTGGTGTGGCCCCTCCGCGTCGTCGGGGAAGACCGTGCGCAGCGATTCGTGCCGTTCCAGGATGTCGTGCACGGCCGCCCGCAGCGCGCCCTCGTCGAGGGTGCCGGTCAGGCGCAGCGCCAACGGGATGTTGTAGACCGGGGAGGCGGGGTCGAGCCGGTTCAGCAGCCAGATCCGGGTCTGGGCCGGGGCCAACGGGATTCGCGCGGGGCGGGCGACGGGCACGAGGGCGGGGGCCGGTGCGGACGCGGAGCGCAGCGCGCGGGCGGCGAGTCCGGCCACGGTCGGGGTCTCGAACACCTCGCGCACGCTCAGGTCGGCGCCGAGGGCGGCGTTGGCGCGGGCGATCAGGCGCATGGCGAGCAGCGAGTTGCCGCCGAGCGCGAAGAAGTCGTCGGTCGCGCCGACCGGGGTCGCGCCGCCCAGCAGTTCGGCGACGATCGCGGCGAGCACGGCTTCGGCGCCCTCGGCGGGGGCGCGGAAATCGTCGGCGGCGCGGGTGAATTCGACGGCGGGCAGGGCCTTGCGGTCCAGTTTGCCGACCGGGGTGCGCGGCAGCTCGTCGAGCACCACCAGATGCGCGGGAATCATGTAGCCGGGCAACAGGTCTCGCAGCCGCGCGAGCACGCGCGGCGCGGTCTCGGCGCCGCTGACGTAGCCGACGAGGCAGTCGGTCCCGGTGCTGTCGGCGGCCACGACGACGGCGGCGTGGGTGACGCCGGGCACGGTGGTGAGGGCGGCCTCGATCTCGCCGAGTTCGATGCGCTGACCGCGCACCTTGACCTGGAAGTCGTTGCGGCCCAGGTACACCAGTTCCCCGGCGCGGTTCCAGCGGGCCAGATCGCCGGTGCGGTACATGCGGCCGCCGATCCCGCCAGCGCCGCCGCCGTGCGCCCCGAAGGGGTCGGCGACGAACCGTTCGGCGGTGAGCGCGCCGCGGCCCTGATAGCCGCGGGCCAGTTGATCGCCCGCCAGATACAGCTCACCCGTCACGCCCACCGGCACCGGCCGCAGCCGAGCGTCGAGCACGTAGGCGCGGGTGTTCCAGCAGGGCCGCCCGATGGGGACCTCGAGGCCGCCCGCGTCGCCGTCGCCGAATTCGTGGAAGATCGTGGAGATGGCGGCCTCGGTGGGGCCGTAGGCGTTGTGGACGGCCCCGCCGACATAGCGCCGCAGGGCGGTCAGCAGTTCCGGCGGCAGCGCCTCGCCGCCGCAGTGCAGGTGCCGGAACGAGCGCAGCACCTCGCCGTGGCCCTCGGCGACGAGGGCGGCCAGCACCGACGGCACGTGTTCGGCGAAGCTGATCTCGTGGTGGCGGATCAGCCCGGCCAGATAGTCCAGATCCAGGTGTCCGCCGGGCTTGGGAATCACCAGGGTCGCGCCGACCAGGGCGGGCAGGAAGCATTCCCACACCGAGACGTCGAAGGTCAGCGGGGCGCGTTGCATGACGCGGTCGGCGGCGGTGACGTCGTACCGCGCACGCAGCCAGTGCAATTGGTTGACGATGGCGCGGTGGCTGGTGGCGACGCCCTTGGGCGCGCCGGTCGAGCCGGAGGTGAACAGGACGTAGGCGAGGTTGTCGGGGCGCAGCGGGGCGCGCCGATCGGCATCGGTGACGGTCGCGGAATCGCCTGTGCCGCAGACGCTCTCGTCGATCGTGAGCAGCCGTATCCCGGGAAGCGGCGGAAGCGTCGCGCCCCCGGCCAGCAGGACCAGTTCCGCGTCGGCGGTGCCGAGCACTTGGGTGATGCGCTCCACCGGGTGCGCGGGGTCCACGGGCAGGTAGGCGCCGCCCGCCTTCACGACGGCGAACAGGGCCACCAGCATATCGAGGGAGCGGTGGGCGGCGAGGCCGACAATGGTGTCGGGGCCGACGCCCGCGCGGATCAGGCCGCGCGCCAAGCGGTTCGAGCGGGCATCCAGTTCGGCGTAGGTCAGCGACGCGCCCTCGAACACCGCCGCGACGGCGTGCGGGGTGGCGGCGGCGCGGCGGTCGAGGAGGTCGCCCAGGGTTTCGCGCGGCACGGGGTGGGCGGTGGCGTTGGGGCGGGACAGCACCAGCTCGCGCTCGGCGGGGGTGAGCAGGTCGACGTCGCCGACGGGGGTGTGCGGCGCGTGGACCAGGGCCCGCACCATGCGTTCGACGGCGGCGAGGAAGCCGAGGACGGTCGCCTCGTCGAACAGGTCGCGGGCGTACTGGACGTGCACGTCGATGCCGTCCGGCGCGCCGGTGGCGTCGTAGCGGTCGGTGCAGGTCCAGTCCAGATCGAGGGTGGTCGGGGTGACGCCCGGATCGACGGCCTCGAGGGCGAGGTCGCCCAGGCGGAACTCGGGCTCGGTCTGGTTCTGGAGGGTGAGCGAGACCTGGTAGAGCGGCGAATGCGCCTGGGAGCGCACCGGATTCAGCGCGTCGACCAGTTGCTCGAAGGGGACGGCGGCGTGGTCGAAGGCGGCGAGATCGTCGGCGCGCACGCGGTCGAGCAGGCCGAGCAGATCCCCGGCGGGATCGACGCGGGTGCGCAGGACGACGGTGTTGACGAACATGCCGACCAGCTCGTCCAGCGCCGCCGCGCCGCGTCCGGCGACGGGGGTGCCGATCACGATGTCCTCGGAACCGGTGAGCCGGGCCAGCACCGCGGCCAGCGCGGCGTGCAGCACCATGAACGGGGTGGCCCGCCGGGTCGCGGCGAGTTCCGTTATGGCCCGGTGCGTTTCGCGGTCCAGGCGGGCGGTGACGGCTCCGGCGCGGGCGCTGGCCACGGCGGGGCGGGGGCGGTCGGCGGGCAGTTCGACCACGTCCGGGATGCCGTCGAGCCGGTCGATCCAGTAGCGCAGCTGGCGGGCCAGGGGCGAGGCGGGATCGTCGGCGTGGCCCAGGGTTCGTCGCTGCCAGAGGGCGAAATCGGCGTACTGGACGGGCAATTCGGGCCAGTGGGGCGCGGTCCCGGCCGCGCGGGCGGCGTAGGCGGCGGCCAGATCGCGGGCCAGCGGGGCGAAGGACCAGCCGTCGGCGGCGATGTGGTGGACGACGAACAGCAGGAGGTGCGCGGCGTCCGGGTCGTCGGTGACGCGCAGCAACCGGACGCGCAGCGGAACCTCGGCGGTGACGTCGAAGGCGGTGGTGGCGAGGTCCTCGACGAGGCGGGCCGCGGCGACGGCGGTCACGTCCTCGGCCACGAGGTCGACCGCGGGGGCGGGCAGGATCAGCTGTGCCGGTTCGCCGCCGCGGTCGGGGTAGACGGTGCGCAGGGTTTCGTGGCGGGCGATGACATCGGCGACGGCCGCGCGCAGGGCCGGGACGTGCAGGACACCGGTGAGGCGCAGGGCGAAGGGGATGTTGTAGCCGCCCGCCCGGGTGTCGAAGCGGTTGAGGAACCACATGCGCCGCTGGGCGATCGAGAGCGGCACGTGTTCGCCGCGCTCCTGCGGCTCCAGGGGGATCGGCGCGGTGCGTGTTTCGGCGACTTCGAGGGCGCGGGCCAGACCCGCCACGGTCGGGTCGTCGAAGACGGCGCGGACGGGCAGTTCGGTGTGGGTGGCCGCGGCGAGGCGGGCCGTGAGCCGGGTGGCGACGAGGGAATTGCCGCCGAGGGCGAAGAAGTCGTCGTCGGCCCCGACTCGTTCGATGCCGAGGAGGGCCGAGAAGGTCTCGGCCACCAGGATTTCCGCATCCGTCTCCGGCGCGCGGAAGGCGGTGTCGGGGCGGGCGGGGGCCGGGAGCGCGGCGCGGTCCAGTTTGCCGGACGCGGTGACCGGGAGCCGGTCGAGCACCATCCAGTCGACCGGGACCATGTAGGACGGAAGCTGTTGCGCGAGCGTGGCTTTCAAGTCTTCGGGGTGGACCTCGTCCGGACCGGCGGGGACGACGTAGGCGACGAGGCGGTCCTCGCGCACGGTCACCACCGCGTGGGTCACGGTGTCGTGGGCGGTGAGCACGGCCTCGATCTCGCCGAGTTCGATGCGCAGGCCGCGCAGCTTCACCTGGAAGTCGGTGCGGCCCAGGTACTCCAGGTCACCCGCGCGGGTCCGCTTCACCAGGTCGCCCGTGCGATACATGCGGGCGCCCGTCGCCGCGAAGGGGTCGGCGACGAAACGGTCGGCGGTGAGGTCGGGGCGGCCGAGGTAGCCGCGGGCCAGCTGCGGCCCGGTCAGATACAGCTCACCGGCGACGCCCACGGGCACCGGGTGCAGCCGGGCGTCCAGCACGTGGCAGCCGGTGGCGCGGATCGGGCGGCCGATGGGGACGGTCTCGGTGTCGGCGTCGGTGACCTCGTGCCAGGTGACCTCCACCGCGGCCTCGGTCGGGCCGTAGAGGTTGTGGACGCGGGCCCCGAGCAGCTCCCGCGCGCGGCGCGCGGCGGGGGCGGGCAGCGCTTCCCCGGAGCAGAGCAAGTGCCGCAGCGAAACGCACTGCGCGGCAGCGCCTTCGGCGAGGAACGCGGTGAGCATGGACGGCACGAAATGCGCGACCGTGATTGCCTCCCGGCGAATCACCTCGGCCAGATATCCCGGATCGCGGTGCCCGTCGGGACGCGCCAGCACCAGCCGGGCCCCGGCCTGTAAGGGCCAGAAGAACTCGGGGACCGACACATCGAAGGTCGCGGGCGTCTTCTGGAGGACGGCGTCGGCGCCGTCCAGGGTGACGCACTCCTCCTGCATCCAGCGCAGCCGGTTCACGATCGCGCGATGGGTGACCGCGACGCCCTTGGGGCGGCCGGTCGATCCGGAGGTGAACAGGACGTAGGCGAGGCTGTCCGGGCGCGGATCACGATGCGGCAGCGGGGTTTCCGGATAGCCCGACAGATCCGGCGCGTCGTCGGCCGACAGCACGCACACCGGCCGCGCGACCGCGAGGATGTGCGCGATCCGCTCGGCCGGATGCTCGGGATCGAGCGGCAGATACGCCCCGCCCGCCGCCACCACGGCGTACATCCCCACCACCAGATCGATCGAGCGCGGGAATCGCAGCGCCACCACCGAATCCGGCCCCACGCCCCGCTCGACCAGATGATGCGCGAGTCGATGCACCCGGGCCGCGAACTCGGCGTACGACAGCGTGACGTCCTCGAACGAGATGGCGGGCCGCGTCGGCGTCCGCGTCACCTGTGCCTCGAACAACGACACCAGCGTCTCCGCCGACGCCTCGACGTGCCGGACGGGTGCGAGCCGGGCGCGGTCGTCCGCGCTCAGCAGATCGATATCGCCCACGGGCACACCGGGATCGGCGGCGACGGCGCGGAGGACGCGGGTGAGGCGGTCGGCCAGCGCGGCGGCGGTGGCCGGGTCGAACAGGTCGGTCGCGAAGCGGAGGCTTCCGGCGATGCCGTTCCCGGCGCGCAGGATCAGGTGCAGGTCGGCCTTGGCGGTGGGGTCGGGCAGGTCGAGCGGGGTGAGGGTGAGGTCGGTCGTCCCGAGCGCGGGCAGGGCGGTGTCCTCGGACTCGAAGACGCTGAACATGACCTGGAACAGGGGGTGGGCGCCGGTGGTGCGGTCCACGCCCAGCTCGTCCACCAGGCGTTCGAAGGGGAGTTCGGGGTGGGCGAGGGCGTCGAGATCGGTGTCACGGACCTGGTTCAGCAGATCGGCGAACGAGTCGTGGCCCGCGACCGGGGTGCGGAGGACGAGCGTGTTGACGAACATGCCGACCAGATCCCGGGTTTCGCGCTCGCCGCGACCGGCGACGGGAGTGCCCACCGCGATATCCGTGGTGGCGCAGGTGCGGGCCAGGACGACGGCGAAGGCGGCGTGCAGCACCATGAACAGGGTGGCGCCGTGCCGGGCGGCCAGATCGCGCAGCCGGGCCTCGAGGTCCGCATCGAGCGGGAAGTCCACGGCCGCGGCCGCGCCGGTCGGCCGGGCGGGGCGAGGACGGTCGGTGGGCAGGGGCAGTTGGGCGGGCAGGTCCGCGAGGGCGTCTCGCCAAAAGCGCAGTTGCTCGCGCGCCCAGGGGCTCGGCGCGGTGTCGGGGCCGAGCAGGTCGTGCTGCCACAGGCTGTAATCGGCGTACTGCACGGGCAGTGCGTCCCAGCCGGGTTCGGTGTCGGCGCGGCGATCGCGGTAGGCGCGCAGCAGGTCCGCGGCGAAGGGGGCCGCGGACAGGGCGTCCGCGGCGATGTGGTGCAGGACCACGATCAGAACGTGGTCGGTGGCGGTGATCCGGAACAGGGCGACGGCGACGGGCGCGGCGCGGGTGACATCGAAGGTGCGACCGGCCACGGCCGCGAGCGCGGCGGGCAGTTCGGCTTCGGTGACCGGCATCGGGGTCAGCTCGAGGGCGATTTCGCCGGGGGCGGCGATGTGCTGGTACGGGCCGTCCCCGTCGTCCGGATAGTGGGTGCGCAGAACCTCTTGGCGCGCAATGACATCCCGCAGGGCGTGTTCGAGAGCGGCTACCCGCAGCGGCCCGGTGAGGCGGAAAGCGACCGGCAGGTTGTAGGCGGGGGCGGCTCCCTCCTGGACCTCGACCCGGTTGAGGAACCACAGTCGCCGTTGCGCCGGGGAGAGCGGAATCCGTTGGGGCCGTGGCTGTGTCGTCAGCGGCGGCCGGGGGATGTCCGCGCCGCGGGCGTCCAGGGCGTGCGCGAGGGCCGCCACCGTGGGGGCGTCGAACAGCAGCCGCACCGGGACCCGGGTGCCGAATTCGGCGGCGAGGCGGGCGGTGACCTGGGTGGCCGCCAGGGAGCCGCCGCCCAGGGCGAAGAAGTCGTCGTCCGCGCCGACGCGTTCGGCCCGCACCACCTCCGCGAACACCCGCGCCACCAGCCGTTCGGTGGGGGTCGCGGGGGCGCGGAAGGCGTTGGCGCGCAACACCGGTACCGGCAGTGCGGCGCGATCGAGTTTGCCGCTGGTGTTGAGCGGGAACGCGTCGAGTTCCAGCACGGCCGTGGGCACGAGCGCGGGCGGCAGCACCGCCGCCAGATCCGCGCGCAGCCGCTCGGTGTCGAGTTCGGTTCCGGGACGGCGGATGACGTACGCGACGAGGTGATCGCCATCGACGAGCCGGACCACGGCCTGGCTCACCGCGGGCGAGCGCAGCAGCGCCGATTCGATCTCCGCCGGTTCCAGCCGCTGCCCGCGGAACTTGATCTGGAAATCGGTGCGGCCCAGGTACTCCAGCTCGCCCTCGGCGGTCCAGCGCACGAGATCGCCGGTGCGGTACAGGCGCGCGCCGGTCTCGCCAGCGGCGCCCTTGTGCTCGCCAGCGGCGCTCCTGCGATCGCCAGCGGCGCTCTTGTGATTGCCAGCGGCGCTCCTATGGACCCCGAAGGGGTCGGCCACGAAACGCTGTGCCGTGAGGTCCGCGCGGCCGTGATAACCCCGGGCCAGCTGCACGCCCGCCAGATACAGTTCGCCGGGCACCCCGATCGGGACCGGGTGCAGGCGCGCGTCCAACACGTAGACGCGCGAATTCCATTCCGGCTCACCGATCGGCACGCCGCGCGTATCGGCGTCGGTGGCCTCGTGCGCGGTGATGGACACCGCCGCCTCGGTCGGTCCGTACAGATTGTGCAGTCCGGCGTCGCTCACCGCCCGGAAGGCAGCGACGACCTCCGGCGGCAGGGCCTCGCCGATCACGAAGACGTCGCGCAGCGAGGCGATGTCGGCGCGGCGGACATGCGCGGCGAACACCGCCAGCATGGAGGGCACGAAATCGGTGAGCGTGACGCCGTGGCGCGCAATGGTTTCCGCGAGATAGGCAACGTCCCGGTGACCCTCGGGATCGGCGAGGACCACGGTCGCGCCGACGCGATGCGGCAGGAAGTACCCCCACAGCGACACGTCGAAGGTGGTCGCGGTCTTCTGGAGGTACACGTCATCCGCGCGCACGTCGTACCACTCCCGCATCCAGGCCAGCTGATTGGCGATGGCGCGATGCGGCACGGCCACCCCCTTGGGGGCGCCGGTCGAACCGGAGGTGAAGATGACGTAGGCCGGATGGTCGGGGTGCAGGGCGGCGCGGCGGTCCCGGTCCTCGACCCGCACGCCGGACCGGTCCGACAGGTCGAGTTCGTCGAGGCGGTGCGTGGGCCCCGCGTGCGGCAGGTCGACGGTCACGGCCGAGGTGGTGAGCACGGTGTGCGGGCGCGCGACCGCGAGGACGTGCGCGATGCGCTCGGCCGGGTGCGCGGGATCGACCGGCACATAGGCCGCGCCCGCCCGCAGCACCGCGTACATGGCGACCACCAGATCGATCGACCGCGGCAGGGCCAGCACCACGAGTGTCTCGGGGCCGACCCCGGTCTCGATGAGCAGGCGGGCCAGCCGGTTGGCCCGTTCGGACAGGTCGGCGTAGGTCAGTTCGGTATCGCCGTACACGAGCGCCCGCGCGCTGGGGGTGCGGCGCACCTGAGCGTCGAAGCCCTCGTGCAGGAAGCGGTCGGGCACCCGGCGGCCGCTGGCGTTCCAGGTGCCGGTGACGTAGTCGAGTTCGCCCGGGTCGAGCAGTTCCAGATCGCCCACCGGGCGGTCGGGGTCGGCGAGGGCCGCGGTGAGCAGGCGCAGGAACTTCGCCGCGAACTCGTCCACGGTAGCGGGATCGAAAAGGTCGGTGGCGTAGGTGAATTCGGCGCGATACCCGGTCGCGGCGGGCGAAACTGTCAGTTGCAGATCGAATTTGGCGAAACCGGGGTCGAAGTCGACCGGTTCGGCCTCGGCCCCGGGGAACGCGGCCGCCGGAAGGCCGAGGTCCTGCATGAACAGCGCCAGCTGGAACAGCGGGTGCCGGGCCCGGGAACGCGCGGGGTCGAGCACCTCCACCAGGCGTTCGAAGGGGATGTCGCGGTGGGCGAACGCGCGCAGGTCGGTCTCGCGGACGGCGGCCACGAGGTCGGCGAAACCGCGCTCGCCCCGAATCTCGGTGCGCAGCACGACCGTATTGACGAACATGCCCACGAGGTCGTCGAGACCGCGTTCGCCGCGCCCGGCGACCGGCGTGCCGATCGCGATATCGCCGGTGCCGGACAGGCGGGCCGCGAGCATCGCGAGCGCGGTGTGCAGCACCATGAACGGCGTCGCCCGCAGGCGCGCGGCGAGCCGCTCGACCGCCGCGCGCGTCGCGGCGTCGATAGCGAATTCGGTGGTCGCGCCGCGATAGCTCGACACCGCGGGCCGGGGACGGTCGGCGGGCAGGTCGAGCTGGGCGGGCAGATCGGCCAATTCCATTGTCCAGAAGGCGATCTGGCGGGCCGCCTCGGAACGGGGATCGCTCTCCGCGCCGAGCACGCGGCGCTGCCACAGCGCGTAGTCGGCGTACTGCACGGGCAGCGGCGTCCACTCCGGTGCGTGCCCGGACCGGCGGGCCGCGTAGGCGGCGCCGAGATCGCGCAGCAGGGGGCCCAGCGAGACGCCGTCGGCGGCGATGTGGTGCACGACCAGGACCACCGTGTGGTCGTCGATTCCGGTGCGCAGCAGCCGGATTCGAACCGGCACCTCGCGGGTCACGTCGAAGTCCGTCGCGGCGACGGCGCTGACGACCTCGGCGAGTTCGTGCTCCGGCACCTCGATCGGGTCGAGTTCGACCGCTCCGGCAGCGGTGATCAGCTGCGCCGGGCCGTCGGGGGTCTCCGGGTAGACCGTGCGCAGCACCTCGTGCCGGGCGAGCACATCGGCGACGGCGGCGGCCAGCGCGGGAACGTCCAGCGCGCCGCGCAGCCGCAGCGCGACGGGGATGTTGTCGACCGCCGCAGCGCCGGAACCGGATTCGTCGTGCGCGAGGCGGTTGAGGAACCACATGCGCCGTTGCGCCGGGGACAGCGGGATCCGGTCGGGGCGCGGTCCGGCGACCAGCGGCGGGCGGGCCGGGGCGGCGGCGGACCGGGCGGCCAGCCCGGCGGGGGTGGGCCGGTCGAAGAAGTCGCGCACATCGAGGTCGACGCCGAGCGCCGCGCCGATGCGGGCGATGACCCGGGTGGCGATGAGGGAGTTGCCGCCGAGGGCGAAGAAGTCGCCGTCGGCGCCCACCCGGTCGACGGCCAGCAGGTCGGCGAAGATCTCCGCGACCGCACGTTCCGCGTCCGTGCCGGGTTCACGGAATTCGGCTGTCCCGGTGTCGATCTCGGGTTCGGGCAGGGCACGCCGATCCAGTTTCCCGCTCGGGTTCACCGGCATGGCGTCCAGTTCGACCAGCACCGACGGCACCATGTAGTCGGGCAGTCGCGTCCGCGCGTCGGCGAGCACGGCGGCGCGGTCGACGGTCTCGCCCGCGGCGGCGACCACGTACCCGATGAGTCGATCGCCCGCGGTTCCGGGACGCAGCACCACCGCGGCCTGCGAGACCGCGTGCTGCCGCAGCAGCGCGGCCTCGACATCGCCGAGTTCGATCCGCAGGCCGCGCAGTTTGACCTGGAAGTCGATGCGGCCCAGGTACTCCAGTTCGCCCGGTCCGCCGTCGCGGGCCGGGCGGCGGCGCACGAGATCGCCGGTGCGGTACATGCGATCGCCGGGCGCGCCGTCCGGGGCGGCGACGAAACGCTCCGCGGTCAGGGCAGGGCGGGCGGTGTAGCCGCGCGCCAGCTGCACCCCGGCCAGATACAGCTCCCCCACCACGCCGGGCGGCACCGGCCGCAGGGCGTCGTCGAGGATCAGCAGCTCGACGTCGTCGGCGGCCGCGCCGATCGGCACGCTCAGCCGATCCTCGCCGGTCACCTCGTGGCCGGTGACGTCCACCGCCGCCTCGGTCGGCCCGTACAGGTTGTGCAGGGTGGCGCCGCTGATCTCGCGGAAGGCGGCGGCCGTTTCGGCGGGCAACGCCTCACCGGAGGCGAAGACGGTACGCAGCGAGTCGAGTCCGGCCGACCGGTCGCGGGCCGCGTCGGCGAATACGGCCAGCATGGACGGCACGAAATGGGCGACGGTGACGCGTTTCTCGGTGATCACGCGGATCAGATACGCCGGGTCGCGGTGCCCGTCGGGTTCGGCGACGACGAGGCGGGCGCCGATCTGCAAGGGCCAGAACAACTCCCACACCGACACGTCGAAGGTCGCCGGGGTCTTCTGCACCACCACGTCGGTGGGCAGCAGCGGATAGCGGCGCTGCCGCCAGCGCAGGTTCGCCACGATCGAACGATGCGACACCGCAACGCCTTTGGGACGGCCGGTGGAGCCGGAGGTGAAGATGACGTAGGCGAGATTGTCGGGCAGCGCGGTCGGCAGCGGTGCGTCGCAGCCGATCTCGCCCCCGGCCGCGTCGACGCGCAGCACCGGGGTGCCCGGCGGCAGGGCCGGTTCGTCACCGGCGGCGGTCAGCACGACGACGGGCGCGGCCACCTCGAGGACGTGGGCGAGGCGTTCGGCCGGGTGATCCGGATCGAGGGGCACGTACGCGCCGCCCGCCTTGTGCACGGCGTGCAGCGCGATCGGCAGCTCGAGCGAGCGCCGCAGCGCGATGCCGACCAGCGCGTCCGGGCCGACGCCGAGATCGACCAGGCGATGCGCGAGAGCCGTTGCGCGCGCGTCCACTTCGGCGTAGGTGAGGGTGTCGCCCCGGAATTCGAGGGCGACGGCGTCGGGGGTGCGGCGCACCTGCTCGGCGAACAGCGTGGCGAGGGTGTCGGGCGGGGCGAGGTTGGGCTCGAGCACGTCGGCGGCGGCGTCGAGGGCGTCGGTGAGCAGGTCGTCGAGCGCGGCGGCCAGCGCGCCCTCGGCCGCGTCCAGCAGGCCGGGCAGGCGGGTGGAGACGGCCATCGAGACGAGCGCGTCGGGACCGAGCGCGCCGCCCAGCGTCGCGCCGAGCGCGGCCAGTTCGGCCGCGAGCTCACCGTAGGCGAGGGCGTGGCCGTCGTGCCGCAGGGCGATGCGGCCGGGGTCGAGCCCGGCGACGGTGGCGACGAGGTCCGGCAGGTCGGCGAGGCCGTAGGCGTCGCGCGGCGGCCGGGGACGGCTGGGCCGGAGGGAGGCGATGTACTCGGCGTGCGACATCAGAGAGTTCCTTCCGAGCGGATCGGTCCCCGGGCGTGGTCGCGCAGGGAACGCAGGATTCGGGTGAGGCCGTCGGCCCCCAGGGCGGCGGGCAGGCCGGGGACCAGTCGCGCGAGGGCGACGTGCAGGACGGCCTCCGCGGTGGCGGCGGCGCCCAGCGCGCGGCGGACGGCGGTGAGGGTGGTGTGCAGTTCGGCGAAGGTGATCTCGCGCCCGTCGTGCCGCACGGCCACCGCGGCGGGCGGGGCGGCGGCGATCACGTCGGGGAGGTCGTCGAGCCGGTCCGGGTCGGGGGGTGCGCCGCGTTCGGCGTCGGTGCGAATGTCGATGGCGCGCACGGGAATCGACGGGTCCGCGGCGACCTCGGCGAGCACGCGCAGCAGGCGTTCGGCGTGCCGCGCGACGGTGTCGTGGTCGAAGATGTCGGTGGCGTAGTCGAATCGCAGGCCCAGGCCCGCGTCGTCCCGGTCGACCACGGTCAGGTGCAGATCGTATTTCGCCTCCCCCACCCCGAGGTCGAGGGCCTCGACGGTCAGGCCGGGCAGTTCGAGCTCGACCCGCGGCAGGTTCTGGAAGGTGAACAGCACCTGGAACAGCGGGGTGTGCGAACTCGCGCGGCGGCGGCCGGTGGCCTCGACCACGCGCTCGAAGGGCACCTCGGTGTGGTGCAGCGCGGCCAGATTCCCGGCGCCGGTGTGCCGCACCAGTTCCGCGAAACTCGCGCGCGGATCGATCTCGATGCGCAGCGCGACCGTATTGACGAACATGCCGATCATCCCGTCGAGTTCGCGCCGTCCCCGGCCCGCGACCGGGGCGCCGATGGTGAGGTCGCGGGCCCCGGACAGCTTGGCCAGCAGCACCGCGAAGGCGCTGTGCAGCACGGTGAACAGGGTGGTGCCGTGCTCGCGGGCCAGCTCGCCCAGCGCGGCGGCGGTGGCCGCGTCGAGCTCCGATTCGACGGTGGCGCAGCGGGTGTCGCGGCGGGCCGGACGGGGGCGGTCGGTGGGCAGGTCCAGCAGGTCGGGCGCGTCGGCGAGCCGCCGGGTCCAGTAGGCGAGCTGGCGGCCCGCGCGGCTGTCGGGGTCGGTGTCGGAGCCGAGGAGTTCGTGCTGCCACCGGCTGTAGTCGGCGTACTGGACCGCGAGCGGCGGCCAGCCGGGGGCGCGGCCCGCGCGGCGGCTGGTGTAGGCGGTCATGAGGTCCTGGGCGAGGGGCAGCATGGAGTAGCCGTCGGCGCTGATGTGGTGCACGACCACCACCACGATGTGCTCGGTGGGGCCGAGGCGCAGCAGCGTCGTCCGGATCGGCGGGGCGGCGGTGACGTCGAACCCGCGGGAGACGAATTCGGCTATGCGCGTGGCGGTTTCGTCGGGATTGATCGGTCGCGGGGTGAGGTCGAGGTCGACCTCGGCGGCCGGGCACACCTGTTGCACCGGTTCGTCGCGGAGTTCGGGATAGCGGGTGCGCAGGATCTCGTGCCGGTCCAGCAGGTCGATGGCGGCGGCCGCGAGGGCGTCGACATCGAGGTCGCCGCGCAGCCGCAGGGCGACCGGGACGTGGTAGGCGGCCGAATCCGGGGTCAGCCGGTTGAGCACCCACATGCGCCGCTGGGCCGGGGACAGCGGCGCGGGCTCGGCGCCGGGCCGGCGGACGAGGGCCGGTTCGGCGGCGGTTTCGGCCGAATCGACCAGGGCCGCAAGGCCTTCCACGGTGGGTGCCGCGAACACCGCTGACACCGGGACGCCGACGCCCAGGTCGGCGGCCAGCCGCGCCGCGAGCCGGGTGGCGAGCAGCGAATTGCCGCCCAAGGCGAAGAAGTCGTCGTCGCGGCCCGCGGCGGCGACACCGGTCAGCTCGGCGAAGGCCGCGGCGATCCGGTTCTCGGTCGCGCCGACCGGGGCGCGGAAGACGGCCTCGGTGAACACCGGGCGGGGCAGCCGGGCGCGGTCGATCTTGCCATTGGCGTTGAGCGGCAGCGTCTTCAGCACCACCACGGCCGCGGGGACCATATAGCGGGGCAGTTCCCGCAGCAGCGCCGCGCGTAGTCGTTCGCCGGTCGAATCGCCGTGCGGCACAGCGGCATAGGCGATGAGCCGCGTTCCGGCGTCGGGGTCCGAATGGGCCACCGCGACGGCGGCGGTCACGCCGGGGCGGCGCAGCAGGGCGGTCTCGATCTCGCCGAGTTCGATGCGGAAACCGCCGACCTTGACCTGGAAGTCGGCACGGTCCAGGTATTCGAGGCCGCCGTCGGCGCGGCGGCGCACGATATCGCCCGTGCGGTACACGCGCGTCCCGTCACCGGAGGGATCGGCCACGAAGCGGGCGGCGGTGAGCGCGGCGCGGCCCTGGTAGCCGCGCGCGAGTTGCGCGCCCGACAGGTACAACTCGCCCGGCACCCCGACCGGGACCGGCCGCAGCCGGTGGTCGAGGACGTGGGCGCGGCTGTTCCACACCGGTGTGCCGATGGGGACGGTGTGCTCGTGGTCGCCGGTCACCTCGAAAGCGGTGACGGAGACGGCGGTTTCGGTGGGTCCGTACAGGTTGTACAGCCGGGCGTCGCCGCGGCGGCGGACCTCGGCGGCCAGCGACGGCGGCAGCGCCTCGCCGATGGCGAGCACCGTGCGGAGCGTGGCGGGCAGCGGGGCGTCGGTCGCGGTCAGCAAGCCGAGCAGCGAGGGCACCGCGTGCAGAACGGTCACGCCGTGGCGAATCATCGCCGCGCGCAACCGGTCCGGATCGCGTTCGTCCCCGGGCGCGGTCACCACGATCCGGCCGCCGCTGGTGAGGGGCGACCAGAACTCCCACACCGACAGATCGAAGGTGGCGGGCGTCTTCAGCAGGGCGCACTGGTCGCCGTCGAGGCCGAAACACACTCGCAGCCAGCGCAATTGGTTGGCCACGGCGGCGTGCGGCACCGCGACGCCTTTGGGGGTGCCGGTGGATCCGGAGGTGAAGATGACATACGCCGGGTTCTCCGGACGCAGGGGCGCGAGCCGGTCGGCGTCGGTCACCGGGAGCGGCGAGTGGTCCGACAGGTCCAGCCCGTCGAGGGTGTCGAGCACGCGGATCGGGGCGGCGGCGTCGAGGATGTGGCGGATGCGGTCGGCGGGGTGGTCGGGGTCGAGGGGCACGTAGGCGCCGCCCGCCTTGACCACCGCGTACATGGCGACGACGAGATCCGCCGAGCGGCGCAGGGTCAGCGCGACCGTGGTCTCCGGGCGCACCCCGGCGGCGATCAGATGGCGGGCGAGACGGTTGGCGCGGGCGTCGAATTCGGCGTAGGTGAGGGTGGCGCCGGACTCGTCGACGAGGGCGACGGCGGCCGGGGTGGCCGCGGCCTGCCGGTCGAACAGTTCGGCCAGGGTCGCGGGCGGCAGCGGGTGATCGGTGTCGTTCCATCCGGCAAGCAGCTCGCGTTGCGCGCCGAGCAGATCCAGGTCGCCGATCGTGATACCCGGTTGGGCGGCAATGGTTTCCAGCACATCGCGCAGCTGGGTGAGCAGCCGGTGCGCGGTCGGCTCGGTGAACAGGTCGGTGGCCCAGCCGAGAGTGAGGTCCATGCCGATCGGGTCGCCGGTGGCGGTGTAGTTGTCGACGGCGAACAGGTGCAGATCGAATTGCGCCGTGTCCGGGGCGGTTTCGATCGGCGCGACGGTGAGGCCGGGCAGCCGGAGGTCCGGGCGCTCGTGGTTGTGGAACGACAGGCCCACCTGGACCAGCGGGTGCCGGGCCGTGGAGCGGTCCGGATTGAGCACCTCCACCAGGCGTTCGAAGGGAATGTCGGAGTGCGACAGGGCCGCGATGTCGGCGGCGCGGACCCGGGTGAGCAGATCGATGAACCGTTCGTCCTCGGCGACGGCGGTGCGCAGCACCACGGTATTGACGAACATGCCGATGACGTCGTCGAGCGCGGCGTCCCCGCGACCGTCGACCGGCGTGCCGACCGCGATGTCGCCGGTGCCGGACAGCCGGGCCAGCCAGGCGGCGAAGGCGGCGTGCACCACCATGAACAGCGTGGCCCCGTGGGCGCGGGCCACCGCGACGAGCCGGGCGTGCAGGTCGGCGTCCACGGTGAGGTCCAGGGTGCGGCCGCGCAGGCTCCGCACGGCAGGCCGGGGCAGATCGGTGGGCAGCTCCAGTTGATCGGGCAGTCCCGCCAGGGTCTCGGTCCAGAAACCGAGCTGACGGGCGGCGAGAGACGCCGGATCCGGTTCACTGCCCAGCAATTCCCGCTGCCACAGCGCGTAGTCGGCGTAGTGCACCGGCAGCGGATCCCAGGCGGGCGCCGAGCCGCCGCGGCGGGCGGTGTAGGCGGTCATCAGGTCCCGGGTGAACGGCACGATCGAGGAGCCGTCGGCGCAGATGTGGTGCAGCACCGCGGCGAGTACGTGGTCGTCGTCGCCGCATTCGAGCAGTTCGAGGTGGACCGGAACGCGGGTGGTGACATCGAAGGTGGTCGCGGCGAGCTGTCGGAGGTGTTGTCCCAGAACGGCATTCGGCACGACCGCCGGGTGCAGGGTGGGCACGGCCGCGTCCGTCGGCAGCACGACCTGCGCCGGGCCGTCCGGGGTCTCCGGGTACACCGTGCGCAGGGTTTCGTGCCGTTCGACGACGTCCCGCACGGCCGCCCGCAGGGCCGCGAGGTCGAGGCGGCCGGTGAGGCGCAGGGCGAGGGGGATGTTGTAGGCGGTGGTGGTGCGGTCGAAGCGGTTGAGGAACCACATGCGCCGCTGGGCGGGCGAGAGCGGCACGTGGGCGGGCCGTTCCCGGGCGATCAGGGCGGGGCGCGCGTCGGTGTCCGCACTGAGACGAGCCGCGAGGTCGGCCACCCGGGGGGCCTCGAAGACCGCGCGCACCGGCACCCGGGCGCCGAGGGCCGCGCCGAGGCGGGCGACGGCCTTGGCGGCCAGCAGGGAGCTGCCGCCGAGGGCGAAGAAGTCGTCGTCCGCGCCGACCGCCGTCGCGCGGCCGAGGACCTGGGCGTAGGCGTCGGCCACCAGCTGTTCGGTGACGGTGGCGGGGCGGCGGTAGGCGGCGGCCTCGAAGGTGGGGGCGGGCAGGGCGGCGCGGTCGAGTTTTCCGTTGCCGGTCAACGGGATTCGGTCGACCACGACCACCGCGTCGGGCACCATGTGCTCGGGCAGCCGCAGCGCCAGGCGGCGGCGCAGCGCGCGCGGATCGGTCGCGGCGGCGGCCACCACATAGCCGACGAGCCGGTCGGCGGTGTCGCCGGAGCGGACGACGACGGCCGCCTCCCGCACCTCGTCCTCGGCGAGCAGGGCGGACTCGATCTCGCCGAGTTCGACACGGAAGCCGCGCAGATTCACCTGCTGGTCGGCGCGGCCCAGATACTCGAGTTCGCCGTCGCGGGTCCAGCGGGCCAGATCGCCGGACCGGTAGGCCGTCGCGCCGGTGTCGCCGTACGGGTCGGCGACGAAGCGGGCCGCGGTCAGGGCGGGCCGGTCGAGGTAGCCGCGGGCGAGCTGCGGGCCGGAGACGTAGATCTCGCCGGGCACGCCGACCGGAACCGGACGCAGCCGCGAATCCAGTAGGCGCACGGTCAGTCCCGGCAGTGGGCCGCCGATGACGCCGGAGGCGTCGGTCTCCGGCGCGATCGGGCGGTGCGAGACGTGCACCGTGGTCTCGGTGATGCCGTACATATTGATCAGCCGCGGGGTGTCGCCGTAGCGGGCCGACCAGTCGCGCAGCCGCCGCGGTTCGAGGGCCTCGCCGCCGAAGATCACGTAGCGCAGGACGTGGTCGGCGGGCGGTTCGGCGAGGTCGGCGGCGGCCAATTGGTAGAAGGCCGAGGGTGTTTGGTTGAGGACGGTCACACCCTCGGTGATCAGCAGCTCCCGGAACTGCTGCGGCGAGCGGGCGGTGAAGTAGTCCACGACCACGACCGTGCCGCCGTGCAGCAGCGCGCCCCACAGCTCCCAGACCGAGAAGTCGAAGGCGTAGGAGTGGAACAGTGTCCACACATCCGACGGCCCGAAGTCGAACAGGTGGCTCGTATTGTCCAGCAGCGCAACGACATTCGTGTGCGGCACCAGCACGCCCTTGGGGCGGCCGGTGGAGCCGGAGGTGTAGATGACGTAGGCGGGGTGTTCCGGCCGCAGGGGCGTCCGCCGGTCGGCGTCGGTGATCGCCCCGGCCGGGACGTCCGGCTGGTCGACATCGATGATCGGGCCCGGGAACCGGTCCGCGGGCAGGGTCGCACCGGCCCCGGTGACCGCGCACAGCGGGCGGGCGTCGGCGAGGACGTAGGCGATGCGATCGGCGGGGTAGGCCGGATCGACCGGCAGATAGCCGCCCCCGGCCTTCAGCACCGCCAGCAGGGCCACCGCGAGTTCGGCCGAACGCGGCAAGGCCACGGCCACCAGTGTTTCCGGGCCCACACCCGTCTCGATCAGGCGGCGCGCCAGCCGGTCGGAGCGGATGTCGAGATCGCGGTAGGTCAGGCTCGTGCCGCCCGCGCGGACGGCCACGGCCCCGGGGCGGGCGGCTGCCACGACCGCGAATCTTTCTGTCAGCGTGTGCTTTTCGGCGACGCTGGGTGCGGTGGTGGCCCATTCGCGCAGGGCGCGGCGCTGCTCCTCGGCGCTGAGCAACTGGATATCGCCGACCACCACGGTGGAGTCCGCGGCGACGGCGGCGAGGACCTGGGCGAAGCGGCGGGCCAGCACGGCGACCGTCTCGGCGTCGAAAACGTCGGTGGCGTAGGTGATCTCGATATCCATCCCGGCGGCCCGGCCGTCGCCGCCACGCGCCTCGGTGACCGTGAACTGGAGATCGAATTTCGCGCCGAGCGCGTCCATCGGCTCGGGGCGCACCGTGAGGCCGTCCAGCCGCACCGCCGGGATGGTGAAGTTCTGGAAGGTCAGCGCGACCTGGAACAGCGGATGCCGATGCGCGGCGCGGGCGGGGGCGAGTTCCTCGACGATCCGATCGAACGGGACATCGGCGTGCGAGAGGGCCGAGATATCCTGGGCGCGAACCTTTCTCAGTAGGTCGTCGAAGCGTTCGCGCAGATCGATCTCGCTGCGCAGCACCAGGGTGTTGACGAACATGCCGACCAGATCGTCCAGGGCGGCGTCACCGCGTCCGGCGACCGGTGTGCCGATGGTGATATCGGACCCGCCCGACAATCGGGCCAGCAGCACCGCGAGCGCGGCGTGCACCGTGCTGAACAGGGTGGCGTCGTATTTGCGGGCCAGTTCGGCGAGTTCGCCGTGCAGATCGGAATCGATGCCCAGCCGGTGGGTGCCCGCCGCGTGCGACGGTTCGGCCGGGTGCGGGCGATCGGTGGGCAGGGCGAGCGCCTCCGGCGCACCGGCCAGCGCGTCGCGCCAGTAGGTGAGCTGGCGGTGCAGTTCGGAGCCGAAATCCTCGGCGGCGCCGAGCATTTCGGTCTGCCAGAGCGCGTAATCCGCGTACCGCACCGGCAGCTCCCGCCAGTGCGTCGGGTGTCCGCGCCGCCGGGCGTCGTAGGCGGTCACCAGATCCCGGGCCAGCGGGCCGAGGGAGAACCCGTCCGCCGCGATGTGGTGCAGCACCAGCACGAGGACGTGTTCGGTGGGCGCGAGCGGGACCAGCGCCGCGCGCAACGGGGTCTGCCGGGTGAGATCGAATCCGCGGCTCGCGAAAGTCGTTGTGGCGGAATCGGGGAGCTCCTCGAGGCGGATGTCGGGGGCCACCACGACCTGTTCGGGGCCGTCCGGACCGTCGGGGTGGATCGTACGCAGGGTCTCGTGCCGGGTGACGAGATCGACCAGGGCCGCCGCCAGGGCCGCGCGGTCGAGAGGGCCGGAGAGGCGGATGGCGAGCGGAATGCTGTCGACGGCCGCGGCCGGGCCGTCGGGGTGATCGGCCCGGTAGCGGTTGAGGAACCAGAGCCGGTGCTGGGCCGGGGCCAGCGGGACGCGGGCGGGGCGCAGGCGCGGGGTGAGGGCGGGCAGATGGTGATGGCGGGCAGCGACTTCGGCGCGCGCGGCCAGGGCCGTGACGGTGGGGGCGTCGAAGATCAGCCGGACGGGGAACCGGGCGCCCAGCAGCGCGCCGAGCCGGGCCACCACGCGGGCGGCCAGCAGGGAATTGCCGCCGAGGGCGAAGAAATCGTCGTCGGCACCGACCTTCTCCAGACCCAGCAGATCGGCGAAGATACCCGCCACGGCCTCCTCCACCGAGGTGGTGGGGGCACGGAACTCGGTGGCCGCGAACACCGGTGCGGGCAGCGCCTTGCGGTCGAGCTTGCCGGAGGCGGTGAGCGGGAATGCGTCGAGGACCATGACGACGGCCGGGACCATGTACCCGGGCACGCGCTCGGCGAGCCGGGCACGGACGAGATCAACGTCCAGGGCCACGCCGGGGGCGGCCACGAGATAGGCGACCAAGGTTTCGTCGAGGTGGGCGACGACCGCCCCGGCGACGCCGTCGATCGCGGTGAGCGCGGCCTCGATCTCGCCGAGCTCGATCCGCAGGCCGCGCAGTTTCACCTGGAAGTCGGTGCGGCCCAGGTACTTCAGTTCGCCGTCGGCGGTCCAGGTGGCGAGGTCGCCCGTGCGATACATGCGCCCGCCCTCCGGTCCCGTGAAGGGGTCGGCGGTGAAGCGCTCGGCGGTCAGATCCGGGCGCGCGACATAGCCGTGCGCCAGCTGGACACCGGCGAGATACAGCTCGCCCGTCACCCCTGGCGGGACGGGACGTAACCGGTTGTCCAGCACATAGACCCGGGTATTGGCGACGGGACGGCCGATCGGCACCGACTCGGTGTCGGCGTCGGTGACCCGGTGATAGGTGACGTCGACCGCGGCCTCGGTCGGCCCGTACAGGTTGTGCAGCTCCGCCCCGGTCAGCTCGCGCAGCCGATGGGCGGGCCTGGGCGACAACGCCTCTCCCGAGGCGAACACCATCCGCAGCGAGACGCATTGCGCGGCGGCGCTTTCGGTGACGAACACCGCCAGCATGGACGGCACGAAGTGGGCGACCGTCACACCCTCGGCGGCGATGAGGTCCGCGAGATAGGCCGGATCCCGATGTCCGCCGGGTTCGGTCACGACCAGGCGCGCGCCGATCTGCAAGGGCCAGAACAGCTCCCACACCGACACGTCGAAGGTCGCCGGGGTCTTCTGCAACACCACATCGGCCGCGGTGAGCCCGTATTCCGCCTGCATCCACAGCAATCGGTTCACGATCGCCGACTGCGGCACCGCTACACCCTTGGGCCGACCGGTCGAGCCCGAGGTGAAGATGATGTACGCGGTGTCCGACGGCCGCGACGGACGCGGGCGGTCGGCGTCGGTCACCGGCGCGGTGTCGACGCCCGACAGGTCCGGCAGTTCGGTCAGCACGCACACCGGGCGCGCGGTGGCGAGCATGTCCTCGATCCGGGCGCGGGGATGATCCGGGTCCAGCGGCACGTACGCCGCGCCGCTGAGCGTCACCCCGTAGACGGCCACCACCAGATCGAGCGAACGCGGCAGGGCCAGGGCGACACAGGTTCCCGGGCCCGCGCCTCGGTCGAGCAGATACCGGGCGAGGGCGTTGGCCCGATCGGACAGGGCGCGATAGGTGAGCGTCGTGCCCTCGAAGGTGAGCGCGGGCGCGTCGGGCGCGCGCCGCACCCGCTCGGCGAACAGTGCGGCCAACACTGTGTCCGACAAGGGGCGGGCGGTGTCGTTCCACGCGGTGAGCAGCCGGGAACGTTCGGCGTCGGTCAGCAGGTCCACCGCGCCGAGCGGGTCGTGCGGCCGGGCGGTGAGCTTGTCGACGGCGAGCGGCAAGCGGTGGGCGAAATCGGCGACGGTCGCGGGGTCGAACAGATCGGTCGCGTATTCGAGGGTGGCCGCCAGGCCGCCGTCGGGGCGCGGGGTGAGGATCGCGTGCAGGTCGAATTTGGCGGTGTCCGAGGCGATGTCGAGACGCTCGGCGGCGAGGCCCGCGAGTTCGAGGGCGGCGGGCGCCGCGTCGCGCAGGTCGAGCATGACCTGGAACAGCGGATGCCGCGCCCGCGAGCGGGGCGGGTTCAGGATCTCCACGAGGCGCTCGAAGGGCAGGTCGGCGTGGGCGAAGGCGCGCAGGTCGGTCTCCCGCACACTCGCCAGCAGGTCGGTGAACGAGCGCTCGGGCGCGACCTCGGTGCGCAGTACCAGGGTGTTGACGAACATGCCGACGAGATCGTCGAGTTCGGGCGCGCCGCGCCCGGCGACCGGGGTGCCGATGGCGATGTCGGCGGTGGCGGCGAGCTTGGCCAGCACCGTCGCGAACACCGCGTGCAGCGCCATGAACAGCGAGGCGTGCGCGTCCCGGGCGAGCGCGCGCAGCCGGTGCACGCGCCGCGCGTCGAGGACGAACTCGTGGCGCGCGCCCCGGCCGGAGGCGACCGCGGGGCGCGGCCGGTCCGCCGGGAGGGCGAGCACGTCGGGCAGCGCGTCGAGTTCGCTTGTCCAGTAGGCGATCTGACGGGCCATGAGCGAGTCGGGATCGTCCTCGGCGCCGAGTACCGCCCGCTGCCACAGCGTGTAGTCGGCGTACTGGACAGGCAGTTCGGGCCAGCCGGGCGGGGTGCCGTCGACGCGGGCGGCGTAGGCGCACAGGAGGTCTCGGGTGAGCGGGCCGATGGACCAGCCGTCGGCGGCGATGTGATGGACGGCGACGATCAGGACGTGCACGCCGGGTGCGGTGCGCAGCAATTCGATTCGGATCGGGGGCTGCTCGGCGACGGCGAACGCGGTTTCCGACAGGGTCCGAAGGTATTCCGGCACCGCGCTTTCCGGTACGTCCTGGGGACGTGGATCGAGGGTCAGCTCGTCGGTGCGGAGGATCTCCTGGCGGGGCACGCCGTCGACGGCCGGGTACCGGGTGCGCAGCGCCTCGTGCCGGTCCAGCACGTCGAGGACGGCCGCGCCGAGCGCTGCGGTGTCCAGCGGTCCGCGCAGCGCGATCGCGGCGATCAGATTGTGCACGGCGTCGGCGTCGAACTGGTTGAGGAACCACATGCGCTGCTGGGCGTACGACAACGGCACCACCGCGGGCCGCACGCCCGCCGCGGGGGCGGGCACCGCGCGCGCGACCTCCCCGCTCAGTCCCCGGGCCAGCGCGGCGACGGTCGGGTGTTCGAACAGCGCGCGCACCGGCACCTCCCGGCCGAGCAGCCCGCCCAGCCGACCCGAAATGCGGGTGGCGGCCAGGGAAGTGCCGCCCAGGGCGAAGAAGTCGTCGTCGAGCCCGACCCGATCCACGCCGAGGACCTGGCGGAAGACAGCGGCGACGGTCCGCTCCGCGGGGGTGCGCGGCGGCCGGAACCGCACCGGCGCGAGCACCGGATCGGGCAGGGCCTTGCGGTCGAGTTTGCCGGACGCGGTCAGCGGCAGGGCGTCGAGCCGCTGGTACACCGTCGGCACCAGATACGACGGCAGGGTGGCCCGGAGTCGTTCGGCCACAATGGTTTCCGGGTCGGCCAGGTCGGTGACGAGGTAGGCGGCCAGCAGATCACCGGCGCGGTGCGCGACGACGCGGACGGCCGCCGCGCGCACGCCCGGCACGGCCAGCAGCGCGGCCTCGATCTCGCCGAGTTCGACCCGTTGGCCGCGCACCTTGACCTGGAAGTCGCCGCGGCCCAGGTATTCCAGCCCGCGGTCGCGGCGGCGGCGCACCAGATCCCCGGTCCGGTACATGCGTTCCCCGCCGGGCGCGGCCACGAAGCGTTCGGCGGTCAGACCCGCGCGGCCCAGATAGCCGCGGGCCAGCTGGACGCCGGACAGGTACAGCTCGCCGGGCACGAGATCCGGCACCGGGCGCAGCCGGGCGTCGAGGACGCGGGCCCGGCCCTCGCGCACCGGCGTGCCGATCGGGACCGGCCCCGAGAGCGCGCCGGTGACCGCGAAGTACGTGGCGTGCACGGTGAATTCGGTGGGTCCGTAGAGATTGTGCACCCGCACGTGTGGCGGGAGGGCGGCGGCGACCTCACCGGTCAGCGCCTCCCCCGCCGCGAACACCAGCCGCAGCGAGCCGAGGCGCGCGGGATCGATCTCCTCGGCGAAGACCGCCAGTTGCGCGGGCACGAAGGAGGTCATGGTGACGCCGTGCTCGGCGATGAGGCGGGCCAGCTGGGCGGTGTCGCGGTGCGCGCCGGGGGCCGCCACCACCAGCCGGGCCCCGCGGCACAGCGGCGCGAAGATCTCCCAGACCGAGACGTCGAAGGTGGTGGGCGTCTTGAACAGCACCACATCGGCGGGGGTGATGTCGTATTCGTCGGCGATCCACGAGATCTGGTTGGCCAGCGAATCATGCTGGATCGCAACACCTTTGGGTTGCCCGGTGGATCCGGAGGTGAAGATCGCGTAGGCGAGCCCGGCGGGCCGCGGCGACGGCGTGACGGCCGCGGGCGGCTCGCGGCGATCCAGGTCGCGCACGTCCTCGGCGGTGAGCACCCGGATCGGGCGGGCCACCTCGACCGCGTGCCGCAGGCGGGCCTCGGGCTGGTCGGGATCGACCGGCACGTACGCGCCCCCGGCCGCGAGGACCGCGCAGGCGGCGACGACGAATTCGGCCGAGCGGCCGATGTTCAGCACGACCGTGGTCTCGGGGCCGACGCCGCGGGCACGCAGGTGCCGGGCGAGCCGGTCGACCCGGGCGGCGGTGTCGGCGAAGGTGAGCCGGTGTTCGCCGTCGACGATGGCGAGGGCGTCGGGTGTGCGGCGCGCCTGCGCCCGGAACGCGTCCACCACGGATTCGTAGGGGTGCGGCGACCGCTCGCCCAGTCCGGCCGCCTCGATCCGGCGCTGCTCGGCCGCGTCCAGCAGGGGCAGATCGGCGACGGCCCGGCCGTCGTCGGCGAGGGCCGCGCTCAGCAGCCGCACGAATCCGCGCGCGAATCCGGCGACGGTCTCGGGGTCGAAAAGGTCGGTGGCGTAGGCGAATTCGGCGTCGATGCTGGTGGCGCGCTCGGTGATGGTGAGGTGCAGATCGAATTTGGTGACGCCGGTGTCGAGGGTCTCGGTGCGCACCGACAGGCCGGGGAGTTCGAGGGCGGCGGCGTCGGCGCCCGCGAAGGACAGCATCACCTGGAACACCGGGTGCCGGGCCCGCGACCGGGTCGGTTCGAGGGCCTCCACCAGCTGTTCGAACGGCAGCTCGGCGTGCGCGAAGGCGGCCAGATCGGCGTCCCGGACCTCGGCGAGCAGCGCGGCGAACGAGCGTTCCGCCGGGACCCGGGTGCGCAGGGCGAGGGTGTTGACGAACATGCCGATCAGGTCGTCCAGCGCGCGCTCGCCGCGACCCGATACCGGGGTGCCGATGACGATGTCGTCGGTGCCCGCCAGCCGGGCCAGCAACACCGCGAGGGCCGTGTGTACCAGCATGAACAGCGACACCCCGTGATTCCGCGCGGCCGCGGCGGCGGCGTGGAACAGGTCGTCGGGAATCGCGAAGGCGTGCACCGCGCCGCGACCGCTGGCGACCACCGGGCGCGGCCGATCCGCGGGCAGGTCCAGGTGTTCGGGCGCACCGGCCAGGGCCGCGGTCCAGTGGGCCAGCTGCGCGGCCGCGAGCGATTCCGGATCGGCCGGATCGCCGAGCCGATCCCGCAGCCACAGCGTGTAATCGGCGTATTGCACCGGCAGCGGCGGCCAGCCGGGCGCGTGTCCGGCGCGGCGGGCGGTGTAGGCGAACGCCACCTCCCGGGCCAGCACGGGCAGCGACAGGCCGTCCGCGGCGATGTGGTGCAGCACGACGGCGAGCGCGCAGTCCGTCTCGGTGACGCGAAACAGTCTGGCGCGCAAGGGAATCTCGTGCTCAAGGTCGAAGCCGCGGGCCGCGAACCGGCGCAGTTCGGCGTCGAGCTCGGTCGCGGCGACGGGCTCGATCGCGGGCGCGGTGAAGGCGGCGAGCCGCTGTTCGGCCGAACCGTCGGCGCGGGTGGGGAATACGGTGCGCAGCACCTCGTGCCGCTCCGCCACATCGGCCAGCGCCGCGCGCAAGGCGTCAAGGTCGGCGGCGCCGGACAGCCGCACCACGAACGGCATGTTGTAGGCCGCGCCCGCGCGTTCGAGCCGATTCAAGAACCAGATCCGCTGCTGCGCGGGGGAGAGCGGCAGCACCTCCGGGCGCGGACGCGTCCGCAGGGGGCGGGTCGCGGCGGCGTCCTCGTCGAGAAACGCGGTGTCGACGGCCGCGGCGAGGGCCGCGACCGTGGGCGCGGCGAACACCTCGCGCACCCCGAGCCGTGCGCCGAGGTCGGCGTTGAGCCGGGCCGCGAGCCGGGTCGCCACCAGCGAATTGCCGCCGAGGGCGAAGAAGTCGTCGTCCGCGCCGACCGTGTCCCGGCCCAGCACCTCCGCGAAGACCCGGGCGATCGCGCGTTCGGTCGCCGTCTCCGGGTCGCGGCGGGACTCGGCGCGAGTGGGGGCGGGCAGCGCGGCGCGGTCGAGTTTGCCGGAGGAGTTCACCGGCAGCGCGTCCAGCACGACGAAGGCCGCGGGGATCATGTAGGCGGGCAAGCGGCGGGCCACCGCGGCCCGCAGGATCAGCGGATCGATTGTGCCGGAGGCGGTTTCGACGACATAGGCCACCAGCTGTTCGCCCAGGCCGGTGTCGTCGCGCACCACCACCACGGCCCGCGCGACCGCGTCCACCGTCGTGAGTACGGCCTCGATCTCCCCCGGTTCGATCCGCTGCCCGCGCAGCTTCACCTGGAAGTCGGTGCGGCCCAGATACTCCAGCTCACCCGACGCCGTCCAGCGCACCAGATCGCCGGTGCGGTACATGCGGGAGGCGCCACCGGAGTCATCGCCGGAGGCGCCATCACGTACCCCGAAGGGGTCGGCCACGAAACGGCCCGCGGTGAGGCCCGATCCGCCGACGTAGCCCCGGGCGAGCTGAACCCCCGACAGATACAGCTCACCCGGGACTCCGACCGGCACCGGCCGCAACCGTGAATCCAGTACGTACAGCCGGGTGTTGAACACCGGGGCGCCGATCGGCACCCCGGTCGAGTCCGCCTCGGTCACCTCGTGGGCGGTCACGTCGACCGCGGCCTCGGTGGGACCGTACAGGTTGTGCAGCCGGGCCCGCGTCGCGGCCAGCAGCCGCCGCGCGGTCGACGCGGGCAGCGCCTCCCCGGAACAGAAGACCAGCCGCAGCGACCGCAGCGCGGTCACCTCCGCCTCGGCGAGGAAGACCTCGAGCATGGACGGCACGAAATGGATTGCGGTGACACCGTATTCGGCGATGGTCCGGCACAGGTAGGCGGGGTCGCGATGACCGTCCGGCAGCGCGGGCACCAGCGTCGCACCGGTCTGCAAGGGCCAGCAGAACTCCCACACCGACACGTCGAAGGTGGCCGGGGTCTTCTGCAACACGACATCGCCGGGACCCAGCCGATAGGCGCGCTGCATCCACACCAGCCGGTTGACGATCGCCGCGTGGGCGACCGCGACGCCCTTGGGTCGCCCGGTCGAACCGGAGGTGAAGATCACGTAGGCCGGATGCTCCGGGCGCAGCGGCGCGGTCCGCTCCCGATCCCACACCGGACCCGCGGGCAGCCCCGACAGGTCGAGGCGATCAAGTTCCACCCGGGGGACGGGCGATTCGGGGAAACCGCCGGAGGTGGTGAGCACGCAGACCGGCTCGGCCGTGGCCAGGACGTAGGCGGTGCGGTCGGCGGGATGGTCCGGATCGAGCGGAACGTAGGCCGCCCCGGCGGCGAGCACGGCGTGCACCGCCACCACCAGCTCCGGGGAGCGGTCCAGATGCAGTGCCACCCGCGACTCCGGGCCCACGCCCAGCGAGATGAGGTGGCGCGCAAGGCGATTCACCCGCGAGGCCAGGTCGGCGTAGGTGTGGTCGGGGTGGTCCTGGAACCGCAGCGCCACCGCGTCCGGGGTCCGGGCGGCCTGCGCCTCGAACATCGACACCAGCGTGGCGCGGGCGCCGCCCGCCGCCAACTCGCGGATGTCGACGGCGGTGTCGTTCCAGATCCGCAGGGTCACCTCGCGTTCCAGTCCCGTGGTCACCTCGACCGAGGTCACGGGCTGTTCGGGGGCGAGGTCGAGCAGCCGATCCAGGAAACCGACGAAGCGGGCGTGCTGACGGGCGAGAGCGTCGGCGTCGTAGAGATTCGGATTGGCCTCGAGATCGAGGTGCACATGGTCGCTGTCGCCGTAGTAGACGTTCAGGCTCAGATCCTCGACCGGGCCGGTGGACAGCACGTGATAGCGACCGACGGTGTCGCCCAACGCCAGATCGCTCCGGAACAGCATGAGATTGGCCAGCGGCCCGAACAGCGCGCGACCCGCGCCGCCGTCCAGGCCCAGATCGCGGCGGATGTCCTCGTGCCGATACCGCTGATGCCGCAGGGCCCCGGCCACTTCCACCCGGACCGCGCGCAGCAGCGCACCCCAGCTCCCCGTCCCGGGCAGTCGCAGCGGCACGATATTGGACAGCATCCCCGCCGAGCGGCGCGCGAGCGCGGTGGTGCGGGCGGTGACCGGAAGGCTGAGCACGGCCTCGTCGCGGTCGGTGATCCGGGCCAGGTACGCGGCGAACGCGGCGAGCAGGACGACGGCCGGGGTCGAATCCTGTTCCGCGGCGCGCGCGTTCAGGCGTTCGACGACCCGGCCGGGTAGTCGGCGGCCGAAGACGAGATTGCCCGCCGCGCGCGGGGCGTTGCGGCCGTCGAGGGTGGTCGGCTCCAATCCGGCCACGCGTTCGGCCCAGTAGTCGCGGTCCGCGGCGAACCGGGTGCTGTCGCGATAGGACAGCTCCCGCGCGACCAGGTCCGACAGCTCGCCCGCGGTGTTCGGGCCGGGATCGGTCCCGCGCAGCCGCGCGGTGTACCGCTCGGCGACCCGGCGGGTGTTGGTGAGCGCCCCGTACCCGTCGAGCACCAGGTGATGGACGCGCAGATACCAGAAGTAGCGGCGGTCGGCGACGCGCAGCAGGGCCCCCGCGAACAGGCGGTCGACGGTGAGATCGATCGGGGCGGTGTAGTCCGCGCGCATCCACGTCCGCGCGGCCGCGACCGGATCGGCCTCGCCCCGCAGATCGATCAGCGGAATCTCGACCGGCAGGCCGGGATCCACGCACAGCCACGGCTCCCCGTCCGAAACCACCACGCGCGCCACGGTGGAACCGAACTCGCGCGCGGCCGCCACCGAAACCTCTTGCAGCACCGCCGCGTCGACCTCGCCGCGCACGTCCACGTACTGGGCGATATTGATCGGCGTCGCCGGGTCGAGCTGCTGGGCGTACCAGACGCCGAGCTGCGCCGGGGCCAGCGGGACCATCTGCACCAGAGCCTCCTCGAAATCCACGAATCGACCTGTGGCCGAACGTTTTTCGGGCAGCACGAACCAAGCGGCCACCGCCCCACCATGGTGAATTCAACGAATCGCGCAAGACCCGGGCCGACCCCGGCAATGCGCTGTCTCCTACCTCTGGGCCCCCACTTCCGGGGGCCTCGTTCCATGCAGCGAAGACTAGGCGTTAACGAAATAAAACGGGATAGTTTCCTTCAAAAAAAGCTGGACAAGCGTCCGATCGGCGGATGAGCGGCCGAATCGGCGCGCGCGAGAACCGTAGGGGTGCCGTTGTGAGACACCACACGATTCGGGGCGGAGCCTATGAGTCGAAACGTTGCATCTGCGTTGCATCGGCGCCCATCCGCCGATCGAGCACCCGGATCTTCGCCTCGATCTGGGCATACAGGGCGGAATCCCGGTCCACCGTGGCGCGATACGCGATCCACGCGGCGGTGTCGTCGCGGCCCTCGGCCCCGGCGGTCCACCGGCTGAGCACGGCCGGATCGCCGGAACGCAGCACCGCGGTGCGCAGCCGGACGCGCAGTTCATCGCGAATGTCTATGACTCCCGGGGCGGTCGAGCGCGGGAGTACCGGTCCGGCGTAGAGGCGCACGGCGGTGTCGACATCGCCGGAATCGAGGGCCGCGCGCAACGCCTCGACATCGGTGGCGAGGGGGACCCGCAGCCGATAGGGCCGGGATCCGAAGACCTGCGGGCCGACCACCGCGCGCAGCCGGGACATGGCCGCGCGGATGGTGCCGTTGTCGAGATCGGTGTCGTCGAGCAGCAGCGCGAGGTGATCGGCCGACAGGCCCTCGGCGTGTTCGGCGAGCAACAGCAGGATCTCGGCGTGCCGCTGCGACAACGGGACTCGCTCCCCCGAGACGGTCAGCTGGGACTGGCCGAGCCCCAGCACGTCCAAGGCGAGCCGCCCGGCCGGGGCCGGGGGCGGCGAATCCCCGTCCGCGGCAAGGCGTTCCGCGCCGCGCTGGCGGGAGCGGACCGCGGCCAGCACCAGATCCATCTCCGCCGCGGTCGCCGCGGCCTTGACCAGCGCCAGGATCTCGGGGCGGGCCACCCGCACCCCGCCCGCGATCATGAGCACCCCGACCGGACGGCCGTCGGGATCGTGCACGGGCGCCGCGGCGCCGGTGATCCGGTGCATTCGATGCAGATAGTGTTCGGGGCCGTGTATCCAGGCGGCGCGGCCGGTGCGGACGACGAGCCCGATGGCGTTGGTGCCCACGCGGCGTTCGCTCAGGTCGTTGCCCTCGCGCAGTCCGGCCTCGGCGGCGGCGTTCACCCGATCGGGGTTGCCGTGCACCGACAGCACGCGGCCGAACTGGTCGGCGATCACCACGATCAGACCCGTGCTCGTGGCGTCCTGGAGTAACAGCTTGTCCACCAACGGCATCACCGCCGCGATCGGATGATTGTCGCGATAGCGCTGGAGGTCCGCGCCGCGCAGCCCGCGCCCGTCGACCTCGTCCATCGGATCGACGCCGCCGCGCAGACTGCGCAGCCACGATTCGAGTACCAGCGGCCGGAGCAGACCGGGCAGCTGAGCCAACTGCTCGCCACCGACGGTCAGATAGCCGTGGGCCTGGGCGGCATAGGATTCCAGCGCGCCGAGCTGCGTGCCCGGCTCGACCCCTTGTCCGGCACCGCCGCCGGCGAGATTGCTGACCATTTGCCTTTCTTCCCGCTCCAAACTGTACCGGCGGGAATGGTGCGAGGCGTCGGAAGTCTGCCGTTTGTCCGCCAGGTCACAGGGCGACGGGACCACCGCGAAATGTGAGGTAGCGCCTATCGACGGGGCACCGACGGGCGCAGCGCGGTGACATTGCGGACCCGCGCGGCGCCCCACCACAGACCGGCGCCGTAGGCCAGATCGTCGAGCCGTTTACAGCACAGATAGCGCAGCGGATCCAGGCCGCCGGGCTCGCGATGGGTGTACCAGTCGGCCAGGCCGTCGGCGATCGCCATGGTCATCGCGATCCGCCGCACCCGCGCGGAGAACACCATCGCCAGCACGGTCACCGGCCAGTAGTGCCGCGACAGCGCGGAGACGATCCGCCACACGCCGCCGGAGAAGCCGCGCGCCAATTGGATCGCGGCGACCCGGGTCGGATTGTCGAGTTCGGCGAAGACGCGGCGCAACCGGACCAACGCGGCCAGCAGCGTGGCCAGCCCGCCCAGCACGCTCCAGCGGGTCGCCGCGGCCAGCAGGGCGGTGGCCACCACGGTCCAGAACGGCACAGACAGCGGGGCCACCACCCCCGGATGGCGACGGGCCAGCGGGGCGGCGCTCGCGCCGTGGGAAGCCTTGCGGCGCAACCACTTTCCCAGCGATACCGGGGACTCGCGGCCGACGTGCGCGGCCGGTTCGTAGCGCAGCCGCCAGCCCGCCTGCTCCAGGCGGCGGCACAGATCGATATCGGCGGCCGAGCGCATCCGCTCGTCGAAACCGCCCTCGGCCAGCAGCGCCTGCCGCCGGACCAGCAGCGCGGCGCCCGGCACATAGGAGACCGCGCCGTGCCAGCTGACGGCCGTCTCGCGGCGGCCGCGATCCAGCGAGGAGCGGGTGTGCTCGTAGCGGCCGAGCACGGTGGTGTCGGGTTCGCGGGCCACGATGCGCGGGGCGACCAGGGCCACCTCCGGATCGCTGAAATGGCCCAGCATCACCTCGAGCCAACCGGCGCGCGGCACCACATCGGAATCGAGGAAGGCGACGAATTCGGTTGTGGCGGCGCGTAATCCGGCATTGCGCGCGGCCGCGGCGCCCTGCCTGCGGTCGTGCCGCAGCACGGTCACCCGGCAGCGCCCGCGGGTGCGCGGGATGCGCACCGGCCGATCCGACCCGTCGTCCACCACGACCACGCTGTGCCCGCGCAGGGTGCCGAGCAGCCGCTCCAGCCCGGCCGCGTCGTTGTGGTGCGGCACCACCACCGTGACGTCCTCGGGCGAGGGCAGCAGGCGCGGACGGGGATTGGCGACACCGGAGTCGAGCAGCCGTCTGGCAACCACCGCCGACCGGTGGTCGGTCACCTCCAGATACCCGTCACCGATCAGGGCGGCCGCCTCCGGCGCGAGTCGTAGCAACCTCGTCGGCGAACCCCCGACCAGGTACCGGCCACCGGAGTAGGTGCGCACCCTCGGATCGATTCGCACCCCGAACCCGTCGGGCAGTCGATCATGGCGCATTCCTGGAATGCTATGCGGTCATTGCCGTTCGGGCACATCGTGTCGAAAAAAGAGGATCGAATTCGATGCGAATACCGCGGTGGGCCGCCACATCCCGGAGCGGCGCGCCACACGCCATTCGCGAGAGTTGCTGGCAATCATGTCGCAACTTCCAGCTGGTTGCGATGAAGATCACCCCGGCCGACCCGCCCGCGCACGATCGGCTAATTCCGCCGTTCAGCGTGCGACGGGCAACCCGAGCACACACGGACCGGCGGCCGGACCCGCGCTCTAGACTGTGGCGGGAAAAAGCACGCTGAACAGTAGATGACGGGTTGCCGACGGACGGTTGGGGCTGCGGCACGGGTCTCGAGGTGACATGGGAGTCGGACGGATGCAGACGAGCGGGGGCGGCAATACGTTGTCGGAATCCGAGATCGTCGAGGCCGCGTTGCGGGTGGTGCGGGAGGACGGCGTGGACAAACTATCCATGCGCCGGCTGTCCCGCGAACTCGGCGTCTCCCCGATGGCCCCCTATTACTACGTCGCCGACAAACGCGAACTGCTCGATCTCGTCGCCAGCGCGGCGCTGACCGGAGTCCGCAAACCGCCGCCGGAATCCGGTCCCTGGCAACATCGTCTGCGCGAACTCATCGATCAGATCGACGAAAAGCTGCGCAAACACCCGGGACTCGGCGATGTGCTCATCGAGCAGATGCTCGGCAAACAGCTCGATCTGATCGCCGCGGTGATGGAGATCCTGTTCGAGGCGGGCTTCGACGATCGCAATGTGCTGGCCGCCTACGCGACCATCCACACCTATCTGTTCGGCCGGGCGCGGGTGAATCCGCGCGATCGCGCGGCGCTCACCGAGGCCGCGCTGCCCGAGTCGGTCGAGCGGGCCGTGAAGTACATCGGCGATCTGCGCGGGAAATACTCCTACGACTTCGGCATCGGGGTGCTGATCGCGGGGCTCGAGGCCCAGCTTGTCCGGCAGCGGGACGGCCACGTATAGTAAAACTAGAACACGTTCTACTTTTGCCCGCCCCCGAGAGGACATCATGACGACGGTTGAAGTGCCACACGGCTCGCGCTCCGCCGTGCTGCGGGTCGCCGCGGTCATCCCCGAGACCGCCGACGCGTGCTCGCTGGTCTTCGACGTGCCCGAGGAGCTGCGCGAGCGGTTCGACTATCAGCCGGGGCAATTCCTCACCCTGCGCATCCCCAGCGAGCTGACCGGATCGGTGGCGCGCTGCTACTCCCTGGCCAGTTCGCCGCACACCGACGACCGGCCCAAGGTCACGGTCAAGCGCACGGTCGACGGCTACGCGTCGAACTGGGTGTGCGACAACGTGAAAGCCGGGCACGAGCTCGAGGTGCTGCCGCCGTCGGGGGTGTTCACGCCCAAGGACCTCGACGAGGATCTGCTGTTGTTCGCCGCGGGCAGCGGGATCACCCCGGTGATGTCGATCCTGAAGTCGGCGCTGGCGCGTGGGAGCGGGCGAATCGTGTTGGTGTACGCCAATCGCGACGCGGAGTCGGTCATCTTCGCGGCCGAACTGCGCGAGCTGGGCGACAAGCATCCGCAGCGGCTGACGGTCGTGCACTGGCTGGAGACGTTGCAGGGGCTGCCGAGCGTGGACGGGCTGGCGGCGCTTGCCGGGCCCTACAGCGGGTACCGGGCGTTCCTGTGCGGGCCCAGGGCGTTCATGGATCGGGTGCACGACGCGCTGGCCCAGCTCGGCGTGCCGCGCGGCCGCACCCACGCCGAGGTGTTCAATTCCCTTGCGGGCGACCCGTTCTCGGTGACCGCCCCGGCGGAGGTGAGCGCCGAGGAGGCCGCCGACGCCGCGACCGTGGAGGTCGAACTCGACGGCGAGGTGCACGAGCTGAGCTGGCCGCGCCGGCAGACGCTGGTGGACATCATGCTGGCCAAGGGAATCGACGTGCCGTACTCCTGCCAGGAGGGCGAGTGCGGTTCGTGCGCGTGCACGGTGCTCGAGGGCAAGGTCGAGATGGACACCTGCGACATCCTCGATCCCGAGGACATCGAGGCGGGCTACATCCTGGGCTGCCAGGCGCACCCGGTGACCGACCATCTGCGGATCCAGTTCTAGGCGCTGTCGCCGGATGTCGTTGCGGCACAGTGATTATCGCCGCGGGACATCTCGATAGTGTTGGCGCACCGCGCTTTCGAGATGTTCCGTGGCGTAACTCAAAGCGGTGCGGCCCATCTCGGCGGCGTGCCGGTCGAGGAAGTCGAGCAGCAGGGCGCGGTCGACCCGCTTGCCGACCTCGCGCAGCATCCAGCCGACGGCCTTCTGGATGAGGTCGCGGCGGTCGGTGAGCAGGCGCTCGCTCAGGGCGAGGGTGGTGGTGGCGTCGCCGGATTTGATGAAGGCGAAGGTGGTCAGTAGGGCCACGCGACGTTCCCACAGCGAGTCCGCGGCGGCCAGATCGAACAGCAACTCGCGCGGGCGGTCCAGGAGCCAGGGGCCGAGGATGTTCTCGGCGGAGACGTCGACCAGGTCCCAGTTGTTCACCCGGCCGCGGCGCACGGCCGCCAGGTAGAGATCGACGATATCGCGTTGCGCGGCAAGGTCGTTCACGCGTGGCTTGACCGCTCTCGCCATGGCGGCATTCAGGATGATCAACCCGGCGAGGCGGTGTTCGTGGATCGGGCTGTCGAGCAGTTGGTCGATCTCGGACAGCGGCAGGCCCGCGAAGCGCTTGGCGACGGCGCGGGTGGCGGGCACGCGGACGCCGACGAAGACGTCGCCCTCGCCGTATTCGCCGCGACCGGTTTTGAAGAAGCGTTGCAGGTGGATGGCGTCGGCGGGGTCGGCCACGGCGGCCAGGGCGTCGCGGACCGCGTCGGCGGTCGGCTCAGCCGCGGGCGACGACATCGGCGGTGGCGCCGAGCACCCGGCCCGATTCGAAGGCCGCCGCGCCCGGGGGCAGCGCGCCGGGACGGCCGGAGTTCAGGACGGTGACGGTACCGGTTCCGGCGGCGGGTCGGCCGAGCGCGTCCATCCGCCGAAGAGTCTGCGCCGCAACGGCTTCCGCGCTGTCGAACAGGCGCACCCGGTCGGGCAGGGCGGCGAGGATCGACTCCGTGACGAGCGGATAGTGGGTGCAGCCGAGGACGACGCCCTCGGTGTCGGGCGGGGTGCGCGCGGCCGCGCTCTCGATCGCGGCGGCGATGGCGGGCAGATCGCCGTGGTCGATGGCGTCGGCCAGGCCGTGGCACGCCACGCCGATCACCTCGGCGTCGCCGCCGAACCGGGCGATGAGATCGGCCTGATAGCGGCTCGCGGTGGTTGCTGCGGTGGCCCAGACCGCCACCGTCCGGCAGACCGCGGCGGCCGGTTTGATGGCCGGGACCGTGCCGATCACCGGGACCTCCGGGCCCACCTCCGCGCGGACGTGTTCCAGCGCGGTCACACTGGCCGTATTGCACGGCAGCACGAGCACTTCCGCGCCCAGTCGCAGCGCCCGGCGCGCGGCCTCCAGCACCCGATCGACCACCCACGACTCGGGTTTCGGTCCCCACGGCGCGCCGTCGGGATCGGTTTGCAGCAGCAGATCCAGATCCGGCCGCAGCGTGCGCAGCCACGCCCCCGTGGGCAACAGGCCCAGTCCCGAGTCGATGAGCGAGACGATCACACGCCCAACTGTATTAGCGGCCCGCGCTATCGGCCGACGGGGGTGGTGGTGGCGAGCCGCGCGCGCATCTTCATGACCTGACCGGAACGTCCCGCGCCGATGACCGCGGTGAGCACGCCGTCGGCGTGGTAGTGCGCCACGAACTTGCGGCCGTCGTCCTCGACGATCTCCACCGCGTCGGCGGCCGCGGGCGTGCCGAGCACCTGGATCTTCAGGTCGTACTGATCGCTCCACACGTACGGGACGCGCGCGGCGGCGGGCGGTTCCGCGCCGAGCAGGGCGGCGGCCAGCAGTTGCGCCTGTTCCCCGGCATTGGTCCAGTGTTCGACGCGGCGATGTGCGCCGGTGGCGTGCCGCCAGGCCGCGACGTCGCCGACCGCCCACACGCCCGGCACGGAGGTGCGGCCGACCTCGTCGGCCAGGACGCCACCGCCCGCGGCCGGGGCGGCCAGCGGGATGCCCGAATCGGCGAGCCACTCGGTGACGGGGACCGAGCCGACGCCGATCACCACCAGATCGGCGTCGACCGCGCCGCCGTCGCTCAGGATCGCGCCGCGGGCCGAACCGTCCTGTACGCGTAGCGAATCCAGGCCGACACCGCAGCGCAGGTCCACGCCCTGCTCGCGGTGCAGCCGCCCGACGAGTCCGCCGACCCGCTCGCCCAGGGCGGCCGCCAGCGGGGTGGGCTGGGGTTCGACCAGCACGACCTCGAGGCCGAGGGCGCGGAAGCTGGCGGTGAGTTCGCAGCCGATGAAGCCCGCGCCGACCACCAGAGCCCTTGTCGCGCGGGCCGTCTCGGCGCGCAGCGCGGCCGCGTCCTCGTGGCGGCGCAGCACATGCACGCCCGCCGCGTCCGGCAGGCCGGGAATTCGCTTGGGGCGCAGGCCCGTCGCGAGAACGAGCTGGTCGTAGTCGAGGGCGGAGCCGTCGGACAGCCACACCCGGCGCGCGGCGGTGTCCACCCGCGCGGCGGGGACGCCGAGGCGCAGGTCGATCGCGTTCTCGGTGAAGAACTCCGCCGGGCGCAGGGTGGTGTCGTCGGTCTCGCCGCGCACGAACTGTTTGGACAGCGGGGGGCGGTCGTAGGGCAGTCGCGGCTCGTCGCCGACCAGCACCAGCCCGCCGGGGTATCCGGCGCGCCGCAGTTCCTCCGCGGTGCGCAGGCCCGCCAGGCCCGCGCCCACGATCACGATCGGACGCGCATCGGTGGTCATCAGCCCACGATATTGTAGAACGCGTTCTAATTTCTATCGTGATGCCCGACACGGTGATAGCCGACGGCGATTGTTGCCGATCAGGTATTGATCGGGCGGTCAATCAGAGTTATACCGAAGGGAGGACATATTTCCTGCCCATCGAGGAGGCACCCGATGTTCACCGATAGCCGCGCACAGGACTACATCGCAGTCGTGCTGGGCGTCTTCACCGCACTGTCCCCCATCTGGGTGGACCACAACGACCGAGGCATGTGGACGCTCATCGTGCTGGGCATACTCATCGCGCTCACCGGTCTGGCGCTGCTGTCGCGTCCGGCGATGACCGGCCTCGACTACGCGATGGGCGCGCTCGGCGTCCTGCTGTTCATCTCCCCGTGGGTGATGGACTTCCACGCCTACAATGGCGCCTCGTGGACGGCGTGGATCGTGGGAGTGCTGACCGTGGTGGTCGCGGTGGCGGCGCTGCCACAGGTGACGGGGCGCATGCACACGGCCCACTGACGCACGTGGCCGGGCCCCGCCGGGCCGGGCGCCGCCGCAGCCGCGAGGTGGACGGCGACGCCCGGCAACTCATTCTGGACGCCGCCGAAAGCCTGTTCGCCACACACGGTTTCGACGCCACGGCGACGGCGGCCATCGCGGCCACCGCGGGCGTGCCCAAGGGGTTGGTGTTCTACTACTTCCCCACCAAGGAGTCCATCCTGTCGGCGCTGATGGCCGAGCGCGTCCCGGCCCCGCCGGTGCAGGACATCGAAAACCTCGTCACGCCGGGCGATCCGGCGGGCAGCCTGGTGAATCTCGATGCGGCGCTGAATCTTCGGGATCATCACTCGTCGGTGCTGCGGGTGATCATGTGGCGCGAGGCCGATACCCATCCCGATGTGCGAAAACAGTTGCGGCGCATGCGCGATCAGCTGCTCGACGTCACCTCGCGGGTGCTGGCGGCGAGCGCGCCCGGCCCGGTGCGGGACGGGACGTTGCGCGCCTGCGCGGGGGCGTGGGTCTCGGCCGTACTGGCCGTGGCCACGACCGATCGGCTGCACGCCCTGGACGGGCTGACGCTGCCGACGGCCGAGGAGATCCGCAACATCTCGCGGGTGGTCGCGGCGGGGATGACCCAGCTCGGCTGAAATTTCTTCGATAACCATTTCGCTTCCGGTTCGGCGCGTCCGCCCGGGGAGGCGCGCGGTCCATTTGAATACCCACCGGCCCGTTTCGTAACTGATCGATTGCCGGGAGGTTTTGGACGTGACCTGTAGGGGTTCGGTTGTCGGCCGTATCGGCCGGTTCCTGGGCGTGACGACCGGCGTGCTGCTCGGCCTGTTCGGGGCCGTGCCCGCCGGGGCGCAGCCGATCTATCCCGTGCCCGATCCCGATCCCTTCTACGCCGCGCCGCCGGACCTGGCCGCGCACGCGGCGGGTGACGTGCTGGCGGTGCGGGCGATGCCGCCGGTGCCCGCCTTTCCGGGGACCTCGGTCACGCTGGTCAAGTTCCGGTCCACGAATTCGCACGGCGATCCGATCGCGGCGACCACGACCGTGCTGACGCCGTTCACGCATGTGGCCGACGCGCCGCTGCTGTCGTATCAGCACATCATCAACGGGCTGGGGACGCAGTGCGCGGTGTCGCACGTGCTCTACACCGGGGATCCCGACAAGGCGGTGCGGGAGGCGCCCGCGCTCAACGCGCTGTTGCTGCGCGGCTGGAGCATCGCGCTGCCGGATCATCTCGGGCCCCAATTCGCTTACGGCGCGGCACGTCTGGGCGGGCAGATCACCCTGGACGGGATCCGGGCGGTGCGGCGGGTGCCGGAACTCACGCTGGGGCGCAGTCCGGTGACCATGGCCGGGTACTCCGGGGGCGGGATGGCGACGGCGTGGGCGGCGGCATTGCAGCCGACCTACGCGCCGGAACTGGAGATCGCGGGCGCGGCGCTCGGCGGGGTGCCGATGAATCTGGAGACGATGGTGCGGGCGCTGTGGACCAATCCGCATCCGGCGTTCGGGCTGGCGATGGCCGCGGCGATCGGGCTCGAGCGGGAGTATCCGGAGCGGCTGCCGATCAGCGACTATCTGAACGGGCGCGGGGTGGCGGCGCGCGACGCCATGGCCAACGGGTGCGTCAACGAGATCCTGGGCATCGGGGCCGGGCACAGCGTGCTCGACTACGCGGCGAGCACCTCGCTGGTGGACGATCCGGAGGCGTGGAAGGTGGTGGAGGACAACAGCCTCCATCTGTTCGACGGGGTGCCGACCATGCCGATCTTCGAATGGCATTCGCCCACCGACCCGCTCATTCCGGTGGACGCCATCGTCGACACCGATCGGCGGTACTGCGCGGCAGGGGTTCGGCTGCAGTCCCAGCTGACGCCCTCGCCGGAGCATCTGTCGGCGGCGGTGCTCGGGATGCCCGCCATGGTGAGCTGGCTCGACGCGCGTTTCCGGGGTGAGCCCGCGCCCAGCGACTGTTGATTCGGCGGGCCGGTGTCAGTGACAAATCGCTGGCGCGATCGGACTCACTCCGATGCCCTCCGGCGCGACGGGACGCCCTGGCTTAGCATGGGCCACTATGACCGATGCCGATTTCGCCGCCTTCGGCGAGCCCAATCGTTCGCGGCCGGAGGGATATCGCCTCACCAATCCGGTGAACGACAGCACCCCGGCATCGTCGAGCGGACTGACCGGCTACGACAATCCGACGGGCCGGACCACCCTCGGTCACGACAGCGGTGTGCAGTGGACCCAGCCCGATATGGGTTCGTCATGGCCGACGGGCGCCACCCCCCGGCCCGAAACCCCCACGGCCCGGCCGGAACCCACCCCACCGATCCCGGAAAGCCCTGCGGCCCGGCCCGATTCGACGCGTTCGGAAAGCGGGCACCGCGTGCCCGATGCGCAGCCGCGCTCGGACGGCGGCCACCGCATGCCCGATGCGCAACCGCGTTCCGAGAGCGGGCACCGCATGCCCGATGCGCAGCCGCGCTCGGAGAGCGGCCACCGCGCCGAGGAAAACGGCTACCGGTCCGCCACGGAACTGGCCCGGCGTCTGGAGGAGAACTCCTACCGCCCCGCCGCGGAACCGACCCGCCGCGCCGCGCCGGAGACCTCGGCCCAGCCCCCGGAAACCGCTCGCCCCACCCAGCCTCGCGCCGCCCGCCGCGCGGCCGCCGAACGGGAGGCGAACCCGCTCGACAACTCCCCCGCCACCGTCGACATCCACCTGGTGATGCGCCTGCTGCTGGCCAGCCACAACCTGGAAACCGTTGCGGCCAAGGCGGAATCGGGCGAGGCGGTGCTGTCGGAGTTCGTCCGGGCCGCCCGGCACACCCGCTCGACCGCCGTGGATCTGGTGTCGGCGTGGTTCGGCGGGGCGGAACAGATGCGGGATTTCGCGCGGGCGCTGCTGGCGGCGAGTGAGCCGGAGTAGGCGTACCCACGCGAAAAGGGCCGCCTCCCAAGGGAAGCGGCCCTTTCGGTGGGGCTAGATCACTTGATGATCTTGGTGACCCGGCCGGCGCCGACGGTGCGGCCGCCCTCGCGGATGGCGAAGCGCAGGCCCTCTTCCATGGCGACGGGCTGGATGAGCTTGACGCTCATCTCGGTGTTGTCGCCCGGCATGACCATCTCGGTGCCCTCGGGGAGGGTCACGACGCCGGTCACGTCGGTGGTGCGGAAGTAGAACTGCGGGCGGTAGTTGTTGAAGAACGGGGTGTGGCGGCCGCCCTCGTCCTTCGACAGGATGTACGCCTGGCCCTCGAACTCCGTGTGCGGGGTCGTGGTGCCCGGCTTGATGACGACCTGGCCGCGCTCCACGTCCTCACGCTTGAGGCCGCGCAGCAGCAGACCGACGTTGTCGCCGGCCTGGCCCTGGTCGAGCAGCTTGCGGAACATCTCGACACCGGTGACGGTGGTCTTCTGGGTCTTCTCGCGGATGCCGGTGATCTCGACTTCCTCGTTGACGTTGATCACGCCACGCTCGATACGACCGGTGACGACGGTGCCACGACCGGTGATCGTGAAGACGTCCTCGATCGGCATCAGGAACGGCTTGTCGGTCTCACGGACCGGGTCCGGGATCGACTCGTCGACGGCGTTCATGAGCTCGAGGATCGACTCGGCCCACTTCTCGTCGCCCTCCAGCGCCTTCAGGCCGGAGACGCGCACGACGGGGGCGTCCTCGTCGAACTCCTGCGAGGCCAGCAGCTCGCGGACCTCCATCTCGACGAGCTCGAGGATCTCCTCGTCGTCGACCATGTCCGACTTGTTCAGCGCGACCAGGATGTAGGGCACGCCGACCTGACGGGCGAGCAGCACGTGCTCACGGGTCTGCGGCATCGGGCCGTCGGTGGCCGCCACGACCAGGATGGCGCCGTCCATCTGGGCCGCACCGGTGATCATGTTCTTGATGTAGTCGGCGTGGCCCGGGGCGTCGACGTGGGCGTAGTGCCGCTTCTCGGTCTGGTACTCGACGTGGGAGATGTTGATCGTGATACCACGAGCCTTCTCCTCCGGAGCCTTGTCGATCTGGTCGAACGCGAAGGCCGCGTTCAGGTCCGGGTACTTGTCAGCCAGCACCTTGGTGATCGCCGCGGTCAGCGTGGTCTTGCCGTGGTCGACGTGACCGATGGTGCCGATGTTGACGTGGGGCTTCGTCCGCTCGAACTTCGCCTTCGCCACTTGATGTCCTCCTGGACTTGTTGGTGCTTGCTAAGCAGCAGTGCGGTTGTGGGATCACCCCCGCGTACGCGGGGATTGGGTCGTACAGCGCGCCCGGATTATTCGCCGGTCGCCTTGGCGATGATCTCCTTCGACACGTTGGCCGGAACCTCCGCGTACGAATCGAACACCATGGAGAAGTTCGCCCGGCCCTGGGTCTTCGACCGCAGATCACCGATGTAGCCGAACATCTCCGAGAGCGGAACCAGCGCCTTGACGACACGGGCACCACTGCGTTCCTCCATGGCCTGGATCTGACCACGGCGGGAGTTCAGGTCGCCGATCACTTCGCCCATGTAGTCCTCGGGCGTGGTGACCTCGACGGCCATGAGCGGCTCGAGGATCACCGGACCGGCCTTGCGGGCCGCTTCCTTGAGGGCCTGCGCGCCAGCGATCTTGAACGCCATCTCCGAGGAGTCGACCTCGTGGTAGGCGCCGTCCAGCAGCGCGGCCTTCAGGTTCACCAGGGGGTAGCCGGCGAGGACACCGTACTGCATGGCGTCCTGGATGCCCGCGTCCACCGAGGGGATGTACTCCTTGGGCACGCGGCCACCGGTGACCTTGTTCTCGAACTCGTAGGTCGCGCCGTCCTCGCCGACGAACGGCTCGAGGGCGATGATGACGCGCGCGAACTGGCCCGAGCCACCGGTCTGCTTCTTGTGGGTGTACTCGAACTTCTCGACCGGCTTGGTGATGGTCTCGCGGTAGGCCACCTGCGGCTTGCCGATGTTGGCCTCGACCTTGAACTCGCGCTTCATGCGGTCGACGTAGATGTCGAGCTGGAGCTCGCCCATGCCGCCGATGACGGTCTGGCCGGTCTCCTGATCCAGCTTCACGTTGAAGGTGGGGTCCTCCTCCGCGAACTTCTGGATGGCGGTGCCCAGCTTCTCCTGGTCGGCCTTCGTCTTCGGCTCGATGGCCACCTCGATGACCGGATCCGGGAAGGTCATCGACTCCAGCACGATCTGGTTCTGCGGATCGCACAGGGTGTCGCCCGTGGTGGTGTCCTTGAGGCCGATGACCGCGTAGATGTGGCCCGCCTGCGCCTCGCCGACCGGGTTCTCCTTGTTGGAGTGCATCTGGAACAGCTTGCCCAGACGCTCCTTCTTGCCCTTGGTCGAGTTGATGACCTGGGCGCCGGAGTCGACCTTGCCCGAGTACACGCGGACGTAGGTCAGCTTGCCGAAGAACGGGTGCGTCGCGATCTTGAACGCCAGCGCCGCGAAGGGCGCGGTGACGTCGGCGTCGCGATGGATGATCTCCTCTTCCTTGCCCGGGACGTGGCCGTCGGTGCCGCCGTCGTCCAGCGGGTTGGGCAGGTAGTCGATCACGGCGTCGAGCATGGGCTGCACGCCCTTGTTCTTGAACGCCGAGCCACAGAGCACGGGGTAGAGCTCCGAGTTGACGGTCAGCTTGCGGATCGCGCCCTTGATCTCCTCGATCGAGAGCTCCTCGCCGCCGAGGAACTTCTCGAGCAGCTCCTCGTCGGACTCCGCGACGGTCTCGAGCAGCTCCTGGCGGTACTGCTCGGCGCGCTCCTTCAGATCCTCGGGGATCTCGACGACCTCGTACTGCTCACCGAGCTTGGTCTCGCCACGCCACACCTTGGCGTTGTTCTCGACCAGGTCGACGATGCCCTCGAAGGTGTCCTCGGCGCCGATGGGCAGCTGCACGACCAGCGGCTTGGCACCCAGCCGGTCCTTGATGGTCTGGACCGTGAAGTAGAAGTCGGCGCCCAGCTTGTCCATCTTGTTGACGAAGCAGATGCGCGGGACGTCGTACTTGTCGGCCTGCCGCCAGACCTGCTCGGACTGCGGCTCAACGCCCTCTTTGCCGTCGAAGACCGCGACCGCGCCGTCGAGCACGCGCAGCGACCGCTCCACCTCGACCGTGAAGTCGACGTGTCCCGGCGTGTCGATGATGTTGATCTGGTTGTCTTTCCAGAAGCAGGTCGTCGCGGCCGACGTGATCGTGATGCCGCGCTCCTGCTCCTGAGCCATCCAGTCCATCGTGGCCGCGCCGTCGTGGACCTCACCGATCTTGTAGGTGATGCCGGTGTAGAAGAGGATGCGTTCGGTTGTCGTGGTCTTACCGGCATCGATGTGGGCCATGATGCCGATGTTGCGGACCTTGTTGAGGTCGGTGAGCACGTCCTGTGCCACGGAAATCTTCCCCGCTCGTAGCTAGTTGGGATTGACGGGAACGACCCTGGCTCCGTTTGCGAAGCTCGAGGCCATCACTTTTTCAACGTCGGGCGTGGCCCAGAAGTGCCACGCCCGACTGTGACTCGCCTCCCGGCGCCGTTCCTTCACCGGCGGGCCGGGTGACCAATCACCAGCGGTAGTGCGCGAACGCCCGGTTGGACTCGGCCATCTTGTGGGTGTCCTCGCGACGCTTCACCGAAGCGCCCAGACCGTTGCTGGCGTCCAGCAGCTCGTTGGCGAGACGCTCGACCATGGTCTTCTCGCGACGCTGCCGGGAGAAGTTCACCAGCCAGCGCATGGCCAGGGTGTTGGCGCGGCCGGGACGGACCTCGACCGGAACCTGGTAGGTGGCGCCACCGACACGCCGGGGCTTGACCTCGAGGGCGGGCTTGACGTTGTCCAGCGCGCGCTTGAGGGTCACGACCGGATCGGTGCCCGTCTTCTCGCGCGCCTGCTCGAGCGCGCCGTAGACGATGCGCTCGGCGATCGACTTCTTGCCGTCCAGCAGCACCTTGTTGACCAGCTGGGTGACCAGCGGCGAACCGTAGACCGGATCGTTGATCAGGGGACGCTTGGGTGCGGGGCCCTTGCGCGGCATATCAGCTCTTCTCCTTCTTGGCGCCGTAGCGGCTGCGGGCCTGCTTGCGGTTCTTCACGCCCTGCGTGTCGAGCGAGCCGCGGATGATCTTGTAGCGCACACCGGGGAGGTCCTTCACACGACCGCCGCGGACGAGCACCATCGAGTGCTCCTGCAGGTTGTGGCCCTCGCCGGGGATGTAGGCCGTGACCTCGACCTGGCTGGTCAGGCGAACACGCGCGACCTTGCGCAGCGCGGAGTTCGGCTTCTTCGGGGTCGTGGTGTACACGCGGGTGCACACGCCACGACGCTGCGGGCTCCCCTTCAGGGCCGCGGTCTTCGTCTTCGCGACCTTGTCGCGGCGACCCTTGCGGACCAGCTGGTTGATGGTTGGCATATACCGGCTTTCCTTATTCAGTAACCAGGTGTCTGGAACTCTTCATGTCTGTGTTTTCGAGCCTTCACCCACTGGCCCGAGTCGCGTTCCTCGCGCCCCGAGGTCGGGCGTGTCGCGCGCAGCGCGTACCGGTCATTTCGGGCACGCTGAAACGGTCGGCCGCTCTCGCTGGCTTACGTCCTGCACACAAGCTTGCCCGCATGCTTCCGGGCACAGCGATCCACGATACCCGTCGGCGCGGCGGGGGGCAAAAGCGGGTACCCCGTGGTAGTTCGACGGGTCGGTGCGTTGTGCGGTCTAGCGGGCGAGGTTCAACGTCAACTCTGCCAGTTTCTGCGCCGCGTCGCACGGATCCGGGTGTCCGCCGCCCGGCCGATAGTTGATCCACCAGCCGATGATGCCGGTGTCCGCGGCCGGGGCCATCACCCCGCAGGAGTCGGGATCGTTGGGGCGATGGACCTGGAGTGAGCGGCGGCCCTGCACATTGACGTCCGTCGTCTGATAACCGAGCCGGTCGTTGTTCTGTTTCTCGTTGCTCAGCGTCCCCATCTCGTACCAGTTCAGGGTGGCCATGCCGTCCCCGCCGGGCGCGCCCGCGAGCGACCACATGCAGACCGCGCCGTTGAAGCTGCTCTGCGGCAGCGTCTGGGTGCCGGTGATCTTGGCGATCTGGTCGAGCTGGACCACCTCGCACTCGCGCAGCAGCTTGTCGAAGTTCATGTTGACCCCGCCGCCGCTGCCCCCGGCGGGCTGCGGGGTGCCGGTCACGGTCTTGCCGCAGCCGGACAGCGTGGCCGCGAACGCCAGCACCGCGCAGGCGGCCACCGCGGCTCGTGATCTCATCGCGCCCCTCATTTCAATCGCTGCACGGTCAGCTCGGCCAGTTTGCGGTTCTTCTCGCACGGGTTGGCGCTGGGCCGCCCGAACGAACCCGCGTACGTGGACCACTCGAAGAAGTCGTCGCCGAGTTGGACCGCGAAGTCGCAGATCAGGCCCTGCGGATCGGTGTCCTGGAACCCCTTGTGCCCGCCGACGTCGACCGCCTCCGGATTGCGGCCCTGCGCGGTGACCCACGCCCGCTCCCGCTCGATCGGGCTGCCACGGTAGGACGCGAAGGTGACCGTGGGACCGTCGATGCCGCCGCCCTGCCAGTTGCAGCCCACCGAATTCTTGAACGTCTGGGTGATCTGTCCCAGCCCGCCCAGATCGCGCACCTCGTCGTCGGTCACATTCCCGCACTCGCCGGTGAACGGGCCGAGCGCGGCGACCTTCATGGGCGGGCGCACCGGCGGAGTGTTGTCGCCCGAATCGCCCGAACCGCACGCCGCCAGCAGCGCCGCGAGGGCCGTCGCCGTGACGAGGGCCGCCGAGATCCTCCGCATGGGTGGAACTCTACTGGGATTACAGATTCCCGCGCGCCTCCTGTTCGCGCTCGATGGCCTCGAACAGGGCCTTGAAGTTGCCCTTGCCGAAGCCGAGGGAGCCGTGGCGCTCGATGAGTTCGAAGAAGACGGTCGGGCGGTCGGTGATGGGCTTGGTGAAGATCTGGAGCAGATAGCCGTCGTCGTCGCGGTCGACGAGGATGCCGCGCGAGCGCAGCTCGGCGACGGGGACGCGGACCTCGCCGATGCGGGCGCGCAACACCGGGTCGTCGTAGTAGGCGTCCGGGGTGGCGAGGAATTCGACGCCCGCGCGGCGCAGCGCGTCGACGGTGGTGAGGATGTCGCCGGTCGCCAGGGCGATGTGCTGTACGCCGGGCCCGCGGTAGAACTCCAGGTACTCGTCGATCTGGGATTTCCGGCGGCCCGCCGCGGGCTCGTTGAGCGGGAACTTGACCCGGTGATTGCCGTTGGCGACGACCTTGCTCATCAGCGCCGAGTACTCGGTGGCGATATCCGCGCCGACGAATTCGGCCATGTTCTCGAATCCCATGACCCGCCGGTAGAACTCGACCCACTCGTCCATCCGGCCCAGTTCCACATTGCCGACCACATGGTCGATGGCCTGGAACAGCCGCGGCGGCGCGTCCGCGGGCGGGACGAGGCCGCTGCGCCGCGCGACATAGCCCGGCAGGTACGGGCCGTCGTAGCGGGACCGGTCGACCAGGGTGTGCCGGGTGTCGCCGTAGGCCGCCAGGCTCGCCAGCCGCACGACCCCGAAGTCGTCGGACTCGTCGTGCGGTTCGGTGAGCACCGTGGCCCCGGCCGCGCGGGCGTGCGCGACGCACTTGTCCACATCCGGGACCTCGAGCGCGATGTCGACCACCCCGTCGCCGTGCCGATCGTGATGGGCCACCAGCGGACTGTCCGGATCCACCGCCCCCTGGATCACGAAACGCGCACCGCCGCTGCGCAATACGTACGCCTTGTGATCGCGATTGCCGGTCTCCGGTCCCGAGTACGCCTCGAGCCGCATCCCGAACGCCGACTCCAGGTAGTGCGCGCACTGGGTGGCGTTGCCGACCACCCACACCAGCGCGTCCCACCCGAGCACGGGAAACGGGTCGCGACGCGGATCGTGGTCGACCAGCCCGACGAGCCGGGTATCGCTGAACAGCTGCTCGGTAGTCATGCGACAAGCGAATCGCCGAACCGCCGCACTGAGCAATATCGACCACATTATTTGGACACCCTGGTGAATTGCGTCACCAGATCGCCCGTCGTGCTGGACAATTTGAATAGCACACCCGCGAGCTGAGGAAGAGGGCCATGGGACGCACCGTCGCGAAGCTGGACGAACTGGACCTGGCGATCCTGTCGGCCATGCACGAATACCAGAAGGCGGGCATCCTCGAGCTGTCCCGTCGCACCCGGGTCGCGCGGGCGACCGTCCAGTCCCGGATCGCGCGCATGGAGGAGGCCGGGGTGATCGCCTCCTACGATCCGCACATCGACGTCACCGCGGCCGGATTCGACGTGCAGGCGTTCGTCACCCTCGAGATCGCCCAGGGCGCGCTCGACGCCGTGGCCGAGGACCTCGAGGCGATCCCGGGCGTGCTCGAGGCGTACGCCACCACCGGTTCGGCGGATGTGCTGTGCCGCATCGGCGCGGAGTCGCACGCGGGCCTACAGGCGGTGCTGCTGAGCATCGATCGCAGTGCGGCCGTGACCCGTTCGCACAGCGTGATCGTGTTGTCGACGGTGGTGCCCCAGCGCACGCTGCCGTTGCTGCGCACCCTCACCCCCGCCGGGACGAGCAAGGCGCCCGCCTACCGCAACGCCAACTCCTGACTCAGACGCGCGGATCCGCTCCGGGCGTGAGGATTTCGACGCTCGGGGCGCGGTCTGGTTCCAGGAAGGCCAGCAGCGCAAGCCCTTCCGCCTCGACCTCCGCGCGTTCGGCCCCGGTCCACTCCCGGCCCGGCACGATGCGCAGCCGGGCCCGGTCGCGGTCGGGGAAGATCTTGTAGATCCCCCACAGGTAGCCGTCGATCAGGATGGGCGAGACCTGGGCGGCGAGGTGACGCAGCGGCGGCGCGGCGTTGTCGGGCACGATGCGGGAGCGATCCTTGTGCGACAGCACGGCATTGTCGTACCAGCCGAGGAAGCGCACGGGGGCGGGCGTGTCCGGATCGGCGAGTTCGGCGTCGGCGGCGTCGTAGAGGGTGCGGCCGCGCTCGTCGGTGTAGGTGCGGATCCGGTCCCCCAGTCCGGTGAGGGCCTCCTTGATGCCGAGCAGTTTGGACCAGGTCTGCACGTCCGGCGCGGTGGCGGGGCCGAACGCGCGCAGATAGCGAATGACCAACTCCCCCAAGGGATAATCGGGTATCAGCGGCGCGCCGAGCCAGGGTTCGATGCGCGACCACACCGGGCGGCTGTTGTTCCGCCACAGCCCGCGCGGCGGCGTCTGCAACACCGGCAACTGGTACAGCCACGTCTGCACGACCGCGCCGGGATCGCGATCGGGATACACCCGCGCCGCCCGCGCGCGCAGGTCGGCGGCGGACACGGGTTCGTCGCCGAATACCCGATCACCGTGTGCGCGAACCTCTTCCGGATCGAGTCCGACCATCGCCCCGTAGTTGAAACCCTTGCGGAACGGGATCTTCTCCAGTTCGGGCTGGACGTGCGGGGCGATGCGGCGGGCGTCGAGCGCGGTCACGAGGTGAATCGTGCCGCGCAGCAACGTGATGCGCACCAGCGAGCGATCGGTCAGCCCGCGCGAGACGGTCTCGGGATCGAAATCGGCTGTGCGGCTCCACAATCCGACGAACGGCGGGGTGACGTCCTGGGCCTGCAAGCCCACCAGCCGCTCGCACACGGTCGCCGGGGACAGCGGCTCGCGGCGCAACAGATGCTGGCGGGCCAGCAGGGTGCGATTGAGCACCCGGTCGGACAGGCGGTCGGTCATGGGTTCAGCGCAGCGTCACGACGACTTTGCCGGTGGCGGTGCGGTTTTCGAGGGAGGCGACCGCCTCGGCGGTGCGCTCGAGGGGGTAGAGCACGGGCGCCGGCGGGGCGATCCGGCCGTCGGCGAGCAGCGGTTCCAGTTCGGCCCACTGTTCCTGGAGGTAGCCCGGATGGGTCATGGCCCACGCGCCCCAGCCCGCGCCGACCACCTCGACATTGTTGAGCAGCAGGCGATTCACCTTCACCGTCGGGATGTCGCCGCCGGTGAAGCCGACCACGAGCAGCCGCCCGGCCGGGGCGAGCGAGCGGATGCTGTCGGTGAAGCGGTCCCCGCCGACCGGATCGAGCACGATATCGACGCCGCGCCCGCCGGTGAGTTCCTTGACGGCGGCCAGCCAGCCGTCGGTGAGCACCACGTCGGTCGCGCCGTTGGCCCGCGCGACCTCGGCCTTCTCCTCGGTGCTCACAACCGCGACCACCCGGCCCGCGCCGAGCGGGGCGGCCAGGCGCAGCGTGGCGGTGCCGATGCCGCCCGCGGCGCCGTGCACGAGGACCGTCTCGCCCGCGGTCAGCCGACCCCGGGTGCGCAGGCAGAAGTGCACGGTCAGGTCGTTGAACAGCACGCCCGCGCCCGCCTCGAACGAAACCGCGTCCGGCAGTTTGAAAACCATCGCCGCGGGGACCACCGCGACCTCCGCGATGGCATTGCCCAGCATGGTCAGCGCCAGCACGCGGTCCCCCGCCGCGACGTGCGCGCCCTCGGGGGCCGAGCGGACCACGCCCGCGACCTCGCCGCCGACGACGAACGGCAGTTCCGGCTTCATCTGATAGAGCCCGCGCGTCATCAGGACGTCCGGGAACGCGACGCCCGCCGCGTACACGTCGATGACCACGCCGCCGGGCTGCGGGGCGGGCTCCGGAATGTCGACGATCTCGATGGATTCCGGTCCCTCGAGCTTGCTGACCTGGGCTGCGCGCATGTAACGACCTCTCTGTCCGGATGCCTGCCGCCAAGTTAACCGGTCTTCGCATCGGCCTGTCCACGGGACCGGATTTTGTTACGCTGAGACGCCGCACCGAGTCCGAGGGGGAGTCATGGGCAACGACGAGTCGTCCGGCACCGGCATGTTCGTGGATCTCGCTGCGCTGCACACCTTCGCGAACAATCTGACCGCGGAGGCGCAGGGCATCACCGGCCTGCAATCGGGCCTGGCCGACGCGTCGGGCGCGCTACCGGGCACCCGCTGGGCCGAGACCTGCGCGCAGACCAAGACCTCGATCGATGGCGCGCTGCACCGCATCGGCGACCGCCTCACCGCCATCGCCGGGGCCGTCGAGCAGTCCGGCAAGGCCGTCCAACTCACCGACGACGAGTTCCGCGACAAACTCACCACGATCGGACTGCGCCAATGACACTCGGCATCCCCGACGTCGAGAAATGGAACCCGGGCCAGCTCACCACCGCCGCCGCGGCGGTCGGAAAACTCGGCGCCGACCTCGACCAGGCCGTGAACAAGGGCCTCACCGACACCCAGACGCTGCGCACCGACAACAAGTGGACCGGGCAGGCGGCCGAGGTCGCCGAGACGCGGATGACGACGGAGAAGACGCGGGCGTCGGCGGTGAGTCAGGCGCTGGTGGAGTTGCAGGGGGCGATCGGCCAGCAGGTCGAGAATCTGCAGCACGTGAAGGACGAGGTGCTCAAGCTGCGCGACCTCGCCGAGAACGCGCCCTTCCCGCCCGGCGCCTTCGAGGTCGCGGCCAACGGCACGGTCACCGCCGAGGAACGCAAGAAGTGGCTGCGGACCAACCTGCCCGAGGACACCCCGGGCAAGGCCGACATGATCCTGCACCAGGACGTGGAGGCGCAGCAGCGGACGGTGGAGCTGACGCGGGCGCTGTCGCAGGCGGAGAGCGTGGCCGAATCGGCGGCGACGGCGGTCGCGACGGCGAAGGGCAAAGTGGACAGCGCGACAGCGGCTCTGGGGGATCCGGTGACGGGCGCGGGGACGGCGGCGCCCGCGCCGACCACCCCCGCGGCGGCCTCGGCGCCCGCCGCCCCGCCCGTCGCCGCGCAGACCCCGCATCTGGTCAGCAATGTCTCCCACGGCGGCTCGGGCCATTACGGCGGGAACGGGGCGGGCTATCACGGCGGATCCGGGCTCACCGGAACGACTTTCAGCGGCGGGCTGGGCACGGGATCATCGGGCGGGCCGCCCGCGATCGCGGCGAGCGGCGATGTGAAGCAGTGGATCGCCCAGGCCAAGGAGATCCTCCTCCAAATGGGTTACCGCCCCGACCAGATCGATGAGAACGCCCTGGCGATCATCATCCAGGCCGAATCCGGCGGCGACCCCAACGCCATCAACCTGTGGGATTCCAACGCCTCGGCCGGACATCCCTCGAAGGGGCTGATGCAGACCATCGACAGCACCTTCAATTCGTATGCGGCGCCGGGCCATACCGATATCTGGAATCCGGTCGACAATATCGTCGCCGGCGCCCGGTACGCGCTCGACCGCTACGGCACGCTGCGGCATCCCGGCGTCGAATCGTTCGAGCAGACCGGGCACTACCAGGGGTACTGAGCGCTCGGAGATCCCGCGAATCGCATTGTCGCCCTCATTGTTTCCGCTGCCGATCCACCACGGCGACGAGCACGGGAGCGAGCCTCTGGAAGACGTCCTCGGTCGGGGTGGCGATGTGCGGGCGGGCGGAGAGCGTGATCAGTTCGCCGCGGTCCGCGGTCGTGGCCCGGACCAGGTGGTAGGTCCGGACGGTGCCGTCGGGATCGGTGTGCACCGACACCGGTAGGGGGCCGAGCGCGCCGCCGTCGATCTGGTCCAGGGGATCGTCCGCGGCGTCCACCCGCTTCGCCTCCTGGAGGTCCAGCGTCAGCTCGTAATCGGCTCCGCTCCAACGACATTGGTGCACGCCCCGGGGTGTCGCGGGTGCGGTGACCACGGCCTCGATGATCGCAGGGCCGACGGTGGCGCACGGATCGAGGCGGAGCACCGAGTCGCGGGCGGGATTCAGCAGCGGGGGATTCGTCGACAGCCGGTCCACGATCGCCCGCAACGCCGAATCCGCGAGCCCGCAATCGGATTCGCCCGAGACCGTCACCTCCACCGCCGACTGCGGTTCCGCGGGGGTGACGATCGCTCGGCCGCAGGTGGTCGCCGACGCCGTGGTGTCCAGCACCGCCAGGCCGCCCGCGGTGCCGGGGGTGGGGCGGGCGGCGGGGAAGTCGATCGGGGCGCCGACGCGGAGGGTGAGGTCGGCGCGGTCGGTGTGGGCGGCGCAGGTGGTGGTGTCGCGCGGTTCGGGGGTGGTCGGGTGGGGCAGGACGTCGGGGGTGAGGAGGGCGCAGGCGTCGACCAGGCGGAGGCGGTCGGGCGGGAGGTCGAGACGGGTGGGCGCCGGGGTGGCGGGGTCGTGGTCGAGGAGGAGGGTTCCGGCGGTGAGGACGGCGGCCAGGGTGGTGGCCGTGGCGGCGGCGAGCAGGACGCGACGGCCGGAACGGCGTGGCGCGCGGGCGGATTCGAGGGGGCCGGGTTCGGCGCGGCGGTGCTCGGCCTCCCGCTGGGCCTGGGCGATGCGCTGGCGGACGGCGGGCGGCCAGGCCGGGCGGGCGGCAATGCGGTCGGCGGCGTCGAGCAGTTGCCCGGGGGTGGGGCGATCGGCGGGGGTCTTGGCCAGACACGCCTCGACGATCTCGCGGGCGGATTCGGGGACGCCGGAGATGTCGGGGCGGGCGTGGACGACGTTGTAGAGCGTCTGGGTCGTCGACGCGCCGAGGAAGGGGCTGCGGCCGGTGGCGGCGAGGACCAGCAGGGCGCCGACCGCGAAAACATCGCTGGCGGGGGTGAGTTCGCGGCCCTCGGCCTGTTCGGGGGACATGAACGCGGGCGAACCCACCAGGGCGCCGGTGCCGGTGAGCCGGGCGTCGAGGGTGAGCGCGCGGGCGATGCCGAAGTCGATCACGCGCGGGCCGTCGGCGGCGAGCAGGACATTGCCGGGTTTGAGGTCGCGGTGGATCACGCGGGCGCGGTGGATCTCCAGCAGGGCCCCGGCGAGACCCGCGGTGAGCAGGCGTAAGCCGCCGAGGGACAGCGGACCGAACCGGTCGACGGCCGCGCGCAGCGACGGGCCCGCGACATAGTGCGCGGCGAGCCAGGGTTCGGGGGCGTCGGGGTCGGCGTCCACGACCGCGGCGGTGTGCACCCCCGTAACCCGCTGCGACGCAAGCACTTCCATCCGGAAGCGGGCGCGGAACTCGGGGCGGCGGGCCAGATGCCGGTGGATCATCTTGACCGCGACCGGACGGCCGTCGGGGGCGCTGCCGAGCAGGACGCGGCCCATCGCGCCCTGACCGATCACCGCGATCAGCCGATGCCTCCCGGCGCTGCGCGGATCGTGCGGCCCCAGCGGTTTCACCCCGTCACCCCTCCCCTATGACCATCGACCTGGCCGGTGCGCGACATCTGGGGGATAGTACCGGCAGGGGCCCGGAGCAGGCGGTCCGCAACAACGCAAATCGGGCATTGGCTACGCGTCAGTAGAGCGGACTGGACGTCACAGTGTGATGTAGGACCCGTAAAGTCGTGTCACAACAGCACGCACGAGAACGCGGCACACCGTGCAGCGCGAGGAGCACCAGTGTCACTCGATCAGCCACTCGCCCCGCTTCCCCAGGAGGGCATGGGCTTTGCCTCGGCGTGGCCCGTCCGGGCTGGTGATGTGGATCCCTACAACCGGCTGCGGTTCGACGCCGTGGCCCGTTATCTCCAGGACATCGCGGAAGAGGAGTTGCACGCCGGATTCTTCCATCGCACCGATCCGCAGTGGATCGTGCGCCGGACGGTCATCGACGTGGTACGGCCGGTGCTGTGGCCGGACCGGGTCGAACTGCGGCGATGGTGCTCGGCGATGTCGACCCGCTGGACGAATATGCGGGTCCGGATCACCAGCGCGAACGGCGGTCTCATCGAGACCGAGGGATTCTGGATCAATATCAACGAGATGACCGATCGGCCCACCCGGATCAGCGACGAGGGGCTGGCGCATCTGGCCCGCACCGCGACCGAGCACCGGCTGCGGTGGCGGCCCTGGCTGACCGACCCGACGCCGCCGGAGTCCGACACCGATCTGCCGTTCCCCGTGCGCGCCACCGACATCGACCAGTTCAACCACGTCAACAACGCCGCCTACTGGCAGGGCGTGGAGCACTACCTGGTCGACTTCCCGAAGCTGGTGGCCGGGCCGCACCGCGCGGTGATCGAGTACATCGCGCCGGTGCTGGCCCGCGAGCACATCAGCGTGCGCAGCCGGTACGAGCCCGGCGATCGCACCGGGCACCCCCTCTTACGCCTGTGGTTCGTGGTGGCGGGCACCACGACCACGGCCGTGCGGATCGGGCCGTTGCCGAGCTGATCCCGGCAACGGCCCGGACGCGCTACGGCCGCGCGGCCTTGAGCAGATCCTCGCGCGAGGTGAACTTGACGCGCGGACGCCCACCGGACTTACCCGCCGACCGCTCGGCGGTATCGATGGCCTTCCAGCCCTCCCGGCCGACCAGGTCCGGTTGCCGTTGTCCCAGAAGGGTTTTCAGCGCGGCGCGGTCGCCCGACGGGGTGGCGAGGTGGCCCGAGGTGAAGTCGACCAGCAGGTGGTCGACAGTCTGCGCGGCGTCGACGCGGTTGGAGCCGATCACCCCGCGCGCCCCGCGCTTGATCCAGCCCGCGACGTAGACCCCGGTCAGCGGTTCGCCGTCGGCGAGCACCCGGCCGCCCTCGTTCGGGATGATCCCGGCGCGCTCGTCGAACGGCAGATCCGGAACCGGTTCGCCGCGATAGCCGATCGAGCGCAGCACCAGCGAGGCCGGAATGGTCTCGGTCCGGTCGGTGGTGCGGGCCACCAGCGTCCCGTCCTCGTCGGCCAGTTCGTTGTGCGCGAACTCGAGCGCCTCGACCCGGCCGTCGCCGGTGACCGCGGTGGGCGAAGCGAGGTAGCGGAAGACGATGCGCTTGTTCGCCGGATCCGGCGTCTTCGCCGCGTACTCCTGGGCCAGCTTGTACTTCAGCACCAGCGACGGTTCGGCGTCGGGATCGTCGAGCAGCGCCCGGCTGTGCGGATCGAGTTCCAGCTCGGCGGGATCGATGACGACGTCGACGCCCTTCAGGTAGCCCAGCGCGAGGAACTCCGACGAGGTGTAGGCGGCCTGCACCGGACCGCGCCGACCCAGCACCACGACCTCGCGAATGTTGCTCTGCCGCAAGGCGTCCAGGGCATGATCGGCGATATCGGTCTTGGCCAGCTCGTCGGGACTCAGGGTGAGCACGCGGGCCACGTCCAGGGCGACGTTGCCGTTGCCGACGATCACCGCCCGCTCGCCGGACAGGTCGAAGGTGCGCTCGGCGAAATCGGGATGGCCGTTGTACCAGGCCACGAACTCGGTCGCGGAATGGCTGCCCGGCAGCTCCTCGCCCGGCACGCCGAGGCGGCGATCGGTGGAGGCGCCCACCGCGTAGATCACCGCGTGGTGATGGGCCAGCAGCTCCTCGTGCGAGATGTGCTGTCCCACTTCGACATTCAGGTGGTATTGCAGCGTGTCGCGGCGGAAGGCGCTGTCGAACATGTTCGACACCGTCTTGGTGCCCGGATGATCCGGGGCCACCCCGGCGCGCACCAGCCCCCACGGGGTGGGCAGGCGGTCGAACATCTCGACCTCCACGTCGGCGCGCCGCAGCAGTTCGTCGGCGGCGTAGCAGGCGGCCGGGCCCGCGCCCACGATCGCCACCCGCAGCGTGCCCAGTTCCTTGGGCGGGCGCGCGGGGGTCACCAGCGGATCGAAGTTCGACTCGAGCGGATGCCGCTCGAAGTACCCGGCGTTGATCTCCCGGAACCGCGCGAGCGACGCGGTCAGATCGTCCTCGGAGAAGATGGCCTCCACCGGGCACGCGTCCACGCAGGCACCGCAGTCGATACAGGTATCGGGGTCGATGTAGAGCTGCTCGGTCGTCGCGAACTCGGGTTGCTCGGGAGTGGGACGAATGCAATCGACCGGGCACTCGGGTACGCAGCTGGCGTCGTTGCAACAGCGCTGCGTGATCACGTAGGCCATATCTCGCAGATCCTCGAAACATCTCGGTGGTACCCAAACCCGGTGGGCCAGGGCATGCCTCACAGCCATTTACGCACGGCGGCTGCTGTGACGCCACATTCAGTGTGCCTCGAGAGTGAGCTACATCTCCGCACGGCTGCCCGGTCCGGGGCCTGAGCGGGCTTACGGTGGTGCTCATGGCCCGGACCCTGATCTTGATGCGGCACGGCAAATCCGGTTATCCGCCGGGCGTCGCCGATCACGAACGACCGCTGGCGCCGCGCGGCGTCCGCGAGGCGGGACTGGCCGGGGACTGGCTGCGGGCGACCCAGCCACCGATCGACGCCGTGCGCTGTTCGACCGCCGTGCGCACCCGCGAGACGCTCGCCGCCACCGGTATCGAGGCGCCGGTGATCTTCGAACCGGCGATCTACGAGGCGGTGCCGCGCACGCTCATCGAACTGGTCCGGCTCACCGAGCCCGAGGTGGCCACGCTGCTGGTGATCGGGCACGCGCCCGGAATGCCGCAGACCGCTTGGGAATTGGCGGCCGATCGGGACTCCGACGCGGCGACCGAACTCAGCCGCAAGTTCCCCACCTCCGCGCTGGCGGTGCTGGAATTCGATCGGCCGTGGGCGGACGTGGACACCGGAACGGGTGAACTGACCCGATTCCACGTCCCGCGCTAGCGGATCAGCCGGCCCCGGACCACCACGACCGCGCCGAGCAGGACCAGCACGATCAGGGCGACGAACCAGTTGGTCAGCCAGCAGACCACGCCGAGCACGGCCAGGACCGGCAGCGCCGCGATGAGGGCGATGACGGGACTCTCGCGGACCGTCTCGAGGGCCGAACGCGCCCGGATCCGGTCGATCTCTTTTGCCATGCGTCAAGCGTAGGCCGGTCCGCGCCGACTTGCTCGGAGTCGACTCCAGGTGGGTACCGTGAGAGGGATTCGCGTGGAAGGTGGAGGCGATGAGCACCGTGACAACCGAACAGCCCGTCGACGACGGCTACGAACTGCCGCGCTACTCGATCGGCGAGGCCGCCGAGCGGTCCGGCCTGTCGCGCGACACGCTGCGCTGGTACGAGCGGATCGGCCTGATGAACTACGTCGGCCGCGACGCCTCGGGCAAGCGCCGGTTCAGCGAGCGGGACCTGAACTGGCTGGACCTGATCGGCAAGCTGCGCTGCACCGGCATGTCGGTGGCCGACATGCTGCACTACGCGGAACTGGTCCGCGCCGGGGACGCCACGACGCCGCAGCGGCTCGAGATGTTCCGCAAGACGCGCGCCGAGGTGCTCTCCCGCATCGCGGAACTCGAGCAGACGCTCGGCGCGCTCGACCACAAGATCGCCATCTACGAGGCGAGAACCGTTGTCACCCGGTAACACTCGACACCGCCGAAAGTCAATGCTCGATGCGTAATTTCGACGCCTGGGCTCGTGGCGTCGTCGCGCTAGTGGGATACTCCATGGGTGCAGGGGCCCGACCATTCCGAGACGGATCGAGAGACGCCGACCGCCGAGCCGAGTCCGGTCGTCGGGAGTTTCCGGTTCTATTTCGTCGGTCAGCGCTGGGAGTGGTCCGACGAGGTCGCCCGGATGCACGGCTACGAACCGGGGACGGTCGTGCCGACCACCGAACTGCTGCTCGCGCACAAACATCCCGACGATCGCGCGCACGTTCAGGATCTGCTCGACTACGCGCTGCACTCGGGTGAGTCCTTCTCCAGCCGCCACCGGTTCATCGACACCCGCGGCGGCCTGCACAACGTGATCGTGGTGGCGGACCGCATGTTCGGCGAGTCGGGCGCGGTGATCGGCACCTCGGGCTACTACATCGACGTCACCGACACCCTGGCCGAGGAGCGGCAGGAGGTCCTGGACGAGACGCTGCCCGAACTGTTCGAGTCGCGGGCGGTGATCGAGCAGGCCAAGGGCGTGCTGATGCGCATCTACCGGATCAACGCCGATCAGGCGTTCCGAATCCTGCGCTGGCGGTCCCAGGAGACCAACGTCAAGCTGCGCACGCTGGCCGCCCGGCTGATCGAGGAACTCGATCAGCTGCCGCCCTCGCCGCCCGCGGTGCAGAGCCGATTCGATCATCTGCTGCTGACCGTGCACGAGCGGATTCGGCCCGAGCCCACCCCGGACGAGCAGGTGCGACCGACGTCGGCGGCGCGGCGGCCGTAATCTCTAGTACGGCAGCGAACGGATCGAAGAACCAAGGCGGACTCAGGTGAGACGTTTGACGGTCGACCACGAGGTCGGTGTGGACGCGGTGATCGTGCGCGCCGCCGGCGACGTGGACATCAGCACCGTCGGGGTACTGGCCGAACAGCTGACCGAGGGGTTGCGGCTGGCGGCCGCCCACACCCGCCGACTACTCGTGCTCGATCTCCAGGAGGTCACCTACTTCGGCAGCGCCGGGCTCAACGCCGCGCTGGAATGTCACGTGCAGGGCCGCGAGACGGGCGTCACGGTCCGGCTGGTGGCCGACCACGCGCGCGTGCTGCGGCCGTTGCAGGTGACCAATCTCGACAGTGTGCTCGCGGTCTACCCGACCCTCGAGAAGGCGCTGCTGCCCGAGGATTCCGAGCACCGGCCGTGACCGGCGCGGCGGCGGGGCGCGACGCATCGGCGATCCCCGCCGATCTGGCCTCCGCGCTCGCACTGGGCGGGGAGATGGGCCGCCGCCTCGCCGAATTCGATTGGGCCACACACCCGTTGGGGCCGCTGCATACCTGGCCCGCGGCGGTGCGGTCGATCATCGCGACGGCGCTGACCTCCCGGTTCCCCATCGTGCTGTGGCTCGGCGCGGAGTCGCTGTACCAGTTCTACAACGACGCCTATCTGCCGATCGCCGGGGACAAGCATCCCGAGGCGCTGGGCCGGCCCGCGCGCGAGGTCTGGTACGACGTCTGGGATTCCATCGAACCGTTGATCGCGAGCGTGCTGCGCACCGGCGAGGCCACCTGGTCCGACGATCTGATGCTGCCGTTGCAGACCGGCGGGCGCGCCGAGGAGCGGTACTTCACCTTCAGCTACAGCCCGTTGTTCGGCACGGACGGCGGCGTCGACGGCATCTTCTGCGCGGTGCGCGAGACCACCCAGCAGGTGCTCAGCGAACGCCGCCTGCACGCGCTGAACGCGGTGGCCGCCGCGGTGCTGGAGACCCGCACGATCGACGACGCGGTCCGGGCCGCGGTGTTCGCGTGCGCCAAACAACCCGCGGATGTGCCGTTCCTGGCCGTCTACGCGCAGGACGCCGAGACGGGTGAGCCGCGCCTGCGCGGGGTGACCCCCGAGGTCGCCGACGCCGCCCCGGCGGCGCTGACGGCGCTCGTCGCCTCCGATCCCGCCGGGTGGTCGCGGACCCGCGCCGAGATGGTCGAGCTGGGTCCCGAACTGACGGGCACCGGCGGCGACGCGCTCGAACAGGCCTTGGTGCTCTCCCTGGGCGACGGGCCGGTGCGCGGAGCGGTGGTGCTGGGCCTGAATCCGCGTCGGCCGCTGGACGATCAGTACCGCGCCTTCTGCCGCCTGCTCACCGATCAGCTCGCCTCGGCCTTCGCGGCCACGGTGTCCTACGAGCAGCAGCGGCAGCGCGCCGACGCGCTCGCCGAGATCGACCGGTCGAAGACGACCTTCCTCACCAATGTCAGCCACGAGTTCCGCACCCCGCTCACGCTGTTGCTGGGACCGCTCGACGACGCGCTCGCCGAGGCCGACGATCCGGTGCTGGCCGATCGGCTGACCACCGCGCGCCGCAACGCGGGCCGGTTGCTGCGGCTGGTCGACTCGCTGCTGGGCTTCGCCCGGGTGGAGGCCGGGCGCGCGACCGCCGATCCGGTGACCGTCGACGTGGGCGCGCTCACCGCGCAACTCGCGGAATCGTTCACCGAACTGTGCCGGCGGGCCGGGCTGGAACTGGTCATCGACTGCGAGCCGGTGACGGCGGAGATCGACACCGCGATGTGGGAGACCGTGGTGCTGAACCTGCTGTCCAACGCGGTCAAGTTCACCTTCACCGGATCGATCGAGGTGCGGGTGCGGGCGGAACCGGACGGCAGCCGAATCACCGTGCGCGACACCGGAACCGGCATCTCCCGCGCCGACCTGGCCCGGCTGTTCGAACGGTTCTACCGGGCCGGGAACGCGCGCGGGCGCAGCGTCGAGGGCAGCGGCATCGGCCTGTCGCTGGCGCGCGGGCTGGTCGAGTTGCAGGGCGGGACCATCGAGGTCGACAGCGAACTCGGGCAGGGGACCACGGTGACCGTCCGGCTGCCCGCGGCCGCGAACCCCGCGCTCGCCGAACCCCCCGCGATCGATTCCGACAATCCCTACGTCACCGAGGCCGGGCAGTGGCTGAGCGATCTCGACACCGCGCCCCACCCGGACGACGACGGCCGCGAACTGGTCCTGATCGCCGACGACAACGCCGACATGCGCCGCCACCTGGATCGCGTGCTGTCCGGCCGGTGGCGCACGCTGCTGGTGGCCGACGGGGAGTCGGCGCTGCGGGCGGTCCGCGAACACCGGCCCGATGTGATCGTCGCCGACGTGATGATGCCCGGCATGGACGGTTTCCAATTGATCCGGGCCGTGCGCGCGGATCCGCGCACCGCCGCGACCCCGGTGCTCCTGCTCTCGGCGCGGGCGGGGGCGGAGGCGGCCACCGACGGTTTCGCCCACGGCGCCGACGACTACCTGCCCAAGCCGTTCGGCTCGCGGGAGCTGATCGACCGGGTCGCGGCCCGGCTCGCGGCCGCGGCCCGGGAGAGCGCGCGGCGCCGCCACCGCGACGCCGATGTGCTGCGCACGACCGCGCTGGCCCAGCTCGACGCCGCGTTGCAGGCCACCGACACCGCGAGCGAGATCCTCGCGACGCTGCTCGAGTCGAGCATCGGGGTGGCCGAGGCCGAGGGGCTGGGCATCGCGACGCTCGAGGCCGAAACCGAGCGTGTCCGAATCGAATACGCCGGTGCCCTGCCCACCGAACTGCGCGACCGCTATCACGTGCTCGATCCGGACGCGCCGATGCCGGTCGCCGACGTGGTGCGCACCGGGCACTCGATGGTCGTGCCCGACACGCTGACCCTGGACGGCCGCTACCGGAACTTCGCCCGGGACGTGGCCGAGCACGTGCGCGCGCTCGCGGTGTACCCGCTGCGCGACGACGCCAGCCGGATCTTCGGGGCCCTCGTGCTGTTCTGGTCGCGCCCGCATCCGTTCGCCGCGACCGAACTCGACGTGCTCGCGCGCACCGCGGAGATGACCGAATCGGCGCTGGCCCGGCTGCGGGTGCTGCAACGCGAGCACCGCATCGCCGTGGACTTCCAGGAGCATCTGCTCGATCTGGACCATCGGTCGACCGACGCGGTGGTGTCGGGGGTCTATCAGCCCGCCGGTGAGGCGATGCGGGTGGGCGGCGACTGGTATCTGGTCTCGCCGCTGGAACAGCCCGGGCGCCTGGGCATTTCGGTCGGCGACGTGGTCGGGCACGGGCTGTCGGCCGCGATCGTGATGAGCCGCCTGCGCGCGGCCCTGGCGGCGGTGGCGCTGACCGCCGACGATTCCGCCGCGGTGCTCGACACCCTGGACCGGTACGCGGCGACGGTCTCGGGGGCCCGGTGCGCGACCGTCGCCTACGCGGTGCTCGACGCCACCCGCGGCACCCTCGACTACACCTGCGCCGGACACCCCTATCCCCTATTGGTCACCCCGGACGGCACCGCGCGCTATCTCACCGCGGGCCGTCGCCCGCCCGTCGCGGCGTGGGCGGGGCGCTGGGTGGAACATCCTGGGCACGAACAACTTCCACCCGGCAGCCTGGTGCTGCTCTACACCGACGGCCTGATCGAGCGGCACGACGAGACGCTCGACGACGGCTTCGAGCGGCTGCGCGCGACCGTCGCCGACTGCGCCCGGCTGCCGGTGGGCGAGTTCTGCGACGAACTGGTCCGCCGGATGGCCCCGCCCGGCGGCTACACCGACGACGTCGCGCTGCTGGCCGTGCGGCCCACCCACATCGGCCCGAACAGCCTGACCACCGTCGTGCCCGCCACGCCCGCGCACCTGCCCGCGCTGCGAGATCGCTTGCGGCAGTGGCTGATCGGGCTCGGCATCGCACCGCAGCGCCGCCACGACATCCTGTTGGCCGTCGGCGAGGCGGTCACCAACGCGATCGAACACGGGGCCCGGCTGCACCCGCGCGACACCGTCGCGGTGGAGCTGTTCCGGCACGACGGGCGACTGACGGCGACGGTGAGCGACACCGGCCGCTGGTTCCGGGATTCCTCGGCCAGCCATCGCACCGCCCGGGGCGGGCGGGGCCTGCGGCTCATCAACGGGCTGGCCGAGCGCGTCGACACCGTCCGCACGGCGCGGGGCACTCGTATCACCCTGCGGTTCGACCTTTCGGCCGCAGCCGCACCCGACCCAGGGAACGGAGCCACACCATGACACGGGCCGCGTTCGAACTGCACACCGCCGGATTGACCGGGGCCCCACCCTCCGTCGCGGTGACCGGCGAGGTCGATGTCACCAACGCCGACGATTTCGCCGAATCCGTGGCGACGCTGCCGGGCGCGCGACCGCTGCTGCTGGAACTGAGCAACCTCGACTACCTCGACAGCGCGGGCTTCGCGGCCCTGGACCGGTTACTGGCCGACGAGGCCGTGGTCCTGGTGCTCGCGCCCGGCAGTCCCATCCACCGCGCCGCCGCACTGGTCGAGCTGCCGTTCCACGGCGACGCCGCCGCGGCCGCGCGCACGCTGTCCTGACCGCTCCCGCTAGCCCAGCTGGATCGAGCGCTTGGCCAGGCCGTGCCAGAAGCCGTCGATCACGCTGCGGCGCACCGAGAGATCGGCCTCGCCCGCGCCGAGCGCGACGAACAGCGGGGCGAAGTGCTCGGTGCGCGGATGCGCGCGGCCGGCGGCGGGCGCGGTGTGCCGGAAGTTCAGCAGCGCGTCGACATCCCCGGCGGCGACGGCCCGCGCACCCCAGTCGTCGAATTCCCGCGACCAGCCCGGGGCCTCGTCCGCCGCGGCGTCGCGGCGCATCTCGCTCAGATTGTGGGTGAAGAAGCCGCTGCCGATGATCAGCACACCCTCCTCGCGCAGCGGCGCGAGCCGACGGCCGAGATCGTAGAGGCCCACCGGATCCAGGGTGGGCATGGACAGTTGCAGCACGGGGACGTCGGCCGCGGGATACATCTCCACCAGCGGCACGTACGCGCCGTGATCGAGGCCGCGCTCGGGCGCCTCGTGCACGTTCGGGCCGAGCAGCGCGCGCACCTTCGCCGCCAGTTCCGGTGCGCCGGGCGCGGGATAGCGGACGGCGTAGTAGTGCTCCGGGAAGCCCCAGAAGTCGTAGGTCAGCGGCACCGTGGTGGTGGCGCCGAGGGTGACCGGGGCGTCCTCCCAGTGCGCCGAGACCACGAGAACGGCCGTGGGCCTGGGCAATTCGGCCGACCAGTCGGCCAGTTGGCCCGGCCAGACCGGATCGTCGGCCAGCGGCGGCGCGCCGTGGCTCAGGTAGACGACCGGCATCCGTTCCCGAATCGCGCTGTGCGACATGATGTTTCCTCGTTCATCCGATCAGACGTATGGTGTGCCCGGTGTGCTCGGCCTTGGCGCGCAGATACCGCAGATTCGAGGCGGAGGCGTGCACCCCGGTGGGGACCGTGGCCCGCACCTCGATGCCGTGCGCGCGCAACTGCCGCGGCTTGTCCGGATTGTTGGTGAGCAGATCGACCGTGCCGACGCCCAGCGCGCTCAGCATCTGCGCCGCGGCGCGGTAGTCGCGGCCGTCCTCGGGCAGGCCCAGGGCGGCATTGGCCTGATAGGTGTCCAGGCCCCGATCCTGGAGGGCGTAGGCGTCGAGCTTGTTGTACAGCCCGATGTCGCGGCCCTCCTGCCGCAGATACAGCAGCACGCCGCCGACCTCGCCGATGCGCCCGGCGGCCTCGCGCAGTTGCGCGCCGCAGTCGCAGCGCGCCGACCCGAACACGTCCCCGGTCAGGCATTCCGAATGCAGCCGGACCAGCGGCGTTCCCGTCGGCTCCCCGAGCAGCAGCGCGAGATGTTCGCGGCCGTCGGCGAGCCCGTCGAAGGTGACCGCCTCCGCGTCCGTCGAGTAGCCGTCACCGAAGGTGAGCGGGATGCGCACGCGGGTGCGGACCGTTGCCGTAACTGTCATGGCTGCTCCGAGGTCGGGGACGCTTCGTTCAAATTTGAACGGATGGCGTCCGGACGATATTCCATCGGGAACAACCGGCGGTAACCTCGGCCCATGAGCGTTCCGCGCTGGCTGAGCGAAACCGAGCGCCGCGCGTGGCTGGCCTTCCTCGCGGCCGCGGGCCTGCTCGATCGGCGCCTCGACCAGCAGTTGGAACGCGACGCCGGGCTCTCGCACCTGCAATACGCGATCCTGGTCGAACTCGTCGCCGCGCCCGAGCACCGGCTGCGGATGAGCGATCTGGCCGCGACCCTGCTCGCGTCCAAGAGCAAGCTCACCTATCAGATCGATCGGCTCGAACACGCCGGTCTGGTGCGGCGGCATTCGTGCGCCACCGATATGCGCGCGGTCTACGCGGTGCTCACCGAGGCCGGGCAGCGCGCGCTGGAACGGGCCGCGCCCGGCCACGTGGCGACCGTGCGGGAATTGTTCATCGATGTGCTGACCCCCGAACAGATCTCGGCCCTCGCCGACGGATTGGGCGAGGTCGTGCGGCGGCTGCGCGACGAGCACTGAACGGATCCCGCCGCCCGGTTACGATGCCACCGCATATTGTCGGGTGATCAGGTATCGGAGAACTGAACCAATGACCGAGCAGGCCGTCTCAGCAGCCGTCGTCCGCAACGACGCGCAGCACCGCTACGAGGTGTGGTACGGCGACAAGCTGGCCGGATTCGCCGAGTACCGCGAACGCGACGACGACATCGCGTTCATCCACACCGAGGTCGACTCCGAATTCGGCGGTAAGGGTCTGGGCGGCGTCCTCGCCCGCAACGCGATCGACGACGCGGTGCGGCGCGGGAAGCCCATCGTGGCGCGCTGCGCGTTCATCAAGGGCTGGCTGGACAAGCATCCGGAATACGATGAACACGTGGTCGGCAAGGGCATCCAGCGATGAGCGACCTCGAGGTCGCACCGGACGCGGCGGTCTGCCGGGCCGCCGCGCCGCCGGGCCCGCGCGCGGAGTTCTACCCCGCGCGCGAGGTGCCGCTGGGCGGGGTGCGCGGCGTCACCGTGAAACGCGTACTGCCGCAACGTGATCTGCCGACCGTGGGCGCGTGGTGCTTCCTCGATCTGTTCGGTTCCACCGCGCCCCGCACCGAACTGCCCCCGAACATCGATCCGCATCCGCACATCGGGTTGCAGACGGTCACCTGGCCGTTCGAGGGACGGATCCGCCACCGCGACAGCGTCGGCTCCGATGTGGAGATCGAACCGGGCCAGCTCAACCTGATGACCTCCGGGCGCGGCATCGCGCATTCGGAGTACACCGTGCCGGGCGCGCCCGCGGGCCGGGGCCTCCAGTTCTGGATCACGCTGCCCGACGACCGGCGCGACATCGAACCGCATTTCGAACAGCATCGCGACCTGCCCGAGCTGACCTCGCCGGGCCTGCGCGCCCGGGTGCTGCTCGGCACGCTGGCCGGGGTGAGTTCCCCGGCCGTGACCTACACCCCGCTCGTCGGCGCGGATCTCACCGTCGCGGCCGGGGCGGACGAAACCCTGCCGCTGACAACGGAATTCGAGTACGCGGTGCTGGTCGTCGACGGTGAGCTGACCGTCGCGGACACCCCCGTCACCCCGGGCCCGCTGCTGTACCTGGGCAGCGGCCGGGAGACGCTGCGGCTGCGCAGCGCGGGCGGCGCGCACGCGGTGCTGCTCGGCGGCGAGCCGTTCGCCGAGGATCTGGTCATGTGGTGGAATTTCGTCGGGCGCGCCCACGACGAGATCGACGCCGCGCGCACCGCGTGGGAAACCCACGACACCAGCCGGTTCGGCGATATCGCCGGGCACACCCCCGCCCAGCGCATCCCCGCCCCGCCGTTGCCGAATCTGCGGCTGACCCCGCGCCGCCGCCGCGTCGGCGGGCCGCACCTATAGCTCGGCGGAGGTCTCCGTCGAATCCAGCAGCGACTGGGTGCCGATGACGCGCAGCAGATCCAGTTTGTCCTGCGCGTCGCCGCCCGGACGCGGGTAGAGGACCAGCACGCTCTGGGTGGCGTTGGGCGTGATCAGGGTCTCGCACACCAGATCCAGCAGGCCGACCTTCGGGTGCTCGATGCGCTTGGTCTTCGAGATCCCCACGGCCACTTCGTGTTCGGTCCACAGCCGCTCGAATTCCGGACTGGCCGAACGCAATCGGCTGACGAGCTCGGTCACGTCGGCGTCGCCCGCGCGCCGGGCGGCGGTGGCGCGCAACGCCGCGACGTGCTGGCGGGTCATGCGGGCGCGATCCTCCTCGGGAATGGCCGACTCCTCGCGCGGATGGGTGAACCAGCGCCACAGCAGATACCGATCCAGCCCGGTGTAGCGGGTGGCGTCGCCGGAGACCAGGACGTGCATCCGGTTCTGCGCCAGCACCTCGCCCAGATCCGAGACCACGCACGCCGGGGTGTCGTCGAGCTTGTGCAGCAGATAGAGCAACCCCGGGCTGACGTGCCGGTCCCCGCCGCCGCGGGTGGGCGCGGGGTGGCCGCACAGGTGGAACAGGTGGTCGCGCTCGTCGTCGGTGAACCGCAGCGCCCGCGCCAGCGAACTCAGCACCTGGACGGACGGATTCGGGCCGCGGGCCTGTTCGAGGCGGGTGTAGTAGTCGGTCGACATGCCCGCGAGCAGGGCCACCTCGTCGCGCCGCAGACCGGGCGTCCGCCGCCGCGCGCCCGGCGGCAGACCCACGTCCGAGGGCTGCAACTGCTCGCGGCGGCGGCGCAGGAAGTCGGCGAGTTCGGGGCGGTCCATAGCTCCACTGTGCCCGGCGCCGCCGGCCCGAACCAGGGATCGCCGGTCCCCCGATCGGCGGTCTCTGCCGGGTCCCCGGATCGGCGGGCAGGATTCCCGGTATGACGAACATCGAGAAAGTACGGCTCGGCACGACCGGACCCGAGGTGAGCCGCATCGCCCTGGGCGCGATGGGGATGTCGGGCAGCTACGGGCCCTCCGACGAGACCGAGTCCGTCGCGACGATCCACGCCGTCCTGGATTCGGGCGCGAACCTGATCGATACCGGAGATTTCTACGGTCATGGCCACAACGAGATGCTCATCCGCCGCGCGCTGGCCGATCGCAAGCGCGAGGACTACCTGCTCAGCGTCAAGTTCGGCGGCCTGCGCGCGCCCGACGGCGAATTCGTGGGCTTCGACTGCCGACCCGCGGCCGTGCGCAACTTCCTCGCGTACTCCCTGCAACGGCTGGGCGTCGACCACATCGACATCTACCGCCCGGCCCGCCTGGACCCGACCGTGCCGATCGAGGACACCGTCGGCGCGATCGCGGACATGGTCGAGGCGGGGTACGTGCGCCACATCGGCCTGTCCGAGGTCGGCGCGGAGACGCTGCGCCGGGCCGCGGCCGTGCATCCCATCGTCGATCTGCAGATCGAGTACGCGCTCGTCACCCGCGGCATCGAGCGGGAGATCCTGCCGACCGCGCGCGAACTGGGCATCGGCGTCACCGCCTACGGGGTGCTCTCACGCGGTCTGCTGAGCGATTCGATCCGCGCCGGACAAGCCTTCGCGCCCACCGACTTCCGCGCGCACAGCCCGCGCTTCCAGGGCGAGAACCTGACCGCGAATCTGCGGCTGGTCGAGGAGCTGGGCGAGATCGCCGCCGCGCACGGGGTGAGCGTGGCCCAGCTGGCGATCGCCTGGGTCCTCTCCCGCGGCGACGACATCGTGCCCGTCGTCGGGGCGCGCCGGCCCGAGCGCTGGGCCGAGGCCGTGGCGGCGCTCGACATCCGGCTCTCGCCGGAGGATCTGGCGCGGATCGAGGCGGCGGTCCCGGCCGATCGGGTGGCCGGGGACCGGTACGCCGCACCGCAGATGGCCATGCTCGACAGCGAACGCTGAGGCCCGCGTCCGCTTTCCGCCACCGACCCCAGCAACACTTCTGCTCACGCCGCGCACCCGGTAGGTTCTTCCGAAAACACGCGGGGGCCGAAGTGAGAGAAGCGCGATGAGGATCACGAGAATGGTTGCGGCGGCGGCGCTCTGCGCGAGCGTGGTGGTGGGTTCCGCGGGCGTCGCGGCGGCCGCGCCGGAACCGGAGAACCGGCCCGCGCTCGCGGTGCGCGGGGACGACCGCGGCGTCGGCTACGAGGTCGCGCTCAGCGACGACAGCCGCTCGGCGGTCGGCACGCTCACCGCGGGCCGGTTCCTGGCCACCTGGGACGCGGAAACCGTTGCGGTGACCGATGATTCGGGCCACCTGCTGGCGAATCTGCCGCTGCGCTTCGATCTCGCGGGCACGCGGGTCGAACTCGCGCCCGTGATCGACGAGGCGGGACGGCGGCTGACCCTCACCCCCGTGGGGGAGAGCGCGGGCCCGCTGCGCGAGATCGACGCCCAGCAGCGGTTGTTCGACATCGTGCAGCCGCACCTGGCGGCGGTGGGCACCGGCGCCGCGATCGGCGCGGCCCTCGGATTCGTGATCGGATTCCCGTTGGGGCTGTTCGTCCTCGACTTCATCACGGTGCCGATCACCACCGTGCTCGGCGGCGCGCTCGGGGCCGTCGCCGGGCTCTACGCCTCCGGCGGCCAGCCCGCCGTCGACGCCGCGACCGCGGCCCTCACCGAGATGGTCACCGGCGCGGGCGAATCACCGCGGTGAATTCGGCCGCGGCGACGCGCTTTCCGTCGCCGTCGGTGATGTCCACCGGGACGAGCAGTTCGATCGGCGTGCGGGCCCGGATCTCGGCCCGCATCCGATCCACCTGTGCCGCACCGAGATCCGAGGTCGCCGCGAACGGCCCCGCGGAACCCTTGGCGCGCGCGAGATAGTCGATCCGGCCGTCGCGCGCCACGATGAAGGTCTCCCCCATCAGATCCACGATCCCGGAGACCGCCGCGCCCATGGCCGCCGTCTCGGCGAGGCCGAACAGCATGGCGGCGTGCAGATCCCCATTGTGATTGAGGTGTTCCGAGGTCGGGGCCATCGTCACCACACTGCGCCCCGGCCCGTACCCCGCGCCCTCGATCCCCGCGAAGCGGATGAAGCCCAGCTTCTTGAAACCGGCCATCACCAGCTCACCCAGCGCCGCCGCGTCGGTCATTCGCCGCTCCCGTCCGAATTGAAACCTGTTCCAGTTTTTCATACCGGGTCGGCGCGGCGTTGTCCATGGTGAGCGGGATCCGGGAAATTCGGGCGGGATTCTGAAACGATCTCTAGTCAGAGCTTTCCGATTCTGACTAAGCTACGTTTCACTGCGCCGTAGCCGCAGCCCGAACCGGGTCCCCGACCCCCGAAGCCCCAGGAACACAGCATGCTCGCACTGATCGCCCTCATCGACTCCAACTCCGCCGGCACGGTGAACAGCACCAGCGTCTTCACCAACATCATGAACCTGTTCGTCTCCGGCTCTTCGGGCTCGACGACCCAGGGCGGCGGCATCTTCCACTGACCCCCGGCGCCCTCCCCCGATTTCGATGGAACCGCGGGGCGTTACGCTGCGTCCTACTGTTCGAGACCGAAATGTCCGATAGGTAGTCGGGAGGGGAGGGCACCGCCCTATGCGACGGATCCGCGCGTTCGGCTGGGCTGTGGTCACCTGTTGCGCGGTATCCGCGTGCGGCGGTGGGGATTCCGGTGAGCGGGCGACGGCCGCCGCGACCACGACCACGCCCGCCCGGCCGTCGATCCGGGTATCCGTTCCCCCCGCCCCCGCGCAGACCGGGACGAAGCAGGTGCGGTTCGATCCGTGCGTGGAGATCGGCGACGAGGTGGTCGGCCGATTGGGGTTCGATCCGGGGACGCGGGAACGTGATTCCGGGGAGATGGTCACGGATCTGCTGACTTCCATCGGGTGCGATTTCAATCGGGTGGCGGTGGTGGACGGGGAGAAGGTCATCACGTGCAGCGTCGCGGTCACCTCCCGCACGATGTCGCTCGACGAGATCCGCGACAACTCCCTGCGCTCGGTCTTCAGCAGCGAGACCATTCACGGCCGCCCGGCCGTGCTGTACACCACGCCGTCGCTTCCGGGGACCTGCTCGGCGGCGGTCACCTCGTCCGACGGCGTCCTCAATGTCGATCTGATCGTATTTCCCACGGCCGCACAGGTTCCCGCGCCGTGCGATCAGATTCGCGAACTCGCCGACGCCTTCGCGGCGGCGCTCGGCGAGAAGTAGCCGTGCGCGTCTCGTGGGTGGTGCGATTCTTCCGAGAGGGCGGAATCCTCGTTCAGCTCCTCCGGATCGCGCTGCTCCTGGTCGTCGCCGTGGCGTTCCTGAGCCTCGTGGCATGGGTAGGCAATCCGGCGTTGCGCGAGTCGGGACCACCCACGGCCTGGCATCCCCCACCATTGCCCGCCGATACCGAGAAACCGGATCCCCCACTGCCGCCGGGCTTTCCGTCCATGGAAATGCCACCCCCGATGGTCGCGGCCCCCGAGGGCCGCCCGCAGCCGGTGCCGACGCGGTACGGCCTGAGTTACAGCGTGCCGCCCGGACCGCGCTGGCAGGCGAGCAACCAGTCGATCTCGGGGTGGACCGATGATGTCACCGGCGCGTTCATCGCGCTCTACGGCGCGGCCAGCGATTACGGAGCGGGGTACTGCCGGGCGACCGAGGGATCGGCCCTGGCGCACATCGGAGTTCGCGGACGCAACGGCGTGGAACCCGAGGCGGCGGCCCGCGAGGAGGTCGAGAAGGCCCGGCGGATCTTCTCCGACAGCGCGACCGGACGTCAGGCCACGGTCACAGTGAGCGGGCCCGAATCGCGGACGATCTCCGGTCGACCAGCGGTGCGTTTCACGGCGGCCGCGTCGAATATTCCGAAGAAATCCTCGTGCGACCCCACCGAGGCCGGATTCGACATCATCGCCACCCCCGCGTACGCGTCGGCCGAGGTGGCGGTGTTCATGGTCGAGCACCATCGAGGACTACCGAATTCCCTGTCGGACAACGAGGTGGACGCGATCATCGCGACGATCGCGAAAACGCCCTGAGAGCAAAGGACAGCAGTACGTGGGCGAGAAATTCGATGCCGATGCGAGCGAGATCGCGGGACTCGGTGTCCTGGTCGCCGATATCGGAGCGGACGCGACCAAGGCCGCCGAATTCATCGGACACGAGGGCATGCCCGCCGAATGGCTGCACGGTCCCATCATCGACGGGCTGGTGGAATACATCCGCGGCGCCGCCGAGGGAACGAAGTCGCGCATGAGCGAGCTCGCGAGGACGACCAGCGCCACCGGAACCGAGCTGAACAAGGTCGCCTGGATGTACGTCGACCAGGAGAAGAAGAACTACGACGCGCTGAACCAGCACACCTTCCTCGGTCCCGAGGGGCCAGGCGTGACGCATACGTCCGACCCTCGCGTCGAATCGCCCGGCGCCACCGAGGGATTCACGTCGCCGCAACACTACGCCAAGCCCGAGGACTTCAAGCTCGACAAGCCCGCCGCCAATCGCGAGGACACCATCGCCCTCATCGCCGAGGTCGCGCCCGTCCTCGGCGACCTGAACGAGACGATCAAGAGCGTCACCCGCACGGCAGGAAACGAAATCGACCCGCTCGGAAAGTGTTTGGAGCCGATTCCGGGAAACTGGAGCGAGGTCCGGCGCATCGGGGAGGCGTACAAGGGCGCCGGGAACGGGATGGAGGCGTGCGGCAAGAACCTCGAGGCCGGGCTGAAGCGGGTCGATCCGACCTGGAACGGCAAGGCCGCCTTGTCCTTCAACGATTGGGCGAACCATCAGATCGCCGCGATGAAGTGGGAGGGACCGGTCGGGCGGGTGATCAGCGACGGGCTCGGCGTCGTGGCGGACGAGATCCGCGACGCCGTCAAATCCGTCCTCCAGAAGTTGTGGAGCATTCTGGAGAGTCAGATCGACTTCACCAGTGTCAAAGGCATTTTCAAGACGATCGGCAAGAAGATCCCGATCGTCGGGCAGGCCTACGAGATCATCGACCTCGGCCGCAAGTTGGTCAACATCATCACGACCGCCGTCGATCTGGTGCAGAAGATCCAGACCCTGGTCGACAAGGTGAAGAAACTCCTCGAATTCATCAAAAACCCGATCGCCAAGCTGAAGGACAACGCCCAGCAGAAGCTGAACGAGGTCGTCGCCCCCATCACCGATCGCGTCCAGGACGCCACCCGCAAGGCCGCCATCGCCGCCGATGTCGCGCAGATCGCCCAGGTCGACAGTATGCGGGACAGACCCACCCAGGGATATGACGTGGGCTCCGGAACCAATCCGTGGGACAACGCGTGAACCGCCGCGACGAACCGAACCTCGACCCGACCGTCGAGTCGCTGATGCGCGAGGTCATGAGCGCCGTAGACGACTTGCGCACGGCCCGAATCAGATTGGACGACCTCGATGTCGACGCGCTGCTGCGCGAACCCACGATCGTCACCGAGGATTTCATGGCCGCCCTCGCCGACGCCGAGGCCGCCTCCCCGGCCCTGCGGGCCTATGCCGAGCGGGTGCGGGCGGGTGAATGTGGTTGGGCGGATATCGAATCGCTCGCGCGGCCGGTGCCGCCGGAGGTGGCGGAGTTGAAGGGCTCGCCGCGGTTCGTGTGGGTCTGGGAGGTGAAGGCCGCGCCGCCGGAGCCGCCGCGCGGGCGCCTCGGGGAGGGGGTGGTGGGGCCGAGCGACTGGCCCGACGACTTCGACGAGTATCCCGGCGACGAACCCTGGTGGTTGCGCTGACACACTTCGGCCCCCGCTCCGGAATCGGAGCGGGGGCCGAATGTCGTTGTCTACCAGGTGGTTACCGGTAGTCGCTGAAGCCGTAGTCGTCCAGCGGCACCGCGGCACCCGTGGTCTGGCCGAAGCCGTCGGGGGTGTAGTAGGTGTCGTCGTAGGACGGGACGGCGTAGGCGGCCGCGCGGGCCTCCTCGGTGGGCTGAACCTGGATGTTGCGGTACCGGTTGATGCCGGTGCCCGCGGGGATCAGCTTGCCGATGATCACGTTCTCCTTCAGGCCGATCAGCTTGTCGGAGCGGCAGTTGATGGCCGCGTCCGTCAGCACTCGGGTGGTCTCCTGGAAGGAGGCCGCCGACAGCCAGGAATCCGTGGCCAGCGACGCCTTGGTGATACCCATCAGCACCGGACGGCCGGCCGCGGGCTCGGCGCCCTCGGCCACCACGCGACGGTTCGACGCCTCGAACTCGGCGCGCTCGACCAGCGAACCGGGCAGGAACTCCGTCGCGCCCGAGTCGATGATCGTGACGCGGCGCAGCATCTGGCGGACGATCACCTCGATGTGCTTGTCGTGGATGGACACACCCTGCGACCGGTAGACCTCCTGGACCTCGTGGACCAGGTGGACCTGCACCTGACGCGGACCCATGATGCGCAGCACCTCGTGCGGATCCGCCGAGCCCTCCAGCAGCTGCTGGCCGACCTCGACGTGGTCGCCGTCGGCGAGCAGGCGCTCGGAGCCGTCGTCGTGCTTGAACACCCGCAGCCGCTGCCGCTTCGACAGCTTGTCGTAGAGCACCTCCTCCGAACCGTCGTCCGGAATGATGGTGATCTTGTAGAAGCGGTCGTCGTCCTCGAGCCGCACCCGGCCCGAGACCTCCGCGATCGGGGCCTTGCCCTTGGGGACACGGGCCTCGAACAGCTCCTGCACGCGGGGCAGACCACCGGTGATGTCGTCACCGGCGACACCACCCTGGTGGAAGGTGCGCATGGTCAGCTGGGTGCCGGGCTCACCGATGGACTGGGCGGCGACGATGCCGACGGCCTCGCCGACGTCCACCAGCTTGCCGGTGGCCATCGAACGGCCGTAGCACATCGCGCAGACACCGGTCGCCGAGGTGCAGGTCAGCACCGACCGCACCTTGACCTCGGTGACGCCGGCCTCGAGCAGCGCGTCGATCGCCGGGTCGCCGATGTCGTGGCCCTTCTCGACCACCACGTTGCCGTTCGCGTCGATGATGTCGATCGCCGCGGTCCGGGCGTAGGTGCTGGTCTCGACGTGCGGGTCGCGGATCAGCGTGCCGTCGGCCATCTTCTCCGCGATGCGGACGTTGATGCCGCGCTCGGTGCCGCAGTCCTCCTCGCGGACGATGACGTCCTGCGACACGTCCACCAGACGACGGGTCAGGTAACCCGAGTCGGCGGTGCGAAGCGCGGTGTCGGCCAAGCCCTTTCGCGCACCGTGGGTGTTGATGAAGTACTCCAGCACCGTCAGGCCCTCACGGAAGGAGGACTTGATCGGCCGCGGGATGAACTCACCCTTCGGGTTGGTCACCAGACCCTTCATGCCCGCGAGGGTACGGGTCTGGGTGAAGTTACCCGTGGCGCCCGAATCCACGATCGTGATGATCGGGTTGTCGGCCGGGTAGTGCGCGCGCAGCGCCTTACCGACCTCTTCGGTGGCCTCCTGCCAGATCTTGACCAGGGCGTTGTTGCGCTCCTGATGATCGAGCGCACCGCGCTGGTACTTCTTCTCGATCTGATCCGACTGCGCCTCGTAGCGCTCCATGATCTCGGTCTTCTCCGGCGGCACCAGCACGTCGGACATGGAGACGGTGACACCGGACCGGGTGGCCCAGTAGAAACCGGCGTCCTTGAGCTTGTCGACGGTCTGCGCGACCACGATCATCGGGTAGCGCTCGGCCAGATCGTTGATGATCGCGGCCTGCCGCTTCTTCGGCATCTGCTCGTCGATGAACGCGTAGTCCGCGGGCAGCAGCTCGTTGAAGATGACCCGGCCCAGCGTGGTGATCGTGGTCCAGGCGTCGCCGCGCTGCCAGCCGTTCGGGAACAGCTCGGCCTCGACGTTCTTCGGCGGGCGCTGATCGGTCAGGCGCACCTTGATCCGCGAGCGCACGGTCAGCTCGCCGCGGTCGACGGCCATCTGGGCCTCGGCCGGGGAGGAGTACACGCCGAATTCCGGCTCGTCCGCGGTGGCTTCGCGGTACTCGCCCTTGGCGCCCTCCTCCATGCGGGTCAGGTAGTACAGGCCGGTCACCATGTCCAGGCGGGGCATGGCCAGCGGGCGGCCCGACGCCGGGGACAGGATGTTGTTCGAGGACAGCATCAGGATGCGGGCCTCGGCCTGCGCCTCCGCGGACAGCGGCAGGTGCACGGCCATCTGGTCACCGTCGAAGTCGGCGTTGAACGCCTCACAGACCAGCGGGTGCAGCTGAATCGCCTTGCCCTCCACCAGAAGTGGTTCGAAGGCCTGGATACCCAGCCGGTGCAGGGTGGGCGCGCGGTTGAGCAGCACGGGGTGCTCGGCGATGACCTCTTCGAGGACGTCCCACACCTGCGGCCGCTGCCGCTCGACCATCCGCTTGGCGGACTTGATGTTCTGCGCGTGGTTCAGGTCGACCAGCCGCTTCATGACGAACGGCTTGAACAGCTCGAGCGCCATCAGCTTCGGCAGACCGCACTGGTGCAGCTTCAGCTGGGGACCGACGACGATGACGGAACGGCCGGAGTAGTCGACGCGCTTGCCGAGCAGGTTCTGACGGAAGCGACCCTGCTTGCCCTTGAGCAGATCCGACAGCGACTTCAGCGGACGGTTGCCCGGTCCGGTGACCGGACGGCCGCGGCGGCCGTTGTCGAACAGGGCGTCCACCGACTCCTGCAGCATCCGCTTCTCGTTGTTGACGATGATCTCGGGCGCGCCCAGATCGATCAGTCGCTTGAGGCGGTTGTTGCGGTTGATGACGCGGCGGTACAGGTCGTTCAGGTCGGAGGTCGCGAAGCGGCCACCGTCGAGCTGCACCATCGGGCGCAGTTCCGGCGGGATCACCGGGACGGCGTCGAGGACCATGCCCATCGGCGAGTTGCCGTTGGTCTGGAACGCGGCGACGACCTTCAGGCGCTTGAGGGCGCGAAGCTTCTTCTGGCCCTTGCCCGTTCGGATGGTCTCGCGCAGGTTCTCGGCCTCGGCCTCGATGTCGAAGTTCTCCATGAGCTTCTGGATCGCCTCGGCACCCATGGCACCGGTGAAGTACTCGCCGTAGCGGTCCTGGAGCTCGCGGTAGAGGACCTCGTCCACGATCAGCTGCTTGGGGGCCAGCTTGGTGAAGGTGGTCCAGATCTCGTCGAGCCGGTCCAGCTCGCGCTGGGCGCGGTCGCGCAGCTGACGCATCTCGCGCTCGCCGCCGTCCTTGACCTTGCGGCGCACGTCGGACTTCGCGCCCTCGGCCTCGAGCTCGGCCAGGTCGGCCTCCAGCTTCTGGGCGCGGGCCTCGAGATCGGCGTCGCGCTGATCGGCGACGGCCTTCTTCTCGACCTCCATCTCCGCCTCGAGGGTGGAGAGTTCGTTGTGGCGCAGCTCGTCGTCGACGGTGGTGATGACGTAGGCGGCGAAGTAGATGATCTTCTCGAGATCCTTCGGCGCCAGGTCCAGCAGGTAGCCCAGGCGCGACGGGACGCCCTTGAAGTACCAGATGTGGGTGACCGGCGCGGCCAGCTCGATGTGGCCCATCCGCTCACGCCGCACCTTGGCACGGGTCACCTCGACGCCGCAGCGCTCGCAGATGATGCCCTTGAAGCGCACGCGCTTGTACTTGCCGCAGTAGCACTCCCAGTCCCGGGTGGGACCGAAGATCTTCTCGCAGAACAAGCCGTCCTTCTCCGGCTTGAGCGTGCGGTAGTTGATGGTCTCCGGCTTCTTGACCTCACCGTAGGACCAGTTACGGATGTCTTCGGCGGTGGCCAGGCCGATCCGGAGTTCATCGAAGAAGTTGACGTCTAGCACGTAACTTCCTTTCCCCTGTTCGGGTTGAGTTTCGAGCAAAATTCGCTAGTCATCAGCTCACTGCGCCAGATCGTCGACCGTCGCAGCCTCGTTGCGGGACAGGTTGATTCCCAGGTTCGCCGCGGCGCGCTCGAGGTCCTCGTCCTCGCCCTCGCGCAGTTCGATCGCGGCGCCGTCGGACGACAGCACCTCGACGTTCAGGCACAGGGACTGGAGTTCCTTGAGCAACACCTTGAACGACTCCGGAATGCCCGGCTCGGGGATGTTCTCGCCCTTGACGATCGCCTCGTACACCTTCACGCGGCCGACCACGTCGTCGGACTTGATGGTGAGCAGTTCCTGCAGGGTGTAGGCGGCGCCGTAGGCCTGCATGGCCCAGCACTCCATCTCGCCGAAGCGCTGACCACCGAACTGCGCCTTACCGCCCAGCGGCTGCTGGGTGATCATCGAGTACGGACCGGTCGAGCGCGCGTGGATCTTGTCGTCGACCAGGTGGTGCAGCTTCAGGATGTACATGTAGCCGACCGCGACCGGGTACGGGAACGGTTCGCCGGAGCGGCCGTCGAACAGCACGGCCTTACCGTCGGAGTTGACCATCGTCTCGCCGTCGCGGTTGGGCAGCGTCGAGCCGAGCAGGCCGGTGAGCTCCTCTTCCTGGGCGCCGTCGAACACCGGGGTGGCGATATTGGTGTCGGCGGGCTGGCCGATCATCTCCTCGGGCAGGTTCTTCGCCCACTCGGGCTCGCCCTCGACCTGCCAGCCGCTCTTGGCGATCCACCCCAGGTGGGTCTCCAGGATCTGGCCGATGTTCATACGACGCGGCACACCATGGGTGTTCAAGATGATGTCCACCGGGGTCCCGTCGGGCAGGAACGGCATATCCTCCTTCGCGAGGATCTTCCCGATCACACCCTTGTTCCCGTGGCGACCGGCGAGCTTGTCACCGTCCTGGATCTTGCGCTTCTGCGCCACATACACCCGCACCAGCTCGTTCACACCCGGCGGCAGATCGTCGTCGTCCTCACGGGAGAACACGCGAATACCGATCACCTTGCCGGACTCACCGTGCGGCACCTTCAACGAGGTGTCACGCACCTCACGCGCCTTCTCACCGAAGATCGCCCGCAGCAACCGCTCCTCCGGCGTCAGCTCGGTCTCACCCTTCGGGGTCACCTTGCCGACCAGGATGTCACCGTCACGAACCTCCGCGCCGATACGCACGATGCCACGCTCGTCCAGATCGGCGAGCACCTCATCGGACACATTCGGGATATCGCGAGTGATCTCCTCCGCACCGAGCTTGGTGTCCCGGGCGTCGATCTCGTGCTCCTCGATATGGATCGAGGTGAGCACGTCCTCCTCCACGAGACGCTGCGACAGGATGATCGCGTCCTCGTAGTTGTGACCCTCCCACGGCATGACGGCGACGAGCAGGTTCTTGCCCAGGGCCATCTCACCGTTCTCGGTGCACGGACCGTCGGCGAGAACCTGACCCTTCTCCACCCGCTGACCCTCGTCCACGATCGGACGCTGATTCGCGCAGGTGCCCTGATTCGACCGCGCGAACTTACGCAACCGGTAGCTGCGCCGGGTGCCGTCGTCGTGCATGACGGTGATGTAGTCGGCCGAAACCTCTTCCACCACACCAGGTTTGTCGTTCACGACCACGTCACCGGCGTCGACCGCGGCGCGCAGTTCCATGCCGGTGCCGACGAGCGGCGACTCGGAACGGATCAGCGGCACGGCCTGGCGCTGCATGTTCGCGCCCATGAGCGCGCGGTTGGCGTCGTCGTGCTCGAGGAACGGGATCATCGCGGTCGCGACCGAAACCATCTGGCGCGGCGACACATCCATGTAGTCGACGTCCTTGGCCGGGACGTACTCCATCTCCTCGTTGCCGCGGCGGGCCAGGACCCGGTCCTCGACGAAGGTGCCGTCCCGCTCCACCGGCGAGTTCGCCTGGGCGCGGATGTGGCGGTCCTCCTCGTCGGCGGTCAGGTACACGACCTCGTCGGTGACCCGGCCGTCGACGACCTTGCGGTACGGGGTCTCGATGAACCCGAACGGGTTGACCCGCGCGTACACCGACAGCGAGCCGATCAGGCCGATGTTCGGGCCTTCCGGGGTCTCGATCGGGCACATGCGGCCGTAGTGCGAGGGGTGCACGTCGCGGACCTCGAGGCCGGCGCGCTCACGGGACAGACCACCCGGGCCCAGCGCCGAGAGGCGGCGCTTGTGGGTCAGGCCCGACAGCGGGTTGTTCTGGTCCATGAACTGCGACAGCTGCGAGGTGCCGAAGAACTCCTTGATCGCCGCCACCACGGGCCGGATGTTGATCAGGGTCTGCGGGGTGATCGCCTCGACGTCCTGGGTCGTCATGCGTTCGCGCACAACGCGTTCCATGCGCGAGAGGCCCACGCGGATCTGGTTCTGGATCAGCTCGCCGACCGTGCGCAGGCGACGGTTGCCGAAGTGGTCGATGTCGTCGACCTCGACGGGCACCTCCACGCCGCCGGGGGCGGTCATCTCCTTGTCGCCCTGATGCAGGCGGACCAGGTACTCGATGGTGGTGATGATGTCGTCGCGGGTCAGCACCGAACCGGTGATCGGCTCGCCCGGGTTCAGGCCGAGCTTCTTGTTGACCTTGTAGCGGCCGACGCGCGCGAGGTCGTAGCGCTTCTCCTTGAAGAACAGGTTCTCCAGCAGGGTCTGCGCGGACTCCTTGGTCGGCGGCTCGCCCGGACGCAGCTTGCGGTAGATGTCCAGCAACGCCTCGTCCTGACCGGCGGTGTTGTCCTTCTCCAGGGTCGACATCATGATCTCGGAGAAGGAGAAGCGCTCGACGATCTCCTCGGTGGTCATGCCCAGCGCCTTGAGCAGCACGGTGACCGGCTGGCGGCGCTTGCGGTCGATGCGGACGCCGACGGTGTCGCGCTTGTCCACGTCGAACTCGAGCCACGCCCCGCGGCTCGGGATCACGCGCACGCTGTGCAGGGTCTTCTCGGTGCCCTTGTCGATGGTCTCGTCGAAGTAGACGCCCGGCGAGCGGACCAGCTGGGAGACGACGACACGCTCGGTGCCGTTGATGATGAACGTGCCCTTGTCGGTCATCATCGGGAAGTCACCCATGAAGACCGTCTGGGACTTGATCTCACCCGTGTTGTTGTTGATGAACTCCGCGGTGACGAACAGCGGCGCCGCGTAGGTCATGTCCTTGTCCTTGCACTCCTCGATGGAGGCCTTGACCTCTTCGAAGCGCGGATCGGAGAAGGACAGGGACATCGATCCCGAGAAGTCCTCGATCGGCGAGAGCTCTTCGAGCACCTCCTCGAGCCCGCCGAACGGGTTGACGTCGCCGCGGGCGATCGCCTTCTCCCGCCAATCCGGCGAACCGATCAGCCAGGCGAACGAATCGGTCTGTAGATCGAGAAGACCCGGAACCTCGAGAGGCTCACGGATCTTCGCGAAAGACACCCGCTTCGGGGCTCCGGGGATACCGGCCTTGGTCTGGGTGGAGACTGCCAAGATGCGTCCTTCCAGCACCTCACGCGCGTCGCGTGGTGGTCCGCGACCGTCGCTTGTCTTTGCTACTTGGAGATTCCCGCTGGTAGCACCCCAGAACGAACCCCAAACAGCAAAAGACGGAAGTAACACCTCGGCGGTGGAACTTTCGTAGTGTGATCGAGGTATGGACAGAGGGCAGCCAGCGCAACGTCCAAACCTACACCCCTGAAGAGAGGGTGTCAAAGTACCACCCGAGCCGAGTTCCAAACAGTTGGCGCGCCGGACCCGTTTCCGCTGGCTGCGTGCGGGCTCGTCGGCTGCGTCTCAACCGGGGCACTCGACCCTGTGACAGCTGCCGCTGTTGTGAATAGCGTGACTGGTCGGACGACACTCGTCAAGTGGCGGGGCCGCGAAAACGGGCACGAGATCGCCTGTGGCGCTGGTAGATCTCCCGCTGACCTCAGCGATCGGGGAGATCGCTGGCGAGCCAGCGGTCGCCCACCTTCGTCAATCGGACCAAGATCGGACCCGTGGCGCTCTGCTGCACGGCGCCGTCCTTGGTCAGTCCGACGGTCATGTTCGCGATGACCTCGGCGTTGTCTTTGGTGAGGAAAGTCACACCGATGGGGTCGGTACGGATGTCGGCCTTGGTGCCGGTCTGCTGGACGGCCTGCACGACGGTGTCGAGATATTTGTCCGAATCGGCGAGCGCCTTACCGGTCAGGACCTTCTTGGCGGCGTCCTTGTAGCCGCCCATATTCGCGGCGTCGGTGCCGTAGACCGTGGCGAGCACCTGCGCGGTCGCGGCCTTGACCTGTTCGGTCTCGGCATTGTCGAGGAAGGCGCGATTCGCGTCGTCCACACCCGGCCGGAATGCGGCCGTCACCGCGACCGCGGCCAGCAGCAACGCGGCGACCGCGAGCAGGATCGCGGGCCGCCAGCGCGACGTGGCCCGCGTCCGGTCCCGTGTCGGCAGCCGCCACGCCCGCGCGCCCGCGGACCGGTCGGCGGGCGGACGCTGGACGGATCGGCGCTGTTCGGCCGGGCCCGGACGCCCGGCCACCCGGCGGGTGGTCGTCTTCTTCGCGGGCGTCTTCGCGGCCGGGCGGCGGCGCGAGACGCGATTGATCGGTCGGCGGGATTCCGTCATGGTGGCCTCCTACGGTCCCGGCGTCGGGGTGGGCGCGGGCGTCGTGGCCGGCGCGGGCTGGGCGCCGGGCTGGGGCTCCGGGGCGGCCGCGTCGAGCGAGACCGGCTCGGCGACGGTCTGGACCTGTTCGGCCTTCCACACGTCCCCGGTCTTCACCATGTCGATCGCCCAGGTGAAACGCAGTCGCTCCGAGGGCTTTCCGGGACCGGCGGAATCCACCTCCAGCACGACCAGCGTCGAGGCGTGGTCGCGTTCGCTGTTCAGCTGGGTGAGCGCGGCGTTGAGCACCTTCGAGGTCGAGTTCACCCCGCCCGCGACGGCCCGCTGCTTCATCTGGTCCTTGTTCTTGTCGGCGGTGTCGAGCAGATCGCCGGTCATCGACGAGCGGGCGGTGCCCAGCGACCCGTCGACGTCGTCGAGTTTCAGGGTGGTGATGTTCACCGCCGCCTGCCGCGCCCCGTCGAGGGCGGCGTCCCGGGCGGCCGCGCGCGGGCCGTCGGTGAACCAGGCCGCGCGCGCCCAGCCGAATCCGAACCACAGCGCGGCCACCAGGGCCACGGCGGCGGCGACCGCCGCGACGGCGGTCAGCACCGTCGGCAGCCGGGATGCCGACGATTCGCCGGACGGGACCGGCTGGGTCGGCGCGGGCGGCGTAGCGGTATCGGGATCGGAACTCACAGCGTCACCCTAACGTCGTCGTCTCCGCCGTCGAATCGGCCCTTCCCGCTGCTCACCGCTTCGGGGTCACGCCCATGAGGGTCGCCAGCTGCACGGCCACCGGGGACAGGTCGAGCCGGTCCGGATCGGTCTTGGGCTTGCCGTCCCAGGGTTGCGGGATGCTCGGATCGGCCAGTTCGGCCCGCGCCCCGCCGCGCACCGCGGTCGGATTGCCTTGTGGGACAGTGCATTGCGCGTTCAGATTGAGCGGGAAGTCGTCGCGGGTGTCGTCGAAGTCCGGGTTCTGCGCCTTCATCTGCTGGAGGAGCTGTTTGGTGCCCTCGTAGCCCTGGGTGCAGGCGGGCGGATTGTTGGTCTCGAGCACCAGCCCGAAGTGCGTGGTGCCGTCGCCCGGCGCGGTCGCCGAACCGCCCCACGACAGGATCGGCAGCATCTGCAACAGCGGTTTGAGCGCGTAGTACTTCGGCGACACCGACAGCAGCAGCGCGCGCAGATTCGCCAGATCCTTGGTCAGCGGATCGGCGCTCTGATCCAGCAGGGCGTCGATCGCGCGGCCCGCGTCGGTGCCGGTGCCGATCAACCGCCGCAGATCGGGGTCGTTGGCCTTCAGTTGCAGGCTGAGCCGGTCCAGGCCCTCGCTGAACTGCCGGATGGCCCCGGACTGGTCGGCCTGGGTGCCGAGCACCACCTGGGCGTCGCGGATCAGATCGACCGTCGGCCGCAACGCCTCGACGCCGGTGGCGCTGAACTTGTTCAGCGAGTCCAGCAGCACGCGCAGATTGTCGCCCTGGCCGTCGAACGCCTTGCCGAGTTCGGTGACCGTGGTCGACAGCGCCTGTAGATCGGTCGTGGACGCGAAGTGGTCGACGCTGGCCAGCAGGTCCTCCACTCGGATCGGGGTCTCCGCGCCGTCGATGACCGAACCGTCGCGCAGATACGGCCCGCCCGCGCGGTCCGGTTCCAGATCCACGTACTGCTCGCCGATCGCGGATCGGTTGGCCACCACGGCCTTCGCGCTCGCGGGCACCTTCGGCTTGCCCGAATCGAGTTCGAGGTCGATGAGCACGCCGTCGGGGGTGATGTCCATGGAGTTCACCCGGCCCACCGCCACGCCGCGATAGGTGACCTCGGCGCCCTTGGAGAGATTGCCGGTCTCCTTGGCCCGCACGGTGACCCGGTACTGGCCGAAGCCGAGCATGTGGTCCAGGTGGACGTAGCGCGCGCCGACGTACACGACGCCGAGCACCGCGATCACCGCGAACGCGATGAGCTGGATACGGACGAGGCGACTCACGGGTGACCACCCACTCCCAACTGGTCGAGGATCGCCCCGAGCGGATTGTTCGGCGCGGGCGCGGCCACGGCCGCGGGCAGCGGCAGCAGCGACACCGTCGGCCAGCCCGGGCGCGGCCCGTTGCCGCCCACCCACGGATTCGACGGGTCCACATTGATCGGCGGGGTGGTCTGGATGAACACCGGATCCGGTTTGCCCACACCGAGATTGGACAGCGTCTCGGCGATCTGCAGATCCACCACCAGGAACGTGTTGACCTGCCCGCCGATGGCCGCGTCGATCGAGGCGTCGGGGAACGGATAGGTCGGGATGAGCGGCAGCGCGGTCACCAGATCCGGTGCGGCCCTACCCAATTCCTGCAAGGTCGGCCGCAGCGATTGCAGATCCCGGATCAGGTTCTCCTTGGAGTGGTCGAGCACGTCCATGCCCGCCTGACCGAGCCGGTCCAGTTGCCGCAGCAGCCCGATCAGCTGCGGCCGCTGCTCGTCGAGGATCTTGATGCCCGCGGGCAGTTCGTCGAGGATCTTGCCGATCTGCTCGGTCTGCTGGCCCACCCGGCTCGACAGCGTGCCGAGCCCGTCGAGCGCGCGCTGGATGTCGTCGACCTGTTTGTTCAGTCCGTCGATGAGGGTGTCGGCCTGGTCGAGCAGCGAACGGGCCTTGTTCTCCCGCCCGGCCAGCGCCTTGTTCAGCTCGACCACGATCGGCTGCAACTGCGCCACCCCGCCGCCGTTGAGCAGCAGCGACAGCGCGCCGAGGACCTGTTCGACCTCGGTCGCGTGCCGGGTGCGCTCGACCGGGATGACCGCGCCGTCGGCGAGCCGTTCGGGCGCGGGATCCTGTGCGGGAGCGGACAATTCGATGAACTTCTCGCCCAGCAGATTGGACTGCTTCACCTCGGCGTGCGCGTTGGCGGGCAGTTTCACCGACGCGTTGACGAGGGTGTGCACGCTGGCGGTCCAGCCGTCCGGCGCGACATCGATCTTGTCGACCCGGCCGACCGGCACGCCCTCGACCTTGACCGCGGACTGCGGCACCAGATCCAGCACGTCGTCGAAGCGGACGTCGATGTGCAGCGGATGATCGCCGGTGTCGGCGCCGCCGGGCAGCGGCACGCTGTACATGCCGTCCGACGAACACGCCGTCACCAACGCGGCGCACAGCCCGAAAGCGGTGCCGCCCAACGCGATTCGCGCGGTGCGTGTCATCGCTGCCCACCTTCCTGCTGCGAGGGCGGCAGCTGGTTCGACGGCGTGCCGGGCACGGTGCCCGGAACCGGCGCGCGCTGCTCGTTGTCGCCGGAGAGGATGCCGAACGGCAGGATCAGCGTCGGGGTCTTCACCCCGGCGGTGATCTGGTCGGTGATCGCCTGGCAGTGGTCGAGGAGCGGCCGCATCTGCCGTCCGAGCGCGTCGAACTGCGGATCGCCGGGGCGCAGCTTGCTCAGATCCAGCATCTTGCAGATCACGCCGAACGGATCCTGGAGATCGGGGAAGTTCGGCCGCATGTCGAGGGTGCCGGTCTCGCCGTTGTGCGCGTTGATCAGGTTGCTCAGCGCGACCGGCAGCACCGGCAGCGCGCGGGCCAGATCGTCGCGCTGGTCGGCGAGGGTCTTGGTGAGTTTGGTCAGCGCCTCGGCGTTCTGGGCGACCAGATCCCGGTTGTCGTCGATGAACCGGGCCACATCGCCCAGCGCGATCGACAGCAGGTTCAGCGCCTGGCCGAGATCCTGCCGCTCACCGGCGAGGAAGGTCGCGAGATCGGCCAGCTGCGTATTGAATTCGCGCACCTGGGCGTCGTTCTCGGCCAGCGTGTGCACGAAGACCTGGAGGTTCTTGATGGTGTCGAAGATGTCGCCGCGCGAATCCGACAGGTACCGCGCCGCGTGCGAGAGCTGGGTGAACGAATTGGCCAGCGCCTCACCGTTACCCGCGAGATTCGCCGCCGACGAGCGCACCAGGTCGTTGACCGCGCCGTCCTTGTTCGCGCCGTCCGGACCGAGGGCGTCCGACAGCTGGGCGATGCTCTTGTAGAGCCGGTCCACCTCGACCGGGGTCGCGGTGCGCTCCTTGGGAATCGTGGCCTCGCGGGGCATCTTCGGCCCGCCCCGATAGACCGGGGTGAGCTGGATGAACCGGTCCGACACCACCGACGGGGTGATCTGCGCGGCCTTGGCGTCGGCCGGGATGTCGTACTTGCGGTCGACGGACATCGTGACCTTCACCTGATCACCCTGCGGCACAACCGAATCCACCGAACCGACCGGCACGCCCAGGATGCGGACGTCGGAACCGGTGTAGATGCCGATCGACTTGTCGAAGTACGCGGTGATCTTCGTGGTGTTGAAATGGTCGAACAGCCACCACAACACGCCCGCGAGCACGACCGCGGCCGCGGCCACCAGCGCGATGGAAACCTTGGCGGTGCGTCCCATCAGTTGCCTCCCAGGGTCCGGACCGGCGGGCGAGCACCCGGGATCTCCGGCAGCGCGGGCGGGATCAGATTCGTGATCACCGCGTCGAACCAGCGACCGCTGCCCAGCACGTTGGCGTAGATGTTGTAGAAGGGCGCGGCCAGGGTCAGCGTCCTGGAGATGTTCTGCTGGTTGTCGTTGAGCAGGTCGATGGACTTCTTCAGATTGGTCAGCGCCGGGCCGATCTGCTGCTCGTTGTCGTGCACGAGCGCGGTCAGCTCGGCCGCCACCGACTTCGCGCCGGTGAGCAGCTGTTGGATGGCCTGCTGGCGGACGTTCAGCTCGGTCAGCAGCTGGCCGCCGTTGGCGAGCAGCCTCTCGAATTCGGCGTTGCGGTCGGCCAGCACCTTGGTCGTCTTGCTGGTCGCCGCGAACAGCTGCTTCAACTGTTCGTCGCGCTTGGCGAGGGTCTCCGACAGCCGGGCCACGCCGTCGATCGAGCCGCGGATCTCCGGCGGGGTGCCCGAGAACGCGTCGGACAGCACACGGAAGCTGGTGGCCAGCTGCGCGGTGTCGGTCTGCTGGATCTGCTTGGCGGCGTCGCTGAACGCGTCCACCACGTCGTACGGAGACACCGTGCGGGACAACGGAATCGGATGACCCGGATCGGCGGCCTTGCTCCCCTTGGGATCCAGTGCCAGATACTTCTGCCCGAGCAGGGTCTTGATCTGGATGGACGCGGTGGTCTGATCGCCCACCCAGGCGTCGCGCGCGCGGAAGGTGACCAGCACGTGGTCACCGGCGAGGCTCACATCCGAGACGTCGCCGACCTTCACCCCCGCGATGCGGACCTCGTTGCCCTTCTTCAGCCCGGCCGCCTCGGAGAACTCGGCGGTGTACCGGATCCCGGCCCCGATGATCGGCAGTTTGTCGACCGAGAACGCCGACATCGTGACCAACAGGACCAGCAGCAGGCCGAGCCCGCCCATGAACGCCGGGCTGCGCTTGCCGAACATGCCGCGTTCGTCCATCAGCGACCACCCTTCCCATGGCAGCGCGGCGCGGGGTTGGTGTAGACGGGCTGATTCACCGTCGGCAGCCCCGCGGGCACGTTGAGGTCCGGGGTCTTGCGCGGATCCCCCGGCCCGGCGACGACGTCGATGCCGCACAGATAGAACTGGAACCAGGAACCGTAGCTGCCGGCCCGCGCCAGCTTCTCCATCTTGATCGGCAGATTCGTCAGCGCCTGATCGATATCGTCTCGGCGCGAGGACAATTCGCCGGTCAGCTGGTTCAGGCCCGCGATCGACCCCTGCAGGGTCGGGCGGGTCGGCACCAGCAGATCGGAGGTGGCCGAGGCCAGGTTGCCCAGCGACTGCACCGCCGAACCGATCGTGCCGCGTTCGGCGTTGAGACCGCTGACCAGCGATTCGGTATTGACGATCAGATCGTTGAGCTGACCGTCGCGCGAATTGACCGCGTCCAGAATGGCATTGAGGTTCTTGACGATCTCGCCGATCACCGCGTCCTTGTCGGCGATCTTGTTGGTCAGGCTCGCGGTGTTGCGGACCAGATCGGTGATCGTGCCCGATTCACCCTGGAAGACCTGGATGATCTCGTAGGACAGCTTGTTCACGTCCTCGGCCGACAGCGTCTGGAACAGCGGCCGGAAGCCGTTGAACAGGGTGGTCAGATTCAGCGCCGACCGGGTGTGGTCGAGCGGAATCGTGCCGCCCGCGTTGAGCTTTCGGCCCTGCTGCCCGCTGCCCTGTTCCAGCGCGATGTAGCGCTGTCCGACCAGGTTGCGGTACCGGATGGTCGCGATGGTCGAGGCGGGCAGCCAGTCGCGGTCGTTGAGTTCGAAGGTGACCTCGGCCTGGGAGCGGTCGGCCACCGCCACCTTGTTCACCTTGCCGACCCGCACCCCGGCCACCCGGACCTCGTCGCCCGGATTCAGCGAGGTCGCGTCGGCGAAGCGGGCCTTGAACTGTTTGCCGCCGCCGCTGTAGTTGGCGATGGTCAGCGCCAGCAGCGTGGTCACGAACAACGTCACCACGACGAAGATCAGCAGTTTGGTCAGCGGCCCGGCCAGGCCGCGCAGGGATCCGCTCATCGCACACTCACCTCGCTGCCGCGCAGGGCCGGAGCCGCGATGCGGCTGATCCAGTCCGGCACCTCGGACGGTGGGACGTCGTTGGCCGCGCCGAGCACCGCGCCCACGGCCCGCTCCTCGGCGGGCGATCCGGCCAGCGTCGGCGCGCCCGATCCGTACACCGAGAACTGCGCGGGCGGTAGATGTCCGGCGTTCTGATCGCCGGGCGCGCGGCTGGGCACCGGATAGGAACCGTCGTTGTAGGGCCCGGTCGGGTACTGGCCGAGATCGGTGCCCAGCGCGGGTTCGGGCAGGCAGACCGGTCCGCGGGTGTCGAGCCAGCGCGGCTCGTCCTGGTTGGGCAGGTAGCGGCCGCGCGGATTCACGATCTGCACATTGGTCCGCACGCCGGGCATGCCCGTGCCGGGACCGAACAGCTTGGTGATGCGCGGGCTGAGCTGAGCGAAGTTGCGCATGGTGCAGGCGTAGCTGGGTGAGTAGGTGGCCAGCAGTTCCAGCGCCTCACGGGAGTCCGCGGCGACGTCGATGATGTTGTCGCGGTTGAGGATCAGGAAGTCGGCCGTATGCGAGGACGTCGGGGTCAGCACCGAGTACAGGGTGTCGATCTGCGACCGCTTCTGCCCGATCGTGGCATTGGTCGTGCGCAGGTTGTCGAAGGTGTCCACCAGCTGCGGCAGCGCGTCGGAGTAGGTGTCGGCCACGGTGGCGAAGCTGCGCAGATCGTCGCGCAGGGTGGGCAGCACGTCGTTGAGATCGCGGAAGATGTGGTCGAGCCGATCGATGGTGTCGCCCAGTTCCCGGCCCTGGCCGCCGAGCGCCTGCGACAGCGCGCCCAGGGTGGAGGCCAGATACTGCGGCGGGATCGCCTGCAACAGCGGCAGCACGCTGTCGAGCAGGCGGCTCACCTCGACGGCGTTACCGCTCGCGTCCTGATGCAGGACCGCGCCCGGCTTCAGGTACTGCCCGCTGGGCTGCTCGGGCCACATCAGTTCGACGTAGCGCTCACCGAACAGGGTCTTGGGCAGCAGACGTCCGGTCACGTTGGCCGGGATCTTCGCGGCCTTACCGGGGTCCAGGGCCAGATGCAGAGTGACTCGGCCGCCGGTGGATTCGCTCGAGCGGACCTCGCCGACGTTCACGCCGCGGACCTTCACATCCGCGTTGCGGGTCAGCGCGTTGCCCACGTTGTCGGTGAGCAGGTCCACCTTCACGGTGTCGACCCACACCTTGTTGTAGATGGCGATGGTCGTGTAGAGGAACAGAGCCATCACGACGAAGAAGAGTATGCCCAGCGTTCGCTTGCGCAATTTCTCTGTGGCACGCCACATTTCGACCCTGCGCTCGTTCATCCGGCCACCCGCACCGTGGTATTCGTTCCCCAAATGGCAAGGCTCAAAAAGAAATCCAGGATGTTGATCAGAACGATCGATGCGCGCACCGCGCGGCCCACGGCCACGCCGACGCCGGCCGGTCCGCCCGTGGCGGTATACCCGTAATAGCAGTGGATCAGGATGATCACGAATGCGAACACGAGCACCTTGAGGAACGAATAGAGAACGTCCTCCGGGGGCAGGAACAAGCCGAAATAGTGGTCGTAGGAACCGGACGACTGCCCGTTGAACCACACGTTGATCTGCCGGGATGCCAGGTATGTGCCGAGCAGGCCGACGACGTAGAGCGGGATCACCGCCACGAAGCCCGCGATGACCCGGGTGGACACCAGGAACGGCACGCCCGGCACGGCCATCACCTCGAGCGCGTCGATCTCCTCGGAGATGCGCATCGCGCCCAGCTGCGCGGTGAAACCGCAGCCGACCGTGGCCGACAACGCGATCGCGGCGACCAGCGGGGCCAGCTCACGGGTGTTGATGTAGCCGGTCAGGAAGCCGGTGAGCACCGACGAGCCCAGCGCGTCGAGCGCCTTGAAGCCCTGCAGACCGACCACCACGCCGACCGAGGCCGACATCATCACGACCACGCCGATCGTGCCGCCGATGACCGCGAGCGCGCCCGAACCGAAGGTCACCTCGGCCAGCAGCCGCATGACCTCCTTGCGGAAGTGCACGATCGTGCGCGGGATCCAGGCGATCGCCTTGGAGTAGAACGACATCTGATCGCCCGCGCGATCGATGACGTTCACGGGTGCGCGCAGGGCCGAGCCCACCCGGCGCAACGCCGGGGAACGTTGTACGGAGACCATGCTCACGACCCCTTGGCCGGGACGATCTGCAGGTACACCAGCGTGACCACGAGATTGACGAAGAAGAGGACCAGGAAGGTGATCACCACGGATTGATTCACCGCGTCACCGACTCCTTTCGGGCCCCCCTTGGGATTCAGGCCCTTGTACGCGGCGATGACGCCCGCGATCAGGCCGAAGATCAATGCCTTCAACTCGCCGACCCACAGGTCGGGCAGCTGGGCCAGCGCCGAGAAGGACGCCAGATACGAGCCCGGGGTGCCGCCCTGCAGCAGCACGTTGAAGAAATAGCCGCCGCAGATGCCGACGACCGACACCAGACCGTTGAGCAGCAACGCCACCAGCATCATGCCCAGCACGCGCGGCACCACGAGCCGCTGTACGGGATCGATGCCGAGGACCTCCATCGCGTCGATCTCCTCGCGGATGGTCCGCGAGCCGAGATCCGCGGCCACGGCCGACCCCGCGGCGCCCGCGGTGATCAGGGCCGTGACGACCGGCGCCGCTTGCTGGACGACTGCCAGCACGCTCGTCGCGCCGGTGAGCGACTCCGCGCCGATCTGTTTGATGAGTGAACCGGTCTGTAACGCCACCACGGCGCCGAACGGGATTGCCACCAGTGCGGCCGGGAGAATCGAGACACTCGCGATGAACCACGACTGTTCGACGAACTCCCGCCACTGGAAAGGCCGGCGGAATACCTTGCGCGCTACATCGAGTAATAGCGCGAAGATATTGCCGGCCTGTGCAAAACCCGACTCGACCGGGGTGCGCAGCCGTGCCAGGGTTTGATTCACGGTTCGAGATGTTACCCGTTGGTTGGGTGGTGACGGACCGTGGTGTCGTACGCGCCGCCCTGGTATTCCGGAGCGTTGCCGGTGTAGGCGGGCAGAACTTGTGTATCGCCGTTCTGGTCCATGGATTCGCGGATAGCGACCTGGGCCGCATGCGGCAGGGTGTGCATGATCTCCAGCACCCGGGCGCGGCGGCGCTCGACGGCCTGGCGCAGCGGCATACCCGGGGTGGCCTTCATCTGCGGGATGATGCCCTCGACCTCGTCGGTGCCGTTGTCGTAGTGGCCGGCGTCGGCGAGCGCCTGCTCGCGGGCCATCTGCGCCTCGTCCTTCTCCTCGGACATGCCGATCGGACCGATCATGCGGCCGTTGAGGAACTGCTTGACCACCGGCTCCTCCGAGGTCAGCAGCACCTCACGCGGGCCGAACATGACCAGCTGGCGACGGAACAGCATGCCGATGTTGTCGGGCACGGTCCGGGCCAGGTTGATGTTGTGGGTCACGATCAGGATCGTCGCGTCGATCTGCGCGTTGATGTCGATCAGCAGCTGCGACAGATAGGTCGTGCGGACCGGGTCCAGACCGGAGTCGGGCTCGTCGACGAGGATGATCTGCGGATCCAGCACGAGCGCGCGGGCCAGCCCGGCGCGCTTGCGCATACCGCCGGAGATCTCGCCCGGGAGCTTGCCCTCCGCGCCGAGCAGACCGGTCAGCTCGAGCTTCTCCATGACGATCTTGCGGATCTCGGACTCGTTCTTCTTGGTGTGCTCGCGCAGCGGGAACGCCACGTTGTCGAACAGGTTCATCGAGCCGAACAGCGCGCCGTCCTGGAACAGGACGCCGAACAGCTTGCGGATCTCGTAGAGCTCCTTGTTGGAGCAGGTGGTGATGTCGCGGCCATCGATGTAGATGTGGCCGCGCTCGGGGCGCAGCAGACCGATGAGCGACTTCAGGAACACGGACTTACCGGTGCCGGACGGGCCGAGCAGCGCGCTGACTTCCCCCGGTGGCAGCGTCAGCGTGACGTCCTGCCAAATACGCTGGGACCCGAAAGACTTGGTGACCCCTTCGGTCCTGACCTCGACGCCCACGCCAACCTCCACAATTCTTCGACGAGCGCCCACTGGCCGCGTCACCGATTTTTCGGGTGCCGTGTGACGCGTCACACTGGGTGCGGCAACTGTATCGCATGCCGCTGGCGCAGCACACCCTACCTGACTCGCGGGTAGAAAACTTCCCCCGTGCTACGGAAATGCGAAAAAGGCGGCCCCCCAAGGGGAACCGCCCTTTTCTACCAGCCTTTTACGGCTTATTACTTGACCGAGACCTTGGCGCCGGCCTCTTCCAGCTTCGCCTTGGCGGCCTCGGCGGCGTCCTTGGCGACCTTCTCCAGGATCGGCTTCGGGGCGCTCTCGACGAGGTCCTTGGCCTCCTTCAGGCCCAGGCCGGACACGATCTCGCGGACGACCTTGATGACCTGGATCTTCTTGTCGCCGGCGCCCTCGAGCACGACGTCGAACTCGTCCTGCTCCTCGGCGGCTTCGGCCGGGGCGCCCGCGGCACCCGGGGCGGCGGCGACCGCGACCGGAGCGGCGGCGGTGACCTCGAACTTCTCCTCGAACTTCTTCACGAAGTCCGAGAGCTCGAGCAGGGTCATGTTGCCGATGGTCTCGAGCAGCTCGTCAACGTTGGCCATGGTGTTTCCTTTCGATATGAGGCTTGCTCCCGCCGGAACGGGAAAAGTGTTGGTGGATGCGCTTATTCGGCGTCCGCGGCGGGAGCCTCGGCGGCCCCACCGGCGGTGCGCTGCTTCTCCTCGAGGGCAGCGAACAGCCGAGCGACCTGGCTCGCGGGCGCGGCGAACAGGCCGGCCGCCTTGGTCAGGTTGCCCTTCATGGCACCGGCCAGCTTGGCCAGCAGCACCTCGCGGGACTCCAGGTCGGCGATCCGCTCGACCTCGGCCACGGACAGCGGCGCGCCGTCCATGTAGCCGCCCTTGATGATCAGGGCCTTGTTGTCCTTGGCGAAGGTCTTCAGCGCCTTCGCGGCCTCGACCGGTTCACCGGTGATGAAGGTGATGGCGGTCGGACCGACGAACAGGTCATCCAGGCCGTCGACGCCCGCCTCGGCGGCCGCGCGCTTGACCAGGGTGTTCTTGGCGACGGAGTAGGTCGCCCCGGCGCCGAGCGCCCGACGCAGCTCGGTGAGCTTGCCGACCGACAGGCCACGGTATTCCGTGACCACGGTGGCGGTAGCACCCTTGAACTGCTCGGTGATCTCCTCGACCGCCTCGACCTTCCAGGTCTTCGCCATACTTCGCCTCCTCTCTGGATGGTCGGTGATGAGAACTACCGATTCCCGGAGGGAGACTGCCCGGCGGCAAAGCAAACGCCCCGGACGCAGGGCATCCCGGGGCGCACAAGAAAACACGCACGAGCGAACTCGCACAGATTTCCCGACCTCGGCTCTGCCTGCGTGGGCCGCCAGCGATGACGCCGGACCTTCGACTGCCCGAGGGCAGCGACCAACGGTCTTCGGTAGAACGATTGGGGGTGATCGCCGAACAGGCCGACGACCGTTGTCCAGAATAGCGGAAGGCCCCCGAACTGCCAAAACGGGTCGGCCACCCCGCGAAACACGAAGGGCCGGTGCGGGATTCGCACCGGCCCTGTCGAGTTCTCGTCGCTACGCGTCCTCGTCGGTGAGGTTGCGGGTGCGGTTCGGGTCCACCGGGATGCCCGGGCCGGTGTTGGTCGAAATCGTCACCTTCTTGACGTAGCGGCCCTTCGCGGTGGAGGGCTTGAGGCGGAGGATCTCGTCGAGGGCCGCGCCGTAGTTCTCCACCAGCTTCTTGTCCTCGAAGCTGGCCTTGCCGATCACGAAGTGGAGGTTGGCCTGCTTGTCGACGCGGAAGTTGATCTTGCCGCCCTTGATGTCGTTGACGGCCTTGGTCACATCGGTGGTGACCGTGCCCGTCTTCGGGTTCGGCATCAGGCCGCGGGGGCCCAGCACGCGCGCGATGCGGCCGACCTTGGCCATCTGGTCCGGGGTGGCGATCGCGGCGTCGAAGTCCAGCCAGCCGCCCTGGATGCGCTCGATCAGATCCTCGGCGCCCACGGCGTCCGCGCCGGCGGCCTCGGCCTCGGCGGCCTTCTCACCGGCCGCGAACACGATGACGCGGGCGGTCTTACCGGTGCCGTGCGGCAGGTTCACGGTGCCGCGGACCATCTGATCGGCCTTGCGCGGGTCCACGCCCAGGCGCACGGCCACCTCGACGGTGGCGTCGGTCTTCGTGGTGGAGGTCTCCTTGGCCAGCCGGGTGGCCGACAACGGGGAGTACAGCAGCGAACGGTCGACCTTGGCGGCCGCCTCGAGATACGCCTTGCTTCGTTTTGCCATGTTGTTCTGTCCTTAGTCGTAAGTCAGCAGTGGTACGGGACTGGCCGTCCCTCCCACGAGGGAGTGAGCTACTCCGCGATGGTGATCCCCATCGAACGGGCGGTGCCCGCGATGATCTTCGCCGCCTGATCGAGATCGTTGGCGTTCAGGTCTTCCTGCTTGGTCTTGGCGATCTCGCGGATCTGCTCCATGGTGACCTGGGCGACCTTGTTGCGGTGCGGCTCGGGGGAGCCCTTCTGCACACCGGCGGCCTTGAGCAGGAGCTTGGCGGCGGGCGGAGTCTTCAGCTTGAAGTCGAACGAGCGGTCCTCGTAGACCGTGATCTCGACCGGGATGACGTTGCCACGCTGCGACTCGGTCGCCGCGTTGTACGCCTTGCAGAACTCCATGATGTTGACGCCGTGCTGACCGAGCGCGGGACCCACGGGCGGGGCGGGGTTGGCCGCACCGGCCTGGATCTGGAGCTTGATGAGCCCGGAGACCTTCTTCTTCTTGGGGGGCATCTTTCTTCCTTGGTTGGTTTCTTGCGTTATTGCAAGTCTCAGATCTTCGCGACCTGGGTGAAGGCCAGCTCCACCGGGGTCTCGCGCCCGAAGATCGACACCAGCACCTTGAGCTTCTGCTGCTCGGCGTTGACCTCGGAGATGCTGGCGGGCAGCGTCGCGAAGGGGCCGTCCATGACGGTGACCGACTCGCCGACCTCGAAGTCGACCTGGATGGTCGGCTTGGGCGCGACCTCGGTCGCGGTCTCGGCGGCGGAGGCGTTGGCGGCCGCGGCGGCGGGCTTCTTCTGCTGCTGCTCGGCGGGGACCAGGAACTTCACCACGTCATCGATGGACAGCGGCGAGGGCCGGGAGGTGGCGCCGACGAATCCGGTGACGCCGGGCGTGTTGCGCACCGCGCCCCACGACTCGTCGTTGAGGTCCATCCGCACCAGGATGTAGCCCGGCAGCACCTTCTGCTGCACGTTCTTGCGCTGGCCGTTCTTGATCAGGGTGACCTGTTCGGTCGGCACCTCGACCTGGAAGATGTAGTCCTCGAGGCCCAGGTTCTGCACGCGGGTCTCGAGGTTGGCCTTGACCTTGTTCTCGTACCCGGCGTAGGAGTGCACGACGTACCAGTCGCCGGGGGCGCGCCGCAGCGCGGCCTTCATCTCCGCGACCGGATCGGCCGGTGCCTCGGGTTCGGCGGGCGCCTCAGTGGCCTCGGTGTTCGATGCGGCGTCCGCAGGCCCTTCGTGGTTACGCAAGCTGCCGCCTTCGGGCCCAGCGCTCCCGCCGGTGGCCCCCGCGGAGTCCTCGGCCGTCGTCTCGGTGGCCTCGGCCACCGTCTCCTCGGCCGGGAACTCTTCGTATGTGCCGTTCTCCGGGGTGCTCACTGGGCACTCGCTTCCTGTGTCGTCACTAACTTCCTCTGCGTGCCGGATACGGAATCCGGCGGATGGCACCGTCCGAATCCAACCCGAGACGGTGACCGGCGCCGACGGTCAGCTAGCCGAACAGCCAGTTGACGCCCTTGATGAACGCCAGATCCAACCCGGCGATGAACGCGACCATGAAGACCACGAACACCAGGACCACGCTCGTATAGGTGACCATCTGCTTGCGGTTGGGCCAGATCACCTTGCGCAGTTCGGCGATGACCTCGCGCAGGAACTTCACCAGGCGCTTGAGCGGATTACCCGAACCGCGACCGGCCTTGCCCTTGTCGGCCGGCTTGGACGCCTTGCGCGATGCCGTATCGGAGCGAGAACTCGAACGCTCGATCGTGGCGACCGAGCCGGTGTCGCTCTGGGAGCCGCGAGCACGCCGGGCGGACCGCTTACCGGTCGGCCGACTCACCGCAGCGGTGTCATCGTCATCGGCGGCATGCGCGCCGCCGTGGCGAAGGTCCCGCTCGTCGCTCACGTCTAGTCCTTTCGCTGGCATCCAGTGCAGGGGCGACAGGACTTGAACCTGCAACCTGCGGTTTTGGAGACCGCTGCTCTGCCAATTGAGCTACGCCCCTCGGGCCGGACTTCCGTCGCCGCGGGCGCACGGTGATCCAGCACGATTCGATTCAGTTGTATTCCCGGGAGCCACACAATACGCGCGCCGCCCCATTCAGAGCAGCGCGCAGCGGCTGGAATCCCCAGAGACCCGAGTGTACGTTACCGTCCCGCGCGATTGCCAATCGGCCTGTCAGGACAGCTGGACCGTCGCCGTCGCGCGCCCGAAGATCTTGCGCCCCTCGGATTTCGCGACGATCGCCACGACGGCCGTGCGGGTCGCGGGATCGACCGACTTCACCTTGCCGGTGTACTCGATCTGCGCCGGGCGGTCCGCGGGCACGTAGACCGGGCTGGTGAAGCGGACGTTGTACTCCTTGACCCCGCCCGGATCGCCCAGCCACGAGGTGACCAGACCGCCGCCCAGACCCATGGTGAGCATGCCGTGCGCGACCACGTTGTCGAGCCCGGCGAGCTTGACGACCTCGTCACTCCAGTGGATCGGGTTGGCGTCGCCGGACACGCCCGCGTAGTTCACCAGATCGCCGCGGGTCAGCGTGACGGTCCGCGGGGGGAGTTCGTCGCCGACGGACACGCTGTCGAAGGACAGGGCGCGGGCCGGGATCCACGGTTCCGGCTCGGTCGGGGTCGCCGCGGGGGCGTCCAGCCCGGCCGCCTCGGATTCCGGCGCCTGTTCGGGCGTCTCGCCGAGGCCGTGCATGAGGATGTTGCGCACCGCGTCGGCGATATTCGGATCGACGTCGCCGCCACTGCGTCCGACCAGCGTGGTGTAGGTGGTGAGCACCAGCTCGTCGCGCGAGGTGACGATGTTCTTGGTGACGATGATGTCGCCGCCGAACGCCTGCCGGAACGAGTGCAGATACACGTCGCAGACGAGCTGATCGCCGACCTTGATGGGCCGGTGGAACTCCAGGATCTGATCGGTCTGCATGATCTGGCTCAGGTCGTAGCCGGTGACGACCTGTTCGAAGAGCTTGCGCTGGGCCAGGATTCCGACCAGGGAGATGAAGGTCAGCGGGGCGAGCAGGCCGTCGTAGCCGTGTTCGCGGGCCGCGCCCTCCTGCCAGTGCACCGGGTGGTAGTCCTGCACGGCGCGCGCGTACTCGCGCACCTTCTCGCGGCCGACCTCGTAGTAGTCGTCCACGCGGTAGTGATGGCCGACCATCTCGGCGGCGTGGGCCGCCGGATCGAGCACCTGCTCGGTCTCGACCGCGGTTCCGGTGTTGATTGTCACGGAAGGCTGATCCCTATCTGACCCCGCTACCGGGAGTCGGCGGAGCGCTCACTACCGCACTTACACCAAATGCCGGAGCGGGGAGACCACTCCGGCACCGTTTCTACGCGGCAGCTGGCACGCGTGGTGAAGTTAGCGAGATTCGCGGTGCGCCCGGTGGGTGCCGCAGTTCGGGCAGAACTTCTTCAGCTCGAGGCGGTCCGGGTCGTTGCGCCGGTTCTTCTTGGTGATGTAGTTGCGATGCTTGCACTGCTCGCAGGCCAAGGTGATCTTTGGCCGGACATCGGTGGACTTCGCGGCCACGATAATGCCTTCTTTCCAGTCAGCCTGAGGGTGGATCGGTATGGGTAGCGATGGCCGGACTCGAACCGGCGACACAACGATTATGAGTCGTTTGCTCTACCACCTGAGCTACACCGCCATGACACGGTATTGCTGCGGTGCCGCCGCCCGGCCCATGGAGTGCCGAGTTGGTCACCACCGGCAATCCGGCGAGCCCCCTAACGGAATCGAACCGTTGACCTTTTCCTTACCATGGAAACGCTCTGCCGACTGAGCTAAGGGGGCACGACTACTGGCGCTCCGAGTGGCGATCTCTCGCACCCGGGGCGCCGAAGCCTTGAACGAGGTTACACACACCCGGGGCGTAGCGCCAAACCGAGTGGTCACGAGGCTTTTTCGGGCCGCACGCGGGGCGCACGACCGCCCGGAACACGAAAGGCCCGCGCGCCTGACAGCGCGTGGGCCCTTCGGGGGTGGCAGGTGGAGGATTCGAACCTCCGAAGCTTACGCGGCTGATTTACAGTCAGCTCCCTTTGGCCGCTCGGGCAACCTGCCGGGTGCACTGCTCGAGTGCGGTGACGAGAATACAACGAACACCGGTTGTCCACGCAAACCGGCTGGTGGCGGCCCGCTGCCCGGATCGACTCCCGCGCGCCGGGCGACTACCGTCGGACGGTCGGGGTAGAAAATTCGCTACGAACCGCGAGCCGTGAGACAGGAGCAGAGTGTGGCCGATTCGTCATTCGATGTCGTCAGCAAGGTCGATCGGCAGGAGGTCGACAACGCCCTCAACCAGGCGGCGAAGGAGCTGAACACGCGCTACGACTTCCGCGGCACGGACGCGAGCATCGAATGGTCCGGGGAGGAGAAGATCGTCCTCTCGGCCAACTCGGAGGACCGGGTCAAGGCCGCCCTCGACGTGTTCAAGGAGAAGCTGATCCGCCGCGACATCTCGCTCAAGGCGTTCGACGCCGGCGATCCGCAGGCGTCGGGAAAGGTGTACAAGATCACGGGGACGGTCAAGGAGGGCATCGACCCCGACAACGCGAAGAAGATCTCCAAGAAGATCCGCGACGAGGGCCCCAAGGGCGTGAAGGCCCAGATCCAGGGCGACGAACTGCGGGTCAGCAGCAAGAAGCGCGACGATCTGCAGGCGGTCATCGCGCTGTTGAAGAGCTCCGATTTCGATGTGGCCCTGCAGTTCGTGAACTACCGGTAGTAGCGCGGTCCCCCGGCCATCTGCTCGAGCCGGGCGATCCGCTCGGCCATCGGCGGATGGGTGGAGAACCACCGGGCCATCCGGTCACCGGCCCGGAACGGGTTGGCGATCATCAGATGCGATTGCGCGGTGAGCTGCGGCTCGGGCGGCAGCGGGGCCGCCTGGGTGCCGCTCTCCAGCTTGCGCAGGGCCGAGGCCAGGGCCAGCGGGTCACCGGTGAGCGCGGCCCCGTCCTGGTCGGCCTGGTATTCGCGGGAGCGGGACACGGCCAGTTTGATCAGCGACGCCGCGATCGGGCCGAGCAGCGAAACCAGCAGCACGCCGATGATGTTCGGCCCCTCGCCGTCGCGGTTGCCGCCGAAGGCCCCGGCGAAGAAGGCCAGGTTGGCCAGGCCCGAGATCACCGCGGCCATGGCCCCGGCCACCGACGAGATCAGGATGTCGCGGTTGTACACGTGCGACAGCTCGTGCCCGAGCACCGCGCGCAGTTCGCGCTCGTCCAGGATCTGCAGGATTCCGCTGGTACAGCACACCGCCGCGTGCCGCGGATCGCGGCCGGTGGCGAAGGCGTTGGGCGCGTTGGTCGGGCTGATGTAGAGCCGGGGCATGGGTTGCCGTGCGGCCGTGGCCAGTTCGCGCACGATCTTGTACATGACCGGCGCCTCGAGTTCGGATACCGGCTGGGCGTGCATCGCCCGCAACGCCAGCTTGTCGCTGTTGAAGTAGGCGTAGGCGTTCATGCCGACGGCCAGCAGGATGGCGAGCACCAGGATCGTCGGATTCCGGAACAGCGCGCCCGCGGCCACGATCAACGCCGACAGTCCGACCATCAATCCGAAGGTCTTGAGTCCGTTCGCATACCCGTGCCCGTGCATGTCCGCCTCTCTGTGCTCATCCGCCCCCAGAAATGCGTTACACCAGGTCAACGACCGGAGCGTGGCACGAGTTCCTCACCCGACGCGTTCGATGGTGTAGCTCACCAACCGCCGCAGCGCTTGATTGGCCGGACCCGCGGGCAGCGCCGCCAGCTCGGTGTGGGCGAGGTCGGCGTAACCGCGCAGCTTCTCCTTGGCCAGCACCATGCCGCGCGAACGGGACAGCAGCTCGAGCGCCTCGGCGACCTCGGCGTCGGTCTCCAGCGGACGGGCCAGCAGCGCGCGCAGCCGATCGCCCTCGGCGCCCTCCTCACGCAGCGCGTACAGCACCGGCAGGGTGTGCACGCCCTCGCGCAGATCGGTGCCCGGCGTCTTGCCGGACTGTTCGGACACCGAGGAGATGTCGATGATGTCGTCGGAGATCTGGAAGGCGGTGCCGACCGCGTCGCCGAGCCGGGCCAGCCGCTCGACGTGGTCGAGGTCCGCGCCGGAGAAGGTGCCGCCGAACCGGCCCGCGGCCGCGATGAGCGAACCGGTCTTCTCCCACACCACCCGCAGGTAGTGCTCGACCGGATCCTGAGTCCGCTTGGCGCCCATGGTTTCTCGCATCTGGCCGGTGACCAGTTCGGCGAAGGTCTCGGCGATGACGCGGACCGCGTCGGGGCCGAGCGTGGACACCAGGCGGGAGGCGTGCGCGAACAGGTAGTCCCCGGCGAGGATGGCAATGCTGTTGCCCCAGCGCGAATTCACGCTGGGCGCGCCGCGCCGCATCGGCGCCTCGTCCATCACGTCGTCGTGGTACAGCGTGGCCAGGTGCACGAGTTCGACGACCGTGCCCGCGGTGATCAGATCGGGATCGGTGGGACGCGGGCCGAGCTGCCCGGTGAGGATGGTGAACAGCGGGCGGAACCGCTTGCCCCCGGCCTTGGCCAGGTGCAGGGCGGCCTCCTGGAGAAACTCCTCCCCGTCGGAAAGCTCGCTGACCAGCAGCTTCTCGACATCGTCGAGGCCGTTGCGCACCGTGGCCGCGAGGTCGGGGTCGCCCAGATCCACCCCGGCGACCACCGTGCTCTCATCGCGCACAGCCGATGCACTCATCTCGTCTCCCAACGCCGCGTCCGTCCCCACACCGAAGAACCTAGCGTGTCGGGTGCCGCAGCCCCATGAACACCGTCACTGTGGGAGAAAACAGACAGGCCGACGCCGCAAATCGGACACGGGGGTACGGGCGTCCGACCGTCCTGGAAGGATTGAACGCATGGTTGCACCGGATCCCAGTCGCGCCGAATCGCTGCCCCGCCACGCCGAGGTGCTGGTGGTGGGCGCGGGACCGGCCGGTTCGGCGGCCGCCGCCTGGGCCGCGCGGGCGGGCCGCGACGTCCTGCTCCTGGACGCCGCGACCTTCCCCCGCGACAAGACCTGCGGCGACGGGCTGACCCCGCGCGCCACGGCCGAACTCGAACATCTCGGCTTGGGCGAATGGGTGCGCGCCCACACCGTCAACCGCGGCCTGCGCATGACCGGCTTCGGCCGCGAGGCCCTGCTGCCCTGGCCCGACGGCTCCTTCCCGACCTACGGAAGTGCCGTGCCGCGCACCGAACTCGACGACAAACTGCGCGAGACGGCCGTGAAGTGGGGCGCGCGGATGGTGGACGACGCGCGCGTGGTGGAGGTGATCCGCGCCGGGGACCGGGCCACCGGAGTGCGGGTGCGCACCGCCGCGGGCACGTCCGAAATCGGTTGCCGCACACTGATAGTCGCCGACGGGGTGCGGTCGCCGGTCGGAAAGCTGTTGGGCCGCACCTGGCATCGGCACTACGCCTTCGGCGTGGCGGCGCGCGCCTACATCCGCTCGAACCGCAGCGACGACGAGTGGATCACCTCGCATCTGGAACTGCGCGACGCCGACGGCACGCTGGTGCCCGGGTACGGCTGGGTGTTCCCGCTCGGCAACGGTGAGGTCAACATCGGCGTCGGCTCGCTGGCCACCGAGCGGCGGCCCTCGCACATCGCGTTGAAACCGCTTCTGCAACACTATGTTTCGTTGCGACGGCCGGAATGGGAGTTCGAGGGCGAGACCCGCGCGGTGGCCTCGGCGCTGCTGCCGATGGGCGGCGCGGTGTCGCATGTCGCGGGCCGCAACTGGGCGCTGGTCGGGGACGCGGCGGGCTGCGTGAACCCGCTCAACGGCGAGGGCATCGACTACGGACTCGAGGGCGGCCATCTGCTGGCCGGGCTGCTCGACGAACCGGATCTCACCACGCTGTGGCCGGATCTGCTGCGCGCCCGCTACGGCCGCACGTTCTCGGTGGCGCGGCGGATCGCCGGGCTGGCCACCCATCCGCGCATGGTGCCGCTCGGCGGGCCGCCGGTGATGCGGTCGAAGTTCTTGCAGCGCACCGCCGTTCGGGTGATGGGCAATCTGGTCACCGAGGAGGACCACGATCTGGTGGCCCGCGCGTGGCGCGGCGCGGGACACGCCTCGATGCGGCTCGACGAGTTGGCGCCGTTCACCTGATGGGCACGTGGTCGGTTCCCGAGGACCTGCTCCCGCATCTGCGCCGGGCGCGGGATCTGGCCGACCGCCGGTACGCCGATCCGCTGGATCTGGACGAGCTGGCCGCCGCGGCCGGGGTGTCCAAGTACCACTTCCTGCGCTGTTTCGCCGCGACCTACGGCAAGACGCCCGCGCTGTATCTGGCCGAGCGGCGCATCGAGCGCGCCCAGGATCTGCTGCGGGCCACGAATGTGACGGTCACCGAGGTGTGCGTCCTGGTCGGATATTCGAGCCTGGGCTCGTTCAGCCGGAAGTTCACCGAGCTGGTCGGGATGTCGCCGTCGGCGTATCAGGCCAAGTTCGCCGCCGAGGGCGCGCCGCACATTCCGGGTTGTTACGTGTTCATGCACGGCCTGTCCGACCGCCGGGGCTGATTCCGCAATTTCGGAGAAGCGCCGCGCCGGCCCGCTGCCATAGCCTCGACGCATGGCAACGATCACGAACGTTTCGCTGGTCACCGTGTACGTGACCGATCAAACCGAGGCCAAGCGGTGGTACATCGACAAGCTCGGCTTCGTCGAGACCGCCGATGTCACCATGGGCGACAACGGCTTCCGCTGGGTCACCGTCGCCCAGCCCGACCACCCCGAGCTGGAGGTCACCCTGATGATCCCCGGCCCGCCCCTGGACGACACCCTCGCCGAGGCCATCCGCCGCTCCCTCGCCAACGGCACCCACGGCGCCCTCGGCCTCCGCACCGACAACTGCCAGAAGGCCTACGAGGAATTGACCGCCAAGGGCGTCGACTTCGTCCAGCCTCCCGCCGAACGCCCCTACGGCGTCGAGGCCGTCCTCCGCGACAACTCCGGCAACTGGCTCGTCCTCGTCGAACGCCGCGAGTTCGATCCGGCCACGGCGGACTGGGGGAATTAGACCCCGCGCCCTGCTGGTCCGGCCCTCCCACTCTGGTCCCGGCACGCCCCGATCAGGTCCCGGCACGCTCTTCGCCGGGACAGGCCCCGGCCGGAACCAACGCTCCGGCCGGGGGGCGGGCTTCGGGAGCTAGGCGTCGGCCTTGGTGGTGAGGTACTCCTCGATGAACTTGCGCTCGCTGTCGACCACGCGATGCTGGAGCTGTTCGGCGAGGGGCTCGATGGCGCCGCCGACGATCGGGACCTTCACGGTGACGACGCCGGAGACCTCGATCTCGGAACCGCCTGCGGTGGGCCGCATTTCGTAGCTGCCCTCCATCTCGGTGGTGATGCCCTTGGACAGGCCGACGAAGGTGCCGCGGGCGATGTCGCCGCGCAGCGGGCCCCAGTTGTCGGTGCGCTCGAGCACGAGTTCGCTCTTGAGGACCTTGCTCACGATGGCCGGGATCTTCTCCGCCTTCGCCCGCTCGGTCATGTGGACGCGGATGGTGTCGGGGCCGTCCTCGTGGGACAGGTCCAGGGTCGCGGTCTCCGCGCCGGAGAACCGCGCCTGCCACATCTCGTCGCTGGTGATCGCCCGGTGAAGCTCTTCTACCGGAACGCTGTACGGCACGGTGAAGCTGAATTTTCGGGACATGGCCGCACACGCTATCGGAACGATGCAATAGCCTTGGTGCGGTGTCGGAAACCACGCAGTCTGATCGCCTGCGCCGCACCCGGATCGGGGTCCTCATCGCCGCCGTCACGGTGAGCGTGCTGGCCGTCCTCCTGGTGCTGGCGGCCTGGCGCGACGACCTGCTGATCAGCTCGGACAAGGGCGTGACCAGCGCGGAGGTGTTGTCGGCCGGGCGGCTGCGCTCAGCGGTCGTGTTCACCACCCCCGACGGCGTGACCCACAACCCGCGCGTCGGCGTGCTCTACCCGACGAAACTCACCGCGGGCGAACGCATCAACGTCGAATACAGCCGCGCGGACCCGGATCTGGTGCGGGTGGCGGGCCGCGACGCCCGGGTGGCGATCGTGCCCGCGCTGTCGGTGATCGTGGTGGTGTGGGCGATCGCGCTGCCGGCGCTGTGGCTGCTGGCCCGGATGCGCCGGCGCGAGGACTGAAGTTCGCCGGATCTTCGTATGCGTGTCATGTGCGTGTGACGGCCGGGCGGGGCGCGATGACCACACTCGAAACCGTGCGTGTTGCGATTGTCGCGGAGTCGTTCCTGCCGAATATGAACGGTGTGGTGAACTCCGTGCTGCAGGTGCTCGACCACCTGGACCGGCACGGCCACGAGGCGCTGATCATCGCGCCGGACACCCCGCGCGGCCAGCCGCCCGCCCCGCGCGGGCACGGGCGGTTCCCGGTGGTGCGGGTGCCCGCGGTGATGGTGCCCAAGATCAGTTCGCTGCCGGTCGGGCTGCCGCAGCCGGTGATCACCGCCGCCATCGACGAATTCGACGCCGATGTGGTGCATCTGGCCTCGCCGTTCCTGTTGGGCGCGGGCGGGGTCGCGGCGGCGCTGCGCCTGGATCTGCCCGCGGTGGCGATCTACCAGACCGATGTCGCCGGATTCGCCAAGAGCTACGGGCTCGGCCCGGCCCGCCGCGCGGCCTGGGCCTGGACCCGGCGCATCCACGTCCGCGCCGCGCGCACCCTGGCGCCCTCCTCGGCGGCCGCGGAAGACCTTGTCGCCCATGGCATTCCGCGGGTGCATCGCTGGGCCCGAGGCGTGGACATCGCCCGCTTCACCCCCTCGGCCCGCGATCCGGAACTGCGCGCGGCCTGGCACGCCGACGACAAGCTGATCGTCGGCTTCGTCGGGCGGCTCGCGCCGGAGAAGCACGTGGAACGCCTGGCCGCGCTCGCGGACGATCCCGATGTGCAGTTGGTCATCGTCGGCGACGGCCCGCAGCGGGCGGCGCTGGCCCAGCTGATGCCCACCGCGATCTTCACCGGTGAACTCGGCGGCGCCGACCTGGCCGCCGCCTACGCCAGCCTCGACGTGATGGTGCACGCGGGCGAGCACGAGACGTTCTGTCAGGGCGTGCAGGAGGCGCTGGCCTCGGGCCTGCCGGTCATCGGCCCCGACGCGGGCGGCCCGCGCGATCTGATCGCCCACTGCCGCAACGGATATCTGCTGCCGGTGGACCGCTTCACCGAACTGCTCCCCAGCGCCGTCGGCGCCCTGCGCGACACCGCGTTGCGCACCCGCTTCGCGACCGCCGCCCGCAAATCGGTCCTGCACCGCACCTGGCCCGCCATCTGCACCGAACTGCTGGGCCACTACACCGAGGTCATCGGCGGCAACCGCGAATCGGCCTACCGCACGGCCTGACGAAATTCGCTGGACCATCAGCGGACCCGTCCCCTACGGTCGTCCCCGTGGGAGTAACAGCGATGAACGGAGCGTGCGCGATCGGCGCGTCCTTCGTGCGGATCCGCGCGGCAGCCTGAACCCGGCCCGCGTCTCGCATCGCTTCGTGCGGTAATTCCGCTTTCCCGACTTCGGTTCTCCACCAGGTCCTTTCGAGCGCCCCGGCCCGGGTTCGGGCGAATCACGTCCTGATTCGACCGCTCCGTCCGGAGGATTCCGCATGTCCCGCGCGATGTCGCGTGCCCGCAAGACCCTGTCCCAGAATTTTCTCGTCGACGCCGCCGCGGCGGACCGTCTGGTGCGTTCCGCCGGGGTGACCCGCGACGATCTCGTCGTCGAGATCGGTCCCGGCGACGGGATGCTCACCCGGCGGCTGCTCGCCTCCGCCGGGCGGGTGTCGGCCTACGAGAAGGATCCGCACTGGGCGGCGAAGCTGGCCCGCCGCTACGCTTCCGAACCTCGAATTATGGTCCATCACAACGATATTCGAGACGTTCAACCCCCGACGGAACCGTTCATGGTGGTGGCGAACATCCCGTTCGGGGTGAGCACGGCCATCGTCCGATGGTGCCTCGCCGCCCCGCACCTGACCTCGGCCACCCTGCTGACCCAGCTCGAATTCGCCCGCAAGCACTCCGGCGACTACGGCCGTTGGTCGAAACTCGCGGTGTCGCAATGGCCCTGGACCGCGGTCTCGCTGGGATTGCGGGTGCCGCGCGATGGTTTCCGTCCCGTGCCGAGCGTCGATGCCGCCGTCCTGCGCCTCGATCGCCGCCCGACGCCGCTGCTCCCGCACGCGGCCGTGCCCGAGTATCGCCGCCTGGTCGAGATCGGCTTCCGCGGCGTCGGCGGTTCGGTGCGGGCCTCCCTGCGGCGATACTTCCCGGCCCGGCGCGTCGAAAACGCCTGTGCGGCCGCGGGAATCGCGGACGGCGTGCCCGTCGGGCACGTCCGCCCCGACGCCTGGGTCCGGTTGTTCGAGCACCTGCTGCGCTGAACCCGCGCGGCCGGGTTAGGGTCGGATCGTGGCGAAGACAGAGTCGTTCCGGGCCTCCCTGGACAAGCAACCGCACGAGGTCGCGTCGATGTTCGACGGGGTGGCCGAGCGGTACGACCTCACCAATACGGTGATCTCCGCCGGTCAGGACCGCTATTGGCGGTGGGCGACGCGGCAGGCGCTGGCGCTGCGGCCCGGCGAGCGGGTGCTCGACCTCGCCGCCGGGACCGGGGTGTCGACCGCCGAGTTCACCAAGTCCGGCGCGTGGTGCGTGGCCACCGACTTCTCCCAGGGCATGCTCGCCGCGGGCCGGTTCCGCGGGGTGCCGATGGTCGCGGGCGACGCCACCGCGCTGCCGTTCGCCGACGAGGCGTTCGACGCGGTGACGATCTCCTACGGTCTGCGCAACGTCTCCGAACCCGATGCGGCGCTGCGCGAGATGCTGCGGGTGACCAAGCCGGGCGGCCGGTTGGTGGTCGCCGAGTTCTCCACCCCGGTCTTCGGCCCGTTCCGCACCCTGTACATGGAGTACCTGATGAAGGCGCTGCCGCGGGTGGCGCGCGCGGTGAGCAGCAATCCCGACGCCTACGTCTACCTGGCCGAATCCATCCGCGCCTGGCCCAACCAGCGGCAACTCGCCCTGCGCATCGCCGACGCGGGCTGGTCGGCGGTCAAGTGGCGCAACCTCACCGGCGGCATCGTCGCCCTGCATCGGGCCTACAAGCTGGAATGACCTCACAAGATCGATTCCCGACTGTGCGGACCTTCGTCACCTGCCGCTAACGTCGGGTAAATCCGATGAAATCGCCGACGGCCATGATCGGGGTCATGTCGAGCACCACCGCCACCACGTGCTCCTACTGCGGTGTGGGGTGCGGGATGGTCGTCCAGACCCGCCCGGACGAACAGGGCAAGCCGGTGATCGCCGCCGTGCGCGGCGACAAACTGCATCCGGTCAACGCCGGACGGCTGTGCACCAAGGGCGCCACGCACGCCGACCTCATGGCCGCGTCCGGCCGCATGACCACCGCCCACCGGCGTCCGCAACGCGACCGGCCCGCCCAGCCCGTCCCCGTCGACGACGCCGTGCGCGAGACCGCCGACCGCCTGCGCGACATCCTCGACCGGCACGGCCCCGACGCCCTCGCGCTCTACGTCTCCGGCCAGATGTCGCTCGAGGCGCAGTACCTGGCCACCAAACTCGCCAAGGGCTATCTGCGGACCGTGCACATCGAGGCCAATTCGCGGCTGTGCATGGCCAGCGCGGGCACCGGCTACAAGCAGTCCCTGGGCGCGGACGGCCCGCCCGGTTCCTACGACGACATCGACCACGCCGACCTGTTCTTCGTGATCGGCGCGAATATGGCCGACTGTCATCCGATCCTGTTCCTGCGCATGGCCGATCGGCTGAAGGCGGGTGCGCGCCTGATCGTGGTGGATCCGCGCCGCACCGAGACCGCCGAGCGCGCGGACCTGTTTTTGCAGATAGCTCCCGGTACCGATCTCGCGTTGCTGAACGGCCTGCTGCATCTGCTGGTCGAGAACGGCGACATCGACGAGGACTTCATCGCCGAGCACACCGAGGGCTGGGCGGCGATGCCGGAGTTCCTGGCCGACTATCCCCCGGCCCGCGTCGCCGAACTCACCGGCCTGGCCGAGGCCGACATCCGCACCGCCGCCCGCTGGATCGGCGAGGCGGGCGAGTGGATGTCGCTGTGGACCATGGGCCTCAACCAGTCCACGCACGGCACCTGGAACACCAACGCGCTGTGCAATCTGCATCTGGCCACCGGCGCGATCTGCCGTCCGGGCAGCGGCCCGTTCTCGCTCACCGGTCAGCCCAATGCCATGGGCGGGCGCGAGATGGGGTACATGGGTCCGGGCCTGCCCGGTCAGCGCAGCGTGCTCGCCGAGGGCGATCGCGCCTTCGTCGAGACGGTGTGGGGGCTGCCGCCCGGCACGATCCGGTCCGAGGTCGGGCCCGGCACCATCGACATGTTCCGCGGCCTGGCCGAGGAGCGGATCAAGGCGTGCTGGATCATCTGCTCCAATCCCGTTGCGTCCGTTGCCAATCGGAAGACGGTGATCGCCGGGCTGGAGGCGGCCGAACTGGTGGTGGTGCAGGACGTCTACACCGACACCGCCACCAACGCCTACGCGGATCTGCTGCTGCCCGCCACCCTGTGGGCCGAGGCGGACGCGACCATGGTGAACTCCGAACGCACGGTCAGCCTGCTGCGCCGCTCGGTCGATCCGGTCGGCGACGCGCGCCCGGACTGGCAGCTGATCGCCCAGGTGGCCACGGCCATGGGTTTCCCGGGCTTCGATTTCGCCTCCAGCGCCGAGGTTTTCGACGAGATCCGGCGCTTCGCCAATCCGGCGACGGGCTACGATCTGCGCGGCATCAGCCACGACGCGCTGCGCGACGGGCCGATGCAGTGGCCGTGCCCCGATCCGGCGCGGCGGCGCAATCCGGTGCGGTACGTGAACGACGGCGTGAGCCAGGACCTGTTCGTCGACGCCGACGGACGGCGACCGCGCCTGGCCTTCGCCACCCCGAGCCGCCGCGCGGTGTTCTGGCCGCGCCCGCATCTGCTGCCCGCCGAGATGCCCGACGACGACTATCCGTTCGTGCTCAACACCGGTCGCCTGGCACATCAATGGCACACCATGACCAAGACCGGGCGGGTGCCGAAGCTGGTGAAGCTCACCGGCGACCCGTTCGTCGAGGTGCATCCCGAGGACGCCGAGCGGCTCGGACTGCGTGCGGGCGATCAGCTGGAGGTGGCGTCGCGGCGCGGCCGCGCGGTGCTGCCGGTGCGGATCACCGATCGGGTACGGCCCGGGTGCTGCTTCGCGCCGTTCCACTGGAACGACGAGCAGGGCGAGTATCTGACCGTCAACGCGGTCACCAACGACGCGGTCGACCCGGCCTCGCGGCAACCGGAGTTCAAGGCGTGCGCGGTGGCCCTGCGCCGGGTGGCGTCCGTGCCCGAACCGCCCGCGCCGCCCGCGCCCGCGGCGCACCCGCTGGCCGCCGTGCTCGGCCTCGACGCGGCCAGCACGCCGACGCTCGGTGAGCACGAACGGATCTACCTCAGCGGCTATCTGGCCGCGCTGCAACAGCTTCCGGTGCGGGGGCAACCGGTGCTGCCCGACTCCGCGCCGCTGGCCGAACGCAGCCGACTGTGGATCAACGGCCTGCTGGCCGGAATGTACTCGCGCGCAATCGAACCCGATGCTACCCCGAGCGAATCCGCTGCGGGCGAGGCGATCACGGTGCTGTGGGCCTCCCAGACCGGAACCGCGGAGGAACTCGCGGCCGCGGCCGCCGAGCGCCTGACCGAGTCCGGCTTCACGCCCCGGCTGCTGGACATGGACTCCTGCGACCTGTCCGACCTCACCGGGAACGCGCTGGTGATCACCAGCACCTTCGGCGACGGCGGCCCGCCGGACAACGGCGCGGACTTCTGGGACCGCCTGCGCGGCACCGAGATTCGCCTCACCGGCCTGCGGTACGCGGTGTTCGCGCTGGGCGACTCGTCCTACGACGACTTCTGCGGCCACGGCCGCCGCCTGGATCAGCTGCTCGCCGAACGCGGGGCGACCCGGCTGCTGGAGCGCGTCGACAGCGAACCGGATCACGACACCCGCTCGCGCACCTGGCTCGACGAGGTGATCGACGCGCTCTCCGGCGACGCGCCCGAACCGCCGCGCCCGGCGGGCGGCACCACCCTGGTCCTCGAGCGCACCCGCCGGGCGGCGGTCCCCTTCACCCGCAACGCGCCGGTGACGGTTCCGCTGGTCCGCAACGAACTGCTCTCCCGCCCCGGCTCGGCGAAGGAGGTGCGGCGGTTCGGCTTCGACCTCGGCGCGGTCGAGGCGACCTACGAGGTCGGCGATTCGCTCGGGGTGTGGCCGACCAACGGCGAGCACATGATCGCCGAATGGCTCGCCGCGACCGGACTCGACGGCCGGCACGGCGTCGAGATCGACGACCGCGAGGTGCCGCTCGCCGAGGCGTTGCGCACCCACTACGACATCAGCAAGGTCTCCCCCGACCTGCTGACGTTCATCGCCCGGCACAACGCCAGCCCGCGGCTGGCCAAACTGCTGCGCCGCGACAACCGCAACGAGCTCGACGGCTATCTGTGGGACCGGCAGGCCGTCGACGTGCTGCGCGACTTCCCGGTGCGGGCGGATCTCGTCGACTGGCTCGGCGTGCTGAAAAGGCTTCAGCCACGCCAGTATTCGATCTCGTCGAGCCCGGCGGTCAGCCCGCACGAGGTGGAGCTGACCGTCGGCGTCGTCCGCTACGGCGCACCGGGCGCGCGCCGGGGCGGGGTGTGCTCGACCTTTCTCGCCGACCGGTGCGGGGAGGTGCCGGTCTTCCTGCACCGCGCCCCGCACTTCCGGCCGCCGCGGGATCCGAACGCGCCCATGATCATGATCGGTCCCGGCACGGGCATCGCGCCGTTCCGCGGCTTCCTCCAGGAGCGGCGGGCGCTGGGCAGCCGCGGGCGCAACTGGCTGTTCTTCGGCGATCAGCACGCCGCCGACAACTTCTATTACCGCGAGGAACTCGAGGACATGTTCCGCACGGGCTTCCTCACCCGCCTGGATCTGGCGTTCTCCCGGGATCAGCGGGAGCGGATCTACGTGCAGCACCGCATGATCGAGCACGGCGCGGAGCTGTGGTCGTGGCTGGCCGACGGCGCGCACCTCTACGTCTGCGGCGACGCCGCCCGCATGGCGAGCGACGTCGACGACGCCCTGCTGCGCATCGCCCGCGTCCACGGCAACCTCGATCCGGACGCCGCGCTGGCCTTCCGGAAGCGGCTGGTGGCCGAGAAGCGGTACCTGCGGGACGTGTATTGAGCTATGCCGCAGGCGGATTCAGGCGGGTGAAGTCCGGCAGGCGATAGTACGGATAGTAGGGATAGGGCGGGGTGACGGCGCTGGCCTTGTCCAGGCGGGCGATCTGGTCGGGGGTCAGCTGCCAGCCGATGGCGCCGAGGTTCTGGCGCAGTTGGTCGGCGTCGCGGGCGCCGACGATGACGGTGGCGACGGTGGGGCGGGACAGCAGCCAGTTCAGGGCGATCTGCGGGACGGTGCGGCCGGTTTCGGCGGCGATGTCGTCGAGGACGTCGACCACGTCGTAGAGCAGTTCGTCGTCGACGGGCGGGCCCGCGGCGGCGGTCTTGTGCAGGCGAGAGTTCGGCGGAAGGGGTTGTCCGCGACGGATTTTCCCGGTCAGGCGGCCCCAGCCGAGGGGACTCCACACCACCGCGCCCACGCCCTGATCGCGGCCGAGCGGCATGAGCTCCCATTCGTAATCGCGGCCGACGAGGGAGTAGTACACCTGGTGGGCGACGTAGCGGGGGAAGCCGTGCCGGTCGGCGGCGGCGAGCGACTTCATCAGCTGCCAGCCCGCGAAATTCGAGGCGCCGACGTAGCGGATCTTGCCCGCGGTCACCAGATCACGCAGCGCGCCGAGGGTCTCCTCCACCGGCGTTCCGGCGTCGAAGGCGTGCAGCTGGAACAGGTCGATGTGGTCGGTGCCGAGCCGCCGCAGCGACGCCTCCACCGCGCCGATCAACCGGGATCGGCCGGATCCGGCGTCGTTGGGTCCCGGACCGGTGGGTAGGGAAGCCTTGGTGGACAACAGGATTCGATCGCGTCGGCCCCGGATCGCCTGTCCCAGCACCTCTTCCGAGGCCCCGTCCGAGTAGACGTCCGCGGTGTCGAACATCGTCACGCCCGCGTCCAGCGCGATGTCCGCCATCTCCCGCGCCGCCCGCGCGTCGGTATCGCCCCACGCCGAGAACAGCTCGCCGCGCCCGCCGAACGTCCCCGCCCCGAAGCTCAACGCGGGCACCAACAGCCCCGACGCACCCAGCCGCCGATACTCCATGACTCACTCCTAACGGAACTACTGTTTCATTAACGCCGCCGACGATACACTCATCAGGCAACTAATGAAACTGGAGAACCGTTATGACCGATGAGAGGCCCGGCTCACTCCGCCCCGGCGGCCGCACCGCCCGCGTCCGCGAGGCCGTCCTGCGCGCCGGGGGCGACCTGCTCGTCGAACGCGGCTTCGCCCACCTCGACCTCACCGAGGTCGCCACCCGCGCGGGCGTCGGCAAGACCACCGTCTACCGCCGCTGGCGCACTCCCGCGGGCCTGGTCGCCGACATCCTCACCGACATGGCCGAAACCTCCCTCCCCCACGCCGACACCGGCACCCTCCTCGGCGACCTGCTGGCCAACGCGACCCTGGTCGCCGAAACCCTCACCCACCCCCGCCAAGGCCCCCTCTTCAAATCCCTCATAGCCGCCGCCACCTGCGACGAAGAGGCCGCCCGAGCCCTACGCCACTTCTACGACACCCGCCTCACCGAATGGACCCCCTGCGTGGAACGAGCCAAATCCCGAGCCGAAATCCCCCCCGAAACCAACCCCCGAACCCTCCTCAAAGCAGTCTCCGCCCCCCTCTACTACAACCTCCTAACCACCGGCGACCCCATAACCCCCCAATCCGCCACCACCGCAGCCCATTCCGCCCACCAAGCCGCCCTCCTGGGCCTCTACACCTGACCCCAGGCGCACGAACCCAGCCGCACCCTTTATTCGAATCCGCACCCCTTGCAGAGCTATACAACGGGTGCGGATCCGAATAAGGGGTGCGGCTGGGTTCGTGGGCCTGGGGTCAGTTCGGGTTTCGGCCGGTGCGGGCGAGGAGTTGGGCCAGGGGTGGGGCGGTGGGTGGGAGGGGGACGACGGGGGCGAACATGCCGGGGACGCCTTCGGCGGGGGTGTCGGCGAGGAAGTCGAGGAGGAGGGTGATGTCGGTGGGGGTGGGGTGGTAGGGGGTGCCGGTGGCGGTGGCGAGGTCCCAGGCGTGGACGACGAGTTCGTTGAGGGCGACCTTGGCCATGGGTTCGGCGGGCATGGTGACGCCGCCCGCTTCGGTGTCGCCCTGCCAGGCGGCGGGGTCACGCCAGGCGGCCGCTAGGGCCTTCAGACGTGCCGGGATCAGGGTTCGCCAGTCGGGGGACAGGGGCGTGTCGTCGTCGCCCACCCGGGGGGCCCGGGAGCGGCCGACGGATTCCTTCGTGGCCGCCTGGCGGAATGCCTCGGTGAGCATTTCGACGTGGGCCAGGAGGGCGCGCACCGAGATGCCGTCGCAGGGGGTGGTCGCGTCGAGTTGGTCGTCGGTGATGGCGGCGAGTACCGATTCCAGTTCGGTGGCCGCGGGTTCCAGATCGAACATGTGTGACGAGACGACTCGGGCCGGGAGAATTCATCGGCCCGTACGTACACCGGAATCCCGAAACCCACTTGTTAGCAGCGAAAACCCCTGGTACCGGGGAGAATTGGTTGATGAAGGGCGATCGAGTGGAGATCGTCGTCGACACCGGCGACGGCTCGCGCAGTTACGAGGTGGCCGCCACGCGCGCGGGGCGGCGGGTCGAGATCCGGATCGCGCGGGGCGTGGTCGAGGTCAGCGAGGTGACGCGGACCGGAACCGCGGTGCGCACCGCGCGGTTCATGGCCGGGCGCACACTGGCGCTCGTGGAGTATCCGGCCGATCCGGGTCCGCTGCCGGACGAGTGACACGATCGACACGACGGTTGCCAGGTCGGCGCTGGGCGCGCATGCTCGACACCAGCCGGGGTACTACCGGCCCACGGCCGAGCAGCGAAAGGAGCACCCGATGACCGACCCGATCGTCGACGCCGTTCCCGAAGCCGACTATGTGGAACAGGCCGTCCCCGCCGACCCCGACGACGACGGCGACGACCTCGCCCTCCCCCCGGAACCCGCGCTGGAGGCCCCCGAGGCCGACGTCTTCGAGCAGTCCCGCGAGGTTCCCCTCGACGACGAGTACCCGGACACCGAACCGGAGTACTAACCCCCGGCGGTGATCCCCGCCTTCACGGCCGCGTGCAACTCCCGCAGACCGGACCGTTCGGTGGCGACCTCGAGCACGCGGATTCCGTGTGCGGGACGGGACAATTCGAGCGCGAGTTCGGCCGGATCCACCTGCCGGTGCGGAACCCGATACGCCGCGCACAACGCGGCCAGATCCATGCCGTGCGGAGTGCCGAACACGCGCTCGAACACCCCCGCGTACTGCGGATCGCCCTGCTCGAGCAGTTCGAAGATGCCGCCGCCGTCGTCATTGGCGACCACGATGGTCAGATCCTCCGGCCGCGGCTCCCCCGGACCGATCAGCAGCCCGGACGCGTCGTGCAGGAAGGTGAGATCGCCGATGAGCGCGACCGTGCGGCCCGAATGACTCAGCGCCGCACCGACCGCCGTCGACACCGTGCCATCGATCCCCGCGACGCCGCGATTGGACACCACCTTGATCCCCGGCCGCGGATACGAGACCAGTGCCGCGTCCCGCACCGGATTCGACGCGCCCAGCAACAACTGATCGCCCTCGCGCAGCGCGTCGGTCACCACCGCGGCCACGTGCAACCCCGTCGGTTTGGGATGCCGGGCCAGCTCGTCGCGCATCACCCGCCGCGCCATGGCGTCCAGCGCGCGGCACCGCTCGAGCCAGCTCGCGCTCGGCGCACCGGCGGTGACCGCGCGGGTGCCGGTGCCGACCACATTGCCCGAGACATCCGGCCAGCGCGGACCGGTGGTCAGCGCGAACACCGTGATCTCCGGATCGGACAACACCTTCGACACCTGCCGGTGCAGGGTCGGCCGCCCGGTGATGATCGCCTGCCGGGGCCGCAGCAGCGGCAACGCCATCGGATGCAGCGCGGGCCCGGGCATGGGCGCGGTCGGCTCGGCGACCGTCGGCAGCGCGGCCAGCTCCGGGCGATATCCCGCGCCGTGTCCGGAGATCACCACGGTATCGGGCGTCAGATCGATGTCTAGCGGGACGTCGAGGGTCGCGTATTGCGTTGCGGTCCAAGGCTTTCCGCCCTCACGACCGACGGGGAACGACTCGCCCTCGTGCGCGTCGGGCACGAGCGGCTCGCGCAACGGGATGTCGAACTGCACCGGACCGGCGTTCCCCGAGCGGGTGCCGCGCGCCGCAGCCAAGACTCGGCACACCGCCGCCCGCCACACGCTGTTCTGCCGCCGGTAACCGTCCTCCCGCTCGGCCAGCCCGAGGCTGATGGCCGCGCGCACCTGACTGCCGAACAGCCCGAACTGCTCCACCGTCTGGTTGGCGCCGCTGCCCAGCATCTCGTAGGGCCGGTTGGCGCTCAGCACGATCAGCGGCTGCCGGGCGTAGTTCGCCTCCAGCACCGCCGGGCCCAGATTGGCCACCGCGGTCCCGGACGTCATCACGACCGGCACCGGATGCCCGCTCGACACGGCCAGCCCGATCGCGAGGAATCCGGCGGTGCGCTCATCGACGCGCATGTGCAGCCGCAACCGGCCCGCCGCGTCGGCGGCCTGCAACGCGAAGGCCAGCGGCGCGTTGCGCGAACCGGGGCACAGCACGACCTCGCGCACCCCGCCGCGCACGAGCTCGTCGACGACGACCTGCGCCTGTGCAGTCGATGGATTCACCACCCCAGACTGTCAGACCACCGTCGGATCGGGGCAGTCGACTCGCTCACACGATGTCGAGGGAGTTAGGTTGCGCTAACCTAACGTCCATGGCGAAGCGCACAAATACGTCAAGCCCGAGCAGCGGGAGATACTCACCGCCGAGGTGCTGGCGAGCAAGCGGATCGGTCCGAATTTCGTCCGCGTCACGCTCGGCGGCCCGGGGCTCGCCGGGTTCATCCCGATGGGTTACGACCAGTGGTTCCGGCTGTTCCTGCCGGGCCGGGACGGACTTCGGCTGCCGAGCGCGGCGAGCAACCTCTGGTACGCCCAATATCTGATGATGGGCAAGGATCATCGGCCCGTGGTGCGCAACTACACGGTGCGCGCGTGGCGCCCGGCGGGTGCGGGGGAATTCGGCGAAACGGGCGAGCTGGACATCGATTTCGCCATGCACGGCGGCGAGACGCCCGCCTGCGAGTGGGCCGGCGGGGTGACGCCGGGCGAGCGGGTCGGACTGCTCGACGAGGGCATCATGTACCAAGTGCCGCAGCATTGTTCGTATTCGCTGCTGGTCGGCGACGAGAGCGCGCTGCCCGCGATCGCGGGCATCCTGCGGTCGGCGCCGCGGGATCTGCGCGGGTCCGCCTATGTCGAGATCGTCCACCCCGACGACGCGCAGGACCTGGGCGAACCCGAAGGCGTGCAAGTGAATTGGCTGGTGCGCAGCGATCCGACCGCCGCCGTCGGCAGCGTCGCACTGGCGGCGGTCCGCGATGCCGCGCTGCCCGAAGGGGGCGTGTACGGCTTCGTCGCCGGTGAGCAGCGACTCGCCTCGGGCGTGCGGCGGCACCTGGCTGCCGACCGCGGCGTCCCGAAGGCCGATATCTGCTTCACCGGATATTGGCGGGTGGGCAGGGCTCAGGGCTGAGCGCGGCCCACGGCTGGTCTCGGCGGGCGGGCGCCCGCCGAGCCCGGATCAGCCCGCGTGCTTCTCGATGAGATCGCCGACTCGCGGAAGCGCCTCGACGACATGCTTTTTCGCCGAACCGCGCACCGCGGAGTACGCCTTCTTCAGGGCCGGACGCGAGGAGGCCTCGGCACGGGCGTCGGTCACCGCGAGCAGCGATTCGGCAACCTCGTCCTGCTTGGACACCAGCAGGTCGGCGAACCGACCGCTACCGCCGGCCTGGTACTCGGCCCAGTAGGGCTCGAGGCGCTCGACGAACTTGGGCACGAACGATTCCAGCGCGTCCGACACGATGGTCGGGCTGACCTTCTTCGCCGCGGCGTAGGCACCCTTCACGGCGAGGCCGGACGCGCCACCCTTGTCCGACACCTCCGCGTCCAGAACCTGCTGAGCGTCGGCGATGAAGGCCGGGCGCTTGGCATCATCGAGCAGGGATTCAGACAGTGCAGCAACCACTTTCAGGTTCCTCCGGATAGTTTTCGATGAGCGAGCGCACGCCACTATACGCACCGGACGAACCAGGCACACTCCCGCAACCCGCTAAGGCTGCCAGGGCAGCAGTTGCACCATGAGCCCTTCACAATCGGCGAGCAGCGTTTCGGATTCGTCTCGGAGCCTTGCGCTTACGAATGTCTTGCGCCCCTCGATCCGGTCCACGGTGCCCTCTACCACGAGCGGAGTCTCGAGCGGAGTCACCTTGCGGTAGTTGACATGCAGGAAGGCGGTGCGACTGATCGGACGACCGGCATAGTGCACGAGCGAGCCGAACAGATCGTCGAACAGCAGCGGCAACACGCCGCCGTGCACCGCGCTGTTGCCGCCGAGGTGATAGCGGCGGAACTCCCCGCGCATCCGCACGCCCGTCGGTCCCGCCTCGACGGTGACCCACGGCGGCATGAGCAGACTGCCGCGCCCCGGCAGGGTCACGACCCGCCCGGCGGGACTGTGCAATTCGGGGGCCCGATAGGGCTCGAGCAGATCGATGAGTTCGCGCGCCTTGTCCAGCGCCGCCCCGAACACCTCGTCCGGGCAGTCGGCGGAGACGGCCAGATCCTGGAGGGTCCGCATGGCCTCGACGAACGGCCCGAAATTGGGGCCCGGATCCGCCTCGGCGATCTTCGGGAATCCGCCGTGCTTCTCGTACCGATCCTCGTCGATCGCGCTCCGGTCTATAACCGGTTCCACTCGCTCGCTCATACCAGCACGTTAGCCCGACTTCTTACGGCGTCCAACGCAACTGTGGGGTAATCGACCGGGCAGCGCGCCCGGTCGAGGGGCCCGAGGAGCCGGAGGCTGCGCGCTCGGCGGCTGTCAGGATGGCTCTCGTGACGTTCAATCCGAAGTTGTGGGAACCCGTGGCCGGGTTCGAGAACCTGACCGACATCACCTACCACCGGCACATCGAGCAGGGCACCGTGCGGGTGGCGTTCGATCGGCCCGAGGTGCGCAACGCCTTCCGCCCGCACACCGTCGACGAGCTGTACCGCGCGCTCGACCACGCGCGGATGACGCCGGACGTGGGCGCGGTGCTGTTGACCGGTAACGGGCCCAGTCCCAAGGACGGCGGGTGGGCGTTCTGCTCGGGCGGCGATCAGCGGATCCGCGGGCGCAGCGGCTATCAGTACGCGAGCGGGGAGACCGCCGACACCGTGGACAGGGCGCGCGCCGGGCGGCTGCACATCCTCGAGGTGCAGCGGCTGATCCGGTTCATGCCCAAGGTGGTCATCGCGCTGGTGAACGGCTGGGCGGCCGGGGGCGGGCACAGCCTGCACGTCGTCTGCGACCTGACCCTGGCCAGCCGCGAGCACGCGCGGTTCAAGCAGACCGACGCCGATGTGGGCAGCTTCGACGGCGGTTACGGCAGCGCGTATCTGGCGAAACTGGTCGGCCAGAAGTTCGCTCGCGAGATCTTCTTCCTCGGCCGCCCGTACTCGGCCGAGGAGATGCACCGGATGGGCGCGGTGAACGCCGTCGTCGACCACGACCGGCTCGAGGACGAGGCCCTGGAGTGGACCGCCGACATCCTGGCCAAGTCCCCCCAGGCCCAGCGCATGCTGAAATACGCGTTCAACCTCGCCGACGACGGTCTGGTCGGCCAGCAACTGTTCGCCGGGGAGGCCACCCGCCTGGCCTACATGACCGACGAGGCCGTGGAGGGACGCGACTCCTTCCTCGAGAAGCGAAAGCCGGATTGGTCGCCGTTCCCCTGGTACTTCTGAGGGTGTGGACATTCTCAGCAGCCGGGTCATCCTCCGCCCGGCGGACTACGAGCGAACACTGGCGTTCTATCGGGACGGGCTGGGGTTGGCGATCGCGCGGGAGTATCCCGGCGGCACGGTCTTCTACGCCGGGCAGTCGCTGATCGAGGTCGCCGGGCACGGGCGGGGGGCGGACGCGCCCACGGGGTTCGCGGGCGCGTTGTGGTTGCAGGTCCGGGACGCGAGCGACGCGGCGGCGCGGCTCGCGCTGAGCGGGATCGCGATCGAGCGCGGCCCGGTGCGCGAGCCGTGGGGATTGATCGAGACGTGGCTGCGGGATCCGGACGGGGTGCCGATCGTGTTGGTCGAGGTGCCCGGCGATCATCCGCTGCGCCGGGACACCCGCTAGGCGAACCATTTTCGGGCACGTTGGCAAACAGGCAGTTATATTCGCGGGTCGATAACGCACACTGGAGAGGTGACCGCCGAACTCCTGGTTCTGCTCATCGTCGTCGTCACCGCACTGGTCTTCGACTTCACCAACGGCTTCCACGACACGGCCAACGCGATGGCCACCTCCATCGCGACCGGCGCGCTCGGTCCGCGGACCGCGGTCCTGCTGTCGGGCACGCTCAATCTGATCGGCGCGTTCCTCAGCGTCGAGGTCGCGGCCACCGTCGCCGAGGGCATCGTGCGCCTGGACGAGGTGAGCGGGGCCGAACTGCTCGAGATCGTGTTCGCGGGCCTCGTCGGCGGCATCCTGTGGAATCTGGTGACCTGGCTGCTGGGCCTGCCGTCCAGTTCCTCGCACGCCCTGTTCGGCGGCCTGATCGGCGCGACCATCGCCGCACTGGGCTGGAACGGGGTGATCTGGTCGGCCGGGCAGAAGGGCGTGCTGACCAAGATCGTGGTGCCCGCGGTGCTCGCGCCCGTGGTGGCCGCGCTGGTCGCCTCGATCGGCACCTGGCTGGTGTACCGGCTGACCCGCGGCAGCGAACAGCGCGTGGTGGACCGCGGCTTCCGCTGGGGACAGATCGGGTCGGCCTCGCTGGTCTCGCTCGCGCACGGCACCAACGACGCGCAGAAGACGATGGGCATCATCTTCCTGGCCCTGATCGCCTACGGCTCGCGCGGCGCGGGCGATGCGCTGCCGCTGTGGGTGATCGTGGCCTGCGCGGTGGCCATCGCGGCCGGGACCGCGCTCGGCGGCTGGCGGATCATCCGCACCCTGGGCAAGGGTCTGGTCGACATCACCCCGCCGCAGGGTTTGGCGGCCGAATCGACCAGTGCCGCCATCATTCTCACCTCCGCCCACTTCGGGCTGCCGCTGTCGACCACGCAGACGGTGACGGGCGCGATCCTCGGCACGGGCCTCGGGCGGCCGGGCGCGGAGGTGCGCTGGAACGTGCTGGGGCGCATGGTCGTCGCGTGGGTGCTCACGCTGCCGCTGTCCGGGCTGGTCGGCGCGATCTGCTGGGCGTTGGCGCACGGGATCGGCGGCTTCCCGGGTGTGCTGGTGGTGTTCGCGGTGCTGCTCGCGCTGGCCGGGTGGATGTATCTGCGCTCGCGGCGCGCGCCGGTGCATCCGGGCAATGTCAACGACGAGTGGGTCCCGCCCCCGCCCGCGAAGCCGCCTGCTGTCCTGACCGAACCGGAGCGGACGGAGCACCGCTGATGCAGACCGTACTCGTCGACCTGCGCGAACTCGGCCGGGTCACCCTCGCCGCGCTCGTCTTCGGGGCCGGGCTGCCCGCGCTGTTCGCGCTGGGCGTGCGTTTCCAGTCCCGCGCGGGGGTACCCGAGGAGGGTACGGGTGATTCGGCCGTGCGACGACGCTCGGCCACCGCGATCGCCGCGGTGTGCTACGCCGTGGTGCTCGCCGCGGTCGTGGCGGGAGTGTTGTTCGTGGCCAAGGCCTTTCTGGCCGCCCGGCTCGGCATACATCTGTTCGGACAGTGAGGATCCGCCGTGACCGAAGATCGAGGCTCGCCGTCGGTGCTGGCCAAGGTGCTCGCGTGGCTGAAAGCCGGGTATCCCCAGGGCGTTCCGCAATCGGACTATGTGGCGCTGCTCGCGGTGCTGCACCGCCGCCTCACCGACTACGAGGTGCGGATGATCGTGGAGGAACTCGTGCGCGAGCGCGACGGCGTCGACGAGATCGACCACGCGGAGATCTCGGCGGCCATCGCCCGAGTTGCCAAGGAACATCCCGGCGGGGACGATATCGCTCGGGTGGCCTCCCGGCTCGCAGCCGGAGGGTGGCCGCTGGCGACACCGACGTCCGAATGATCCCGATTCCCCGACATCCGAAGGGAGGACGGACCCGTGCGCGGGTTGCCGGCTTCGACATGACACGATCGCGAACGTGAGCAGTACCCTGCGGACCCTTCCCATTCCCACCGGTGCCGCGGTGGGAGATGTCATGCCGCATCTGAGGGAAGCGTTGGACGGCAACGGTCCGGCGTGGCTGCCGGTGCCGACGGGTGACCGCCGCGAAACCCATCGCCTGTCGAGCGCCCTGGGCCCGGGCGAGCCGATCGAGGACGACGTGGCCCTGGTGGTCACCACCTCCGGCACGACCGGCGTGCCGAAGGGCGCGATGCTCACCTCGTCGGCGCTGCGGGCCAGCGGCGACGCCACCCACGAGCGGCTCGGCGGGCCCGGACAGTGGTTGCTGGCGTTGCCGACCCATCACATCGCCGGATTGCAGGTGCTGATGCGCAGCATCCTCGCCGGAACCGACCCGGTGGTCCTCGACGTGACCGACGGCTTCCTGCCCGGCGGGCTGGCCACGGCCATCGGCGCGATGCGCGGACCTCGGCGCTACACCTCGCTGGTGCCCACCCAGTTGATCAAGGCCCTCGACGAACCGGTCAGCGCCGAGGCGCTCACCGAACTCGACGCCGTGCTGGTCGGCGGCGCGGCCACGCCCGCGCCCGTCCTGGAACGCGCACGGGCCGCCGGAATCAACGTCGTGCGCACCTACGGCATGAGCGAGACCTGCGGCGGCTGCGTCTACGAGGGCGAACCGCTGCGCGGCGCGCGGGTCCGCATCGAGGACGGCCGGGTCCTGCTCGGCGGCGACATGCTCGCCAAGGGCTACCGCGGCCTCCCCGACCACCCCGCGTTCGCCGAACCCGGCTGGTTCCGCACCGACGACGCCGGAACCTTCGAGAACGGGCGGCTGCGCATCACCGGCCGCCTCGACGAGGCCATCACCACCGGCGGCCTGCTGGTCATCCCCCAGGTGGTCGAGGCCGTCCTCGCCACCCACCCGGCGGTGACCGAGGTCGTGGTGCTCGGCCTCCCCGACGAGCGCCTGGGCCAGCGCGTGGCCGTCGCCGTCGTTCCCGCGCCCGGCGCGACCCCGACCCTCGACGACCTCCGCGAGCACGTGACCGCCGAACTCGACCCGATCGCCGCCCCCCGCGAACTCGCCCTCATCGACGAGGTCCCGATGCGCGGACCGGGCAAGCCGGACCGCGCCAGGCTGCGGGACCACCTGCTCGCCGAATCGGCGCACTGACCGCGGCAAGGGCGGCGCAAGAGCCCCTTGCGCCGCCCTGCAATACGCGTGCAAGGGTCGTGCAAGGTCGCCCCCCGACAGTAGGAGCATGACTTCTTACGCACCTGCTGACACACTCGCCATCGAGGCGGAGGGGCTGGTCAAGGTCTTCGGGGAGCAACGGGCCGTGGACGGCGTGAGCCTGACGGTGCCGCAGGGCGCGGTGTACGGCGTGCTCGGGCCGAACGGAGCCGGGAAGACCACCACCATCCGCATGCTCGCCACCCTGCTGCGACCGGACGGGGGCCGCGCCCGCATCTTCGGTCACGACGTGCAGGCCGAGCCCACCGCGGTCCGGCAGCTGATCGGGGTCACGGGGCAGTACGCCTCCGTGGACGAGAAGCTGTCGGCCACCGAGAACCTGATCATCTTCTCCCGCCTGCTCGGACTCGGCCGCACCGAGGCGCGCCGCCGGGCCCAGGAACTGCTGGAGGAATTCGGTCTGACCGAGGCCGCGAACAAGGCCCTGGAGAACTTCTCCGGCGGTATGCGGCGACGGCTCGACCTGGCCGCCAGCCTGATCGCGACCCCGCCGCTGCTGTTCCTCGACGAGCCGACCACCGGCCTGGACCCGCGCACCCGCGCGCAGATGTGGGAGACCATCCGGCGGCTGGTCCGCGAGGGCGCGACCGTCCTGCTCACCACCCAGTACCTGGACGAGGCCGATCAGCTGGCCGACCGCATCGCGGTGATCGACCGCGGCAAGGTCATCGCCGACGGCACCTCCGACGAACTCAAGGCGTCGGTGGGCGTGTCGGCCCTACAGGTCACCCTGGCGGACCCGAGCTACATCGAACAGGCCCGCACGCTCATCGGCGACTTCCTCTCCCGCGCCGGCGGAAAGCCCGTCGAGGCCGCCATCACCCCGGAGGCGGGCCGCGTGACCGCCCCGCTCGACGATCCGGGCGTGACCGCGGATCTCCTGATTCGCCTGCGCGACAACGACATTCGCGTGGACGAGATCACCGTCAGCAAGCCGAGCCTGGACGAGGTCTTCTTCGCCCTCACCGGACACGGCGCCGAGGACCAGAACGACGACGACACCGAAAGGAGTGCGGCATGACCACTCTCACCGCACCCACCGCCACCGCGCGGCACGCCGCCCGGCCCGCGATTCCCGAGGTCGGCAACCACATCGGGTTGCGCCAGACCGTCGCGAACTCGCTGACCATGGCCTACCGCGGCATTCTCAAGATCAAGCACAATCCGGAACAGCTGTTCGACGTCACCATCCAGCCGATCCTGTTCACCGCGCTGTTCGCCTACATCTTCGGCGGCGCCCTCGGCGGCGGTGGCGGGGTGAAAGGCTATCTGCCCCTGCTGATTCCGGGCATCCTGGTGCAGACCGTGGTGCTGACCTCGGTCGTCACCGGCACCCAGCTGCGCGAGGATATGGACAAGGGCGTCTTCGACCGGTTCAAATCCCTGCCCATCGCCCGCATCTCGGCCCTGGCCGGGGCGCTGATCGCGGATATGGTCCGCTACGGGCTGGCCACGATCCTCACCATCACGGTGGGCATCATCCTCGGCTACCGCCCCGCGGGCGGCGTGGCGGGTGTGGTGGTCGCGGCTCTGCTCGTGATCGTCTGCTCGTTCGCGGTCAGCTGGATCTGGGCCCTGGTCGGGGTCACCGGCAAGAGCGCGGCCACCGTGCAGGGCATCTCGATGATGATCATGTTCCCGCTGACCTTCGTGTCCGGCGCCTTCGTCTCCGTGGGCACCATGCCGGGCTGGTTGCAGGGCTTCAACAAGATCAACCCGATCTACTACATGGTCAACGCCTGCCGCGAACTGATGAATCAGAATCTCTACAGCGCCAATATCGCCTGGTGCCTGATCGGCTCGGCCGGGATCATCGTGATCTTCGCCCCGCTGGCCATCCGCGCCTACATGCGCCGCGCCTGAGATGATCGCCCGACGCCCGCCCGCCGCATCTCGCGGTGGGTGGGCGTCCTCATGCGCGCAGTTCGCGCGCGATGTCCTTCAGCGCCAGCATGATTCGCTTGGCCGCCGTGCGGCGTCCGATCCGCGCGGCCTCGCGGCGCAGCCGAGCCGTGGCGTCGTCGGTCATCAGCGCGGCGTGCCGTTCCCGGTGGCGGGACAGCAGCATGGAGGGGGTGTCCTCGCGGGCGAGGACCTTCTCGGCGAGAATGAGCAGTTCCCGCGCGGTCTCCGGAAGCCGTTGCGTGGCGGCCAGATACGAGCCGACGGCGTTGGCGACCGAGCCGATCTGCGGCAGATCCATGAACTGCCCCAGCCGATCCGCGGCCACGTCGATCAGTTCCAGCGGCAGCGTCGGCACCGCGTCCAGGCCGTCGTACAGGATATGCGCGTCGAGCACCGACGCGGCGGCGATGATATCGCCCGGCCCCGGGCCCTGCAGGTACTGCGGCCACGCGAACAGCTCCAGCGTCGCCCGCGCCCGCCGCAGCCCCACCGCCACATCGCCCTCCGCGAGGGCCAGCTCACCCCAGCCCATCCGCACGGCCGCGAGCCGGTGGTTGGGCCGGGTCACCGGATCGTCCGGCCCGGCGGCCCCGTCGACAAAGCCCGCCGCCGTTTCCAATTCGCGGCGCGCCTGCGCGAGATCACCGATGCCGACCAGCGAGAGCGCCAGATAACTGCGCATCTCGACGCTCTCGTCGTAGGAGCCCAGCCGATGCAGCCCCTCCACCGCGCGGCGGTAATAGTCGACCGAGTCGACGTAGCGCCCGGTCTGCGCGGCGAGCTGGCCGAGATGCTGGCACAGCATGGCCGTGCCCCAGACGTCACCCCGATCGATCTCGGCCATGGCCCGCGTCGAATCGCGCATCGACCCGATCACGTCGCTGGAGTTCTCGGCCATGTTCGCGCGGAACAGCAAAGCGGCCCAACGGATCTCGCGGTGCTCCGAACGGGTGGCGGCCGCCAGCGCGCGCCACAGCGCGGCCGCGGTGGGCCGGATGCACACCATCTCGGCGACGAACCGCGCCAGCGGCGACATCGGCGCGCCCGACCGCAGCACCCGCCGCGTGCGCGTCCGCAATACCGCGATGGGCCGCGCCTCGTAGCCGCCGAAGACGACGTGCGTGCCGATCAGCGCCTGGGCGTAGACCTGTAGATCGGTCCGGAACCGGTCGGCGCCGGGCGGCGGGGGCGCGACGTGCAGCACGCGCCGCCCCCAGCTCTCCAGCTCGAGATGCGCGCCGCGCATCACCCAGAGGATGCCCAGCACCGGGAACACCAGGTAAACCGTTGCGGCGTCCCGGTTTTCGAGCCCGGCCCGCAGTACCGCCGCCAGGTTGTCCTGTTCGGCCCCGAGCGTCAGCACCGCGCGGACCTGCTCCCCCGCCCGGTGCAAGTCGTCGAGTTCGAGGACGAAATGCTCTGCCCAGCGGTTCATCTCGCGGGTGACCAGGGCGCTCTCGTCGGCGGCGGTGAGCCGCTCATCGCCGAATTCGCGCACGGTCTCCAGCATCCGGTAGCGGGTGCCGCCGTCGTCGGTCTCGATGACCGACAGCAACGACTGGGTCACCAGCCCGTCGACCGCGCCCGCCACATCCACCACGTCGTCGCCGCCCGCGACGATCTCCGCGGCGGTCAGCGTGAATCCGGCCGGGAATCGGCACAATCGGCGCAGTGCGATCCGCTGCGGTTCGTCGAGCAGATTCCAGCTCCACTCGATCACCGCGTGCAGGGTGCGATGCCGCTCGGGTGAACTGCGATCCCCGCTGCGCAGCAACGCGAATCGACGGTGCAGCCGGGCCTCGATGTCCTCCACGCTCATGGTCCGCACCCGGGCCGCGGCCAGTTCGATGGCCAGCGGCAGCCCGTCGAGGGTGTGACACAGCCGCGCGACGGTCTCGGGATCGAGGCGGACCGAGGGCCGCACCGCCCGCGCGCGGGCCGCGAACAGCTCGGTCGCGGGCGAACCGTGCGCGTCGATCGCCAAGGGCGGCAACGGATATACCGTCTCGGCCATGATCGCCAGCGGCGCCCGGCTGGTGGTCAGCACCGTCAGCCGGTCGCAGGCGCCGACCAGATCCGCGACCACCTCCGCGGCCGCGTCGACGAGATGTTCGCAGTTGTCGAGGATCAGCAGCATCGGCCGGGCCGACAGCGCGTCGCGCAGCCGCCGCCGGATGTCGAGCCGCTGGCCGGGCCGCAGTGCGGTCGGATCGCGGCTGACCTCGCTCACGCCCAGCGTCGCGCTGATCGCGCCCTCGATCTCGGGGCGGGCGTTGGCGGGATCGGCTCGCACCGAGGCCAATTCGACCAGGACCACCGGTAGTTCGCGCGCCACCCGCGCGCCCAGTTCGTTGGCGACCCGCGTCTTGCCCGCGCCGCCCGGGCCCAGCACCGTGGTGACCCGGCTCGTGCGCACCAGCCGTTCCAGCGCGGCGAGATCGATATCGCGGCCGAGCAGCGGATTCGGCGCGGCGCGCAGGCCGATAGCCGAGACGAGGTGGTCGTGCGCGGGACCGTCCGGTTCGACGGCGTGCTGGGCCGAGGCGACCCGCTGCGGGGGCGTCGGCGTGCGGGCGGGGGCGATCGGATCACCGCGCAGGATGGCCGTGTTCAGCGCCACCAGCGCCGGTCCCGGATCCGCGCCGAGTTCGGCGGCCAACCGGCCGCGCACCCCGGCGAAGATCTCCAGCGCCTCGTTCCCGCGGCCGTCGGCGGCCAGCAACCGCATCAGCGTGGCGTGGGCGGGTTCGTCCAGCGGTGCCGCGGCCGCCACCTGTCGCGCGATGGTCACCGCACCGGCGATGTCCCCCGCGGCCTCGCGCGCCGCCAGCTCCAGTTCGTCCAGGGCGCGCCAGCGGGTGGCGGCCAGCTCCGCCAGTTCGTCGGCGACCGGGCCGGGCGGCAGATCCGCGCCGGGCTCGCCCCGCCACAGCGACCGCGCCCGCGCGATCAGGTGCAGGCAGTCGAAATGGCTTCCGGCGGCATGGGATTCGCGGGCCCGGCGTTCCAGCGCGCGGGCACGGGTCAGATCGACGTCGTCCTCGCCCAGCGCGAGCCGATACCCCGCCGGGCCGATCTCGAGCGCCCCGTCCGGCAATACCGCGCGCAGCCGCGAGACCTGGGTGTGCAGCGCGTTCATCGGCGCCCGCGGCGGCTGCTCACCCCAGACGTCGTCGATGAGCGACTGCGCGCTGCGGCTGCGGCCGGGATGGGCGGCCAGCGCGGCCACCAACACCCGCGCCCGCGCGCCCGGCACGGGGACCAGTTCGCCGCCGCGGCGCACCGCGACCTCCCCGAGCACCGCGATCGGCACGGGGTCCGCCGCGCTGTCGGCGGCTGTGGTGGCGGCGCTGGGGAACCCGCCGTGATCAGGAGGCATGCTGCTGCCATCGTATGTGAGTCGTCCACCGAATTCCGGGCGCGCGTGGTACCGCCCGCCGATCACCATTGTTCGCCTACGCTCCCGCTATGGCCGAATTCGAAATCACGCGGGAGACCGTCATCGCGGCCGATCCCGCCACCATCCGCGCCCAGCTGCTGGACTTCCACCGCTGGCAGGAGTGGTCGCCCTGGGAGGAACTCGATCCGGGGATGCGGCGCACCTTCTCCGGGCCGGACTCCGGCGTCGGCGCGACCTACGCCTGGGACGGCAATCGCAAGGCCGGGCGCGGCAGCATGGAGATCACCGGCGTGACCGACGACACCGTCGACGTCCGCCTGATCTTCGAGAAGCCGTGGCGCGCGACCAACCGCGTGCGCTTCGACCTGACCCCCGCCGACGGCGGCACGCGGGTGAGCTGGCGGATGAGCGGCGAACGCAACGCGGTGACGAGCCTGCTGGCCAAGGTCATCCCGATGGATTCGATGATCGGCCGCGATTTCGAGAAGGGCCTGGCGCGGCTGCGGACGGTTGCCGAGTCCTGAGCGCGGATTAGGCTCCCGGACATGGCAAGCGCAGCACAGTGGCTCGAAGGAGCCCGCCCCCGCACCCTCCCCAACGCCGTCGCCCCGATCCTGGTGGGCACCGGCGCGGCCGCGTCGCTGGGCGGGGCGGTGTGGTGGAAGGCCCTGCTGAGCCTGGTGGTCTCGCTCGCGCTGATCGTGGGCGTGAACTACGCCAACGACTACTCCGACGGCATCCGCGGCACCGACGACGAGCGGGTCGGCCCGCTGCGCCTGGTGGGTTCGGGCGTGGCGAGTCCCGAGGCCGTGCGCGGGGCGGCCGTGGCGAGCCTGAGCGTGGCCGCGGTGGTCGGGCTGGTGCTCGTGTTCACCACGGCGTGGTGGCTGCTGCTGGTCGGGCTGGCCTGCCTGGCGGGCGCCTGGTTCTACACCGGCGGCCGAAAGCCCTACGGCTACAGCGGTTTCGGTGAGATCGCGGTATTCGTGTTCTTCGGCCTGGTCGCCGTGCTGGGCACCGAATTCGTCCAGGCCGAGCGGGTGGACTGGGCCGGACTGGTCGGCGCGGTCGCGGTCGGCTGCTTCTCCAGCGCGGTGCTGGTCACCAACAATCTGCGCGACATCCCGACCGACGCGGTGACGGGCAAGACCACCCTGGCCGTGCGGCTCGGCGACACGCGTACGCGCACACTGCATCTGGCGCTGCTGGTGGTGCCGTTCGTGGCCTCGGCGGCCCTGGTGGCCCGCACGCCGTGGGCGCTCGCCGGACTGCTGGCGGTACCGCTGGCCGTCCGCTCGAACGCCCCGGTGCGCGGCGGCGAGCAGGGTCCGGGACTCATCCCGTCGCTGCGCGACACCGGCCTGGCGATGCTGCTGTGGTCGATCCTGACCGCGCTGGCGCTGGGGCTCGGCTAGTCGTCCCGGTCCGGCACCAGCACGCCGAGCACCCAGTTCACCAGGGTGATGATGATGCTGCCGACCACCGCGGCCCAGAACCCGTGCACCCGCAGGCCGTATTCGGTGGTCTCGGTGATCTTGGCGGTCAGCAGCAGCATCAGCGCGTTGATCACCAACAGGAACAGCCCGAGCGTGAGGACGACCAGCGGCAGCGACAGCAGCTTCACGATCGGCTTCACCAGCGCGTTGACCAGGCCGAAGACCACCGCGACGGCCAGCAGCACGACGATCTTGCCCCCGGTGCCGTCGTGTTCCGGACTGATCAGGTCGATCTTGTCGTTCCACGCGGCGGCGAGCCAGATGGCGACGGCGTTGATGACCAGGCGTAGCAGGACAACCATGGCGCCAGCCTAGCGGCGAACCCATCGAATCAGGCCGCCTCGTCGAGCAGGCCGTGCGTCGCGTCGCGCAGGGCGCGCACGCCGGAGTCGCCGCCGAGCAGGTCGCGGGTGGCGGGGTTCGGCGCGCGCAGGATGCCGAGCAGTACGTGCGCGGCCTCGATGCGGTCGTCGCCGCGCGCGAGCGTCTCGCGCAGGGACAGCTCCAGCGCCTTCTTCGCGTCCCGGGTGAACGGGATGTGGCCGAAGTTCCGGCCGCCGCGCAAACTCAGACGGCCCCAACGGCTTTCCTCGCCCGGCACCGCGCGCTCGAGGGCGTCCTCGCCGAACGTGGCCTCCAGGCTCTCGCGCACCCGATCCAGGTCGATGCCGATGGAACGCAGTGCGGCGGCGTCCTCCTCGCCGAGCGGTTCGCCGATCCGCCTGGCGCTCAGCGCGGCTCGGATCCGCTCACCGGTCACCCCGTTGTCCGCCAGCGTTTTTCGCAGCGCCTTGTCGGGGCTCACGGCGACCCCGAGCAACAGGTGCTCGACATCGATTCGCTCCGAACGCAATTGACGCGCCTCCTCCTGGGCGATCACGACCGCGTAGCGCGCTGCCTTGCTGAACCGTTCGAACATCAGCGGATCCCGCCTCTCCGGTTGTACTTCTGGTGGACCGCCTGGCGGCTGACCTCGAGGGCGTCGGCGATCGCCTGCCAGGACCAGCCCTGGGTGCGGGCATTGGCCACCTGGATCGCCTCGAGCCGTTCGAGCAGCCGGCGCAGTGCGAGCACCGCGCGCAGCCCGATCTGGGGATCCGGGCTACCGGCGGCGGCCGCCAGCGTTGTCGCTTCACTCATGACGTCAATTTACGTTGACGCGCGGGCTATGTCAATGAAAATTGACACGACAGGAACGCGTGCACCCGACGAGGGATCCGAATGTCTTGCCCGCGAGGCGTTCTCAGCGCGCGAGCGGTGCGGTCACTCCGCCTCGTCGCCGCGCAGGCGCGCCCGCAATCGGGCCTTGTCGGTGCGCCGCTTCTCGTCGACCGCGGCGATGTCCTCGTTGACCCGCGCGCGCAGGCGCTTGAACAGCACCATCGACAGCGGCATCGCGACGACGAGCGCGAACAACAGCGCGACGATCAGCGGGATGTCCACGTTCAGCAAACGCGCCGCCGCGACGATGACGGCCGCGAGGACCGCGACCAGCGCCAGCCGGGCGAGGGTGTACAGCACCAGGTTGCGCACCAGCCGCCGACCCGGCGAAACGGCGGTCTCGGGGGCGGCGTCGTCGTCCGGTCGGGATGCGTCACTCACCCGTCCAGCCTAAGTGACGGCCCTGCCGCGGTGACGATCCGCCCGATTTGCCGGATCGCCACCGAAGGGGACGCTGGATATTCGCTGGTCCGGACACAAGCGGACAAATCCAAGCCGTACGGATATCCGATTTGTCTATTACTTCCCCTTTACCAACGTTAGATCGTTCGAGTACCTGGGGGTGTCAGTGCAACGATGTCGCTATCTGATGAGGGACTGTCGATTACGGAAAGGTTTGCGAATGACTGCGATCACCGCGGCGAGCCGCACGTTGGGTTCCGTCAACGGCCAGGAGGCCCTCCTGACCCCGGGCCAGGTAGCGGCACTGTTCCATGTCGATCCGAAGACCGTCACCCGCTGGGCGCACGCCGGGCGGCTGGGCTCGCTGCGCACTCCCGGCGGTCACCGCCGCTTCCGCGAGTCCGAGGTGATGCAGCTGTTGAAGTCGTTGACCACCGAGGCGACGCGCGTCTGACCCCGATTTCCGCGTAGGTCGTGCCGCAGGTACGCCACCCGATTACCCTCGATAGCAGGAGGTGAGCGACGTGACGTACCTGTTGGCACTCATCGCGGTGGTGGCCGTCGCGGTGTTGTGCTGGAAGGCGTTCGGACCGGGCACTGCGCACCGCTCCGGCGCCGGTCGGAATTCCTCGCACCGCAATCGCATCGTCGGCCCCGACGACGATCCCGAATTCCTTTGGCGCATCTCGCGCCAGCACCGGGACGGCGATCCCGGACCCGAGCGCTGAGGGCGCGCTCAGCTTCGCGTGGCAACGTCCACGAAGCGGCGGACCAGGGCCGAATCGGCCGCGCCGCGCCGGACCGGCACCAGATGAGCGTCCGGTAGCCCGGTCACCGGGACGAGCACCACCCCGGGGCGGACCAGGCCCTCCACCATGAGCGACGTCGCGATGTGGATCAGTCCCGTGCGGACCACCGCGTCCACCGCCGGATCGACGCTCCAATCGGCGACCACGGCCCGGCGGCGAATCGGCCGCCCCGACGGCGTGACCGGCGGCGCCCACGCGTCGACGAACCACTCCGGGAACGTCGGCGGCGGCATGATCGTCTCGAACTCGGCCAGTTCCTCGGCGTCGACCGAATCCCGTTGCGCCAGTGGATGTCCCGCCGACACGGCCAGCCCGCGCGGCGCGGTGAGCAGGCTGGGCCCGAAGGTCAGCGCGGGTTCCCGCGCGGCGTTGAACGTGCAGCTCACTGTAGCGCGGGGGATTTCGGTCACCGGATCACATCGCGGTGGGCACCGCCTCGAGGGCGGTCAGCGCTCGCGCGACGGCGGTATCGGTCGCCGGGAGCAGCGGCATGCGGACGTCCGGGGTGGGGATTCGGCCCCGGGCGGCGAGCACGGCCTTGACGACGACCGGATTCGGTTCGGCGAACAGGGTTTCCGCGAGGGCCGCGAGGCGATGGGCCAGCGGTCGGTCGAATGGTCCGTCCCGCCAGGACGAGACGAGCCGGGCGTATGACTCAGGTAGGACATTGGCGCTTGCGAGAATCGCGCCGCTGGCGCCGAGGGCCAATAGTGGTGCGGCGTAGAGGTCGTCACCGGCGAGGACGGCGGTGTGCGTGCGGCCGAGGAAGGCGACGGTGGTGTCGTCGATCCCGCCGACGGCGTGTTTGAATCCGGCGATATTCGGGAGTTCGGCCAGGCGGCACAGGGTTTCGAGGCTCAGGGTGCGGCCGGTGCGGTAGGGGATGTTGTAGATCAGCAGCGGCGCCGGGCTGGCCGCGGCGAGCGCGCGGAAGTGGGCGACGATCCCCTCCTCCGAGGGACGGGTGTAGTACGGGACGACCGCCAGGACCGCCGCCGCCCGCGGATCGAGTCGTTCGACATCCCGCACCGAATCGGCGGTGGCATTGGACCCGGCCCCGATTATCAAGGGGGACCGGCGTTCCGCGCACACCGTGGCGAGGATGTCGACGACGCGTCGCCGCTCGCCCGGGGTGAGGGTGGCCGGTTCCCCGGTGGTGCCGAGCGCGACGAGTCCGGCCGCGCCCGCGTCGAGGACTTCGCAGGCGAGCGCCGCGAGCGCGTCGGCCGCGAGTTCGCCCCGCGCGGTGAAGGGCGTGATCAGGGGAACGAACAGACCCGAGAACGTCATGACCCCAGCGTGGCCCAGACGACCCGTTACGTCTATTTCGCCTTCCTGCCGTCGAGCTTAAGCTGAGCCGATGCTCGACGTCCGCCGCCTCCGCCTGCTGCGCGAACTCTCCCGCCGCCGCACGATCGCCGCCGTGGCCGAGGCCCTGTCCTACACGCCGTCCGCGGTCTCCCAGCAGCTGACGATCCTGGAACGCGAGGCGGGCGTCCCCCTCCTGCACCGCACCGGCCGCACCGTCACCCTCCCCCCCGCCGCCCATCGCCTGGTCGACCACACCGAAACCATCCTGGCCACCCTCGAACAAGCCACCGCCGAATTGGCCGCCACCCGAACCGAACTCACCGGCACGCTCCGCATCGGCGCCTTCCCCACCGCCGTCCGCACCATCCTCTCCCCCGCCCTGGTCATGTTGAGCACGGCACATCCCGGCCTGGAACTTATGGTCTCCGAACTGGATCCCGCCGACGCCGCCGACGCGCTGCGCAGCTCGGTGTTGGATTTGGCGTTGTTGCAGGAGTACGACTATGTCCCGGCCGAGCCCGAATCCGGTTTGGACACCGAACCTTTCCTGGAGGAAACCGTCCACCTGGCCGCACTGAACTCGAAACCGATTGCCGCCCACGCCGATTCCTCCTGGATAGCCGGAACCCCCGGCACCCTCTGCCACCGGATGACCGTAAGGTCCTGCGAGGCAACCGGTTTCACCCCTCGCATCCGCCACCACGCCGACGATTTCGGCACGGTTCTCGCCCTGGTGGCCGCGGGCCAGGGGGTAGCCTTCGTCCCCGACCTCGCCACCCACGACGTCCCCACGACGGTCACCCTCACCCCAACTCCCATTCGCCGCCGCACCCACCTCGCCTACCGCCGCGGCACCGCTGATCACCCGGCAATAGCCGCCGCGCGGCGGGCCCTGCACGAGGCCGCGGCCCACCGGAAACAGGCCCCAAGCCGGTAACTCCCGCGCGGGAAAGCCGATAGGACGACTATGAGACCGCCCAGAATGTCCAGCGTGGTCGAGCGGCGCCTGCTGGTGAACTACCGCGTCGACCCCGAGATCGCCGCGCGGTCGGTGCCCCGGCCCCTGCGTCCCCGTCTGGTCGACGGGTGGGCGGTCGCGGGCATCTGCTTGATCCGGTTGGGACGGTTCCGCCCCGCGCCCCTTCCCGGTTCGATCGGCCTGCGCAGCGAGAACGCGGCCCATCGCATCGCGGTGGAATGGGATGGGCCGGAAGGACTGTCGACCGGCGTCTACATCGACCGCCGCGACAGCGGTTCGCGCATCAATACCCTCGCCGGCGGCCGCCTGTTCCCGGGCGAACACAGCTACGCCCGATTCGACGTCCGCGAGACGGAGGAGTCCCTGCACGTCGGCTTCACCAGCCAGGACCGAGCCATGGCCGTCACCGTGGACGTCCACACCACCACCCGCTTCCGAGACAGCGCCCTGTTCCCCGACCTGACCCAGGCATCCGACTTCTTCGAACACGGCTCGATCGGCTTCTCCGCCACTCGCGACGGCCGCCACCTCGACGCCCTCGAACTCCGAACGGACGCATGGCATGTCGAGCCACTCGATATTGATTCGGTCCACTCCACGGTCTTCGACGACCGCACCCGCTACCCGGCGGGCACCGCGGAACTCGACTCCGCCCTACTCATGCGAGAGGTACCGGTGACCTGGCACCCGCTGCCGCCATTGCGTCAGTTGAGCCCGGCGTAGCTGTGCAACCCACTCACCACGATATTGATAATGAACAAATTGAACAACATAGCCACGAACCCAGCGATATTGATCCACGCCGCCTTCGTCTCCCGCCACCCCGAGGTGGCCCGCGCGTGCAGATACGCCGCGTAGATCACCCAGGCGATGAACGACACCGTCTCCTTCGGGTCCCAGCCCCAGAACCGCCCCCAGGCCGATTCCGCCCAGATGGCGCCGAGGATGACGCCTGCGCCGAAGATGGGGAAGCCGATGATCGTGGTGCGGTAGGCGAGGCGGTCCAGGGTGCGGGCGTCGGGGAGGCGGCGGGCGATGGCGCCGAGGATGTTCGGGGACTCCGAGCCCTCCGGCTCGCGCAGGCGGAGCAGGAACAGCAGGCTGGCGACGCCCGAGAGGAGGAAGATGCCGCTGCCGGTGCTCACGACCGTGACGTGGATGGGGAGCCAGAAGGACTTCAGGGCCGGAACCACCGGGGCCGCTTCGGCGTAGAGGACCTGGCCCGCCAGGAACATCAGGATGAGCACCGGGACCAGCAGGAAGACCCACATCGAGCGGTAGCGGCGTTCGCGCATGAAGGCCAGGCCGGTGAGCATCGCGGCGGCCGTGGCCATGGCGATGAACTCGTACATGTTGCCGAGCGGGAAGCGGTGAGTCGCGAAGCCGCGCAACACGATCGACGCCAGGTGCAGGCCGATGCCCACGAACAGGACCGCGAAGGCCATATTGCCGAAGCGTTCCGCGGTGGAACGGGTAGGTGCGGGGTCGATACGGCCGGGGGTCGCCGGTCCGCCCGCGGTGACCAGTTCGCGGGCGTCGGTCCGGGTGGTGCGGGCCGAGGAGTACTGCACGATGAGCAGTGCGAGGACCAGGACGTAGACGACCCACGACGATTTGAAGGCCAGATTGCTGTACCCGGCGAGGGTCTCGTCGATCGGCATGCTCACTCTCCCGTGCTCTGCGAGTCGCCCAGCAGTCGTTTGCGCAGGCGGTCGAATTCGCCGCCCCAGCCGGCCTGGTCGGTGCGGGCCAGGCCGCCCATCTCTACTACGGTACGTCGTTCATCGGGTTCGCGGGAGTCGGGGTAGGCCCGCAGCCAGACGCGGCGGCGCTTCACCAGGAGCGAGACCAGGAGTCCGGCCATCATGGTGAGGGCGCAGGCGAGCACCCAGCCCTGTGCCGGATCGTGCGAAACCTGAAGGTTCGCAAACTGTTTCGCGCCGTCGAAGGTCACCTTGGTGCCGTCGTCGAGGGTGGCCGACTCACCCGGGCGCAGGTTCACCCGCTGCTGTTTCACCAGGCGGTCCTGCTTGATCATCTCCGGATCGAGGGCGAACAGCGATTGCGGTCGGCCGGTGTCCAGGCCCGTCTCGCCGCGGTAGATGTCCACGGCGACAGCCGGATCGGTGAGCGCCGGATAGGACGAGGTCAGCAGGTTGCCGTGCAGCAGGGCGGTCGGGGCGAACAGGCCGTCGATCGCGATCTGGTGCTTGCGGCGCTCCTCCTCGGTGGCGAACATGCCGCCGGGTGGGTCGAAGCGCATGACGCCGCTGGACAGGAAGGTCGTCGCGTCGTCGGGACGCCACTGCACGGTTTCGGTACGGGTCTGGCCGTCGGGATAGGTGACGGTGAAGGTCGGGGCGTAGCCGTGGCCCTGGAGATAGACGCGGTCGCCGGCGACGCGCAGCGGGTGGTTGACCTGGATCGTGGTGTCGCGCCAGGTGTTCGCGGCCAGATCGTTCCCGGCCTGATAGGAGATGTTCGCGGTGAACATCTCGGCCTGGCCGTTGGGCAGGTAGTCGGCCCGGAAGTCCTTGACGCGCACGCACAGTGGCGACAGGCCGGTGCCGTCGTTGACGCGGCCCGCGCGGAAGGAGTCGAACGCCGCGGTCGAGGTGGTGCAGAAGCCGGGTCCGTTGTCGGCGACCACGATGACCGTGCCCTCGTAGCCGAACAGCTTGCCCACCGCGATCGCCACCAGCAGTCCGACCAGGGCCAGATGGAAGACGATATTGCCGAGTTCGCGCAGGTAGCCCTTCTCGGCGGCGAGGGTCACGACGTCGCCGTCCGACCGCTCGACCACGCGCCAGCCGCGCAATCGCGTTCGGGCACGGGCGATCACGTCCGCCGGGGCCTCGTCCACCTCGACCGAGTCGTGGTGCGGGAGCCGGGACAGGTTGCGCGGCGCCTTGACCGGCGGGGTGCGCAGCGCGCGGTAGTGGTCGAACACGCGCGGCACGATGCAGCCGACCAGCGAGACGAACAGCAGCACGTAGATCGCGGTGAACCAGAAGCTGGAGAACACGTCGAACAGTTGCAGCCGGTCCATCAGCGGACCGAGCGTGCCGCGGTCGGCGATGTACCGATCGACCTTCTGCGGGTTGAGGCTGCGTTGCGGCAGCAGCGCGCCCGGAATCGCGCCGAGCGCCAGCAGGAACAGCAGCATCAGCGCGGTGCGCATGCTGGTCAGGCCGCGCCAGGTGTTGCGCAGCAGGGCGAGCGCGCGGCGCGGCAACGGCTGGCGCGGCGGGCGGGCGGGACGCCGATCGGGAGCGGTCATGGTCGTGGTCATGTCAGATAGGCAGGGTCACTCGGGAGACGAATACATTGCGGACCCACCCGACGAACTGATCCCACATCCCGGTGACCAGTGCGATGCCGACGGCGACGAGCAGGATTCCCCCGATCACCTGGATGGTGCGGGAGTTGCGGCGCAGCCAGCCCACGCCCCGCAGCGCGCTGGCCGAGCCGAAGGCCAGGATCACGAACGGCAGTCCGAGTCCGAGGCAGTAGGCGACGATCAGGGCGACCCCGCGCGCGGCGGTGGTGCCCTCGGTTCCGGCGGAGACGGCCATGACGCCGGAGAGCGTCGGCCCCAGGCAGGGCGTCCAGCCGAGCGCGAAGACCGCGCCGAGCAGCGGGGCGCCCACGATTCCGGTGAGCCGCCGCGGATGCATCCGGGTGTCGCGCTGCAAGGCCGGGACCAGTCCGAGGAAGACGAGCCCCATCAGCACGGTCACCACCCCGCCGATCCGTTGCAGCAGTTCACGATTCACGTTCAACGTCTGGATGACCCCGAACACGGTCACCGACGCCAGCACGAACACCACCGTGAACCCCGCCACGAACAGCCCCGCCGCCCCCGCGACCCGGGCCCGCCCCGCCCGCTCGACGACCGTCCCCCGCTTCCCCCGCGCCTCGGCCACGGTCACCGGCGGCGCCTCGGCCCCCACCAGCCCCGCCAGATACGACAGATACCCCGGCACCAACGGCACCACACAGGGCGAGGCGAACGACACCAACCCCGCCAACACACAAACCCCCAACGCCAACACCAACGGCCCCGAGGCCGCGGTCTCCTGAAACGTCTCCCCCACCGAAGCCAACCCGTTCACCACACCCCCCGTACGCCAACCCAGCCGCACCCTTTATTCGAATCCGCACCCCTTTCAGGGCCCTGCAACGGGTGCGGATTCGAATAAAG